>JAGCXV010000004.1 GCA_017961175.1 Bacteroidales bacterium
AACGATGTGACACTGTGCCCGGTTACTCTTTTAACTGTAGCGGAGAGGTATTTGGGTGAAACGTTAAGACGGTCGGCGTAATAGCCTACTTGTCTTTCGGTACGGCTGATACCGGTAGAAAGAATAGCCATCAGCTGTTTCACTATATAGGCTGTGCGGTCTGTGTGGGTTCCTGTCGCATCGCGTTGAGAATGAACTTCAAAGATGTCATACATCATAGTCAGGCAGAGGCTGCCCATAAGTTCCTGGTAGAACTGAAGATGTCTGTCGCCCATACGGTCGCGGAGCCTGTGGAAATCCTCCAGAAGAAGTGATGCCTGATCATCGGTGAGCCTGATGACCGGATCTTGATTGAGCGATATGCTGCCGCCGATGCTGTAGTTGTTTGATGGCAGAAGGCTTTGCAGGAACTTGTTGTCGGCGGCGAACCATTCCACCGTCATGTCGGGATTGGCCGCAAGGTTTCTGGCCCGGGTCGGAGTCGGTATAACCACCAGGTCATTCTTCATAATGTGATAACAGTGCTCGTTGAACACGAAACTTCCTTCTCCTGAGGTGCATAGAAGATGCATGCAGGTGTGGCTCAGTTCTTTCGAATTCATTCCGTAGAAATCCGTGGAATACAGGAAATCGGTCTTCATATCGCTGATATTTACCGCAAAGTTGCACATTCTTCCATTTAAAAACCAGAAAATTCTGCAAAAAGTGAAAATAGTAATGCTTTTTGTGAAACAATGAGCACCCAATGTCAACCTAATTTTGCATTGGAAAAAAAAGCATTATGAATACAAAGAATTTAATCACAGCCGCTATGGCACTGCTTGTATCAATATCGTGCATTGGCGGAGCAAAAAACGGGAACAAAATGGAACAGAAAGGAAAAGTATTGGTGGTGTTCTTCTCTCACGCGGGAGATAACTACGCAGTTGGAAACATCAAGGTCGGCAATACGAAGATTGTCGCCGATTATATCACTGAACTTACAGGTGCAGAGCAGTTTGAGATAGTGACTCACAAGTATGACGGCATGGCTTACACTCCTCTTATCAATCTGGCAAAGGAAGAGGCTAAAAACGGTGAACTTCCGGAGTACGAGGGGGATATTGACCTTAGCCAGTATGACACCATCTTCATTGGAGGACCTGTATGGTGGGGAACTTATCCTCAGGTAATGTTTACATTTTTCAAAAAGCATGCAAACGATCTGAATGGCAAGACCGTAATTCCGTTTACAACTCACGAGGGTTCAGGGCTTGCAGGCTGCGTGCAGGACGTCAAGAAAGCGTTTCCTGGAGCCAGTGTCACCAAAGGCTTCAGCATCTACGGTCACGAGGTGCGTACGGGAAAAGCCAAAGTCGAGAAATGGCTGAAAGGTCTTGGATATTAATTGATAAAAGAATTGAGCAATATGGAATACATCAAATTGTCCAATGGCGTCAAGATGCCACAGATTGGTTACGGAGTTTATCAGGTAACATCTGGGGAGTGTGAACGTTGTGTAAGCGACGCCCTGAGTGTGGGATACCGGATGGTTGATACCGCCCAGGCTTATGCAAATGAAGAAGGTGTGGGAAATGCCTGGAAAAAGAGCGGTATCAGGCGTGAAGACCTGTTCCTTGTTTCCAAGATCTGGATTTCTAACTATGGCTATGAAAGGGCCAAGGCATCTATTGACGAGAGTCTGCGCAAGTTGCAGACCGATTATATTGACCTGATGCTTCTCCATCAGCCATTCTGCGACAGATATGGTGCTTACCGGGCCTTGATAGACGCTTATCGCGAGGGGAAACTAAGGGCAATCGGCGTGAGCAACTTCTATCCCGACCACCTCATTGACCTGGCTTCCAACGTGGAGATTAAGCCGATGGTCAATCAGGTTGAGACTCACGTGTTTAACCAGCAGATAGAAGCAAAGAAGTATATGGACGAGCTTGACTGCCGCATAATGTCCTGGGGACCTCTGGCTGAAGGACGCAACAATTTCTTTAAGAATGAGACTCTCGCGGAGATTGGACGCAAGTATGGCAAGACGGTTCCTCAAGTAACCCTTCGCTGGCTGCTTCAGCGTGGCGTAATCATTATTCCAAAGTCGACTCACAAAGAGCGTATGGCCCAGAATATCGATATATTCGATTTTGAACTTTCTTCAGACGATATGTCCCTGATTAAGACGCTCGACACCGGAAAGAGTCTTTTCTTTGATCATCACGATGGTGAGGTAACCAAGATGTTCATGGGCTGGAGGTAATAACTATGGGAAGACTTACTTTAATAGCGGCTTTGACCGCATTAACCACAATGACAACAACTATAACGGCACAGGACAAGAATATGACACTAGCAAACAGACAGCGAACACTTGTGACTATTGCGGCCAACGAGGCCAAGGGAAACTTAGAAGGGCTAAAAGTTTCCCTGAACGAAGGACTGGAACAGGGATTGACGGTAAGCGAGGCAAAAGAGGCTCTTTCTCAGCTTTATGCCTACACTGGATTCCCGCGGTCTCTTAATGCCCTTGGAATTTTGCAGCAGGTCATCAGGGAACGTAAGGAAGCAGGGCTAGTTGTTGAAGAAGGCCGTGACGCCGATCCTCTGTCCAAAGACTATGATGCCTTGAAACAAGGTACTAAGGTTCAGACGCAGTTGGTCGGCGGACAGCCTTTCACTTATGCTTTCGCCCCTCAGACAGACTACTATCTGAAAGCCCATCTTTTCGGCGACATCTTTGCCAGGAATAACCTTTCTTTTGCTGACCGTGAGATTGTTACAGTATCTGCAATCTCTGCGCTGCCGGGCTGTGAGCCGCAGCTTGTTGCCCATGTTTCAGGGTCAAGGAACATGGGTGTAAGTGACGAGGCACTAAAGGAGATACCGGCCATTCTGGAGGCAAAGGTAGGATTGGCTGAAGCCGAGAGACTTCGCGGAGCGCTGGCAAAAGTTTTCGGCGAGAAATATCATCCTGTTCAGACTGTTGATTTCAACATATGGCCTAAAGGTGAGCCTAACACCGCATACGCAAAGTATTTCGTCGGCAACAGCTATCTGGCCCAGATGGCAGGCGGCATAGCCAATGTGACTTTCGAGCCTGGCTGCCGCAACAACTGGCACATCCACCACAAGCAGGTTCAGGTACTGGTCTGTGTTGCAGGAAAGGGATGGTATCAGGAATGGGGGAAGGACCCTGTAGTGATGACTCCTGGCACCATCATCGAGATTCCAGAGGGTGTGAAGCACTGGCATGGTGCTGCCAAGGACTCCTGGTTCCAGCACTTGACCTATCATAAGGACGTGCAGGAAGGAGCATCCAACGAGTGGCTGGAAGCCGTAAGCGACAGCCATTACGATGCGCTGTGAATTATTAATTGCCTCGATTTTATAAATCGTGATTATTCGTAAATTTGTCTTATAGACTAGCATTCAGTGACAGATTATGGAAAATCACATTTCAAGGGAAGCGGCAGTCGAGCTGCTGAAAAAATACAACAAAGACTCGTTCCATCTTCAGCATGCCTTGACAGTGGAAGGTGTAATGCGTTGGTATTCAAGGCAGTTGGGCTTTGCTCAAGACGAGGATTTCTGGGGAATCGTAGGGCTTCTTCACGATATTGACTTTGAAATGTACCCTGAGGAGCATTGCATCAAGGCTCCTGAGCTGCTGCGTGAGGGTGGGGTAGGTGAAGAAATGATTCACGCAATCTGCAGCCATGCTTACGGAATGCACGTGGACATCAAGCCTGAGCACACTATGGAGAAAGTGCTCTTTGCCACCGATGAGCTGACAGGCTTGATATGGGCTGCCGCGCTGATGCGCCCGTCATTAAGCACTCAGGATATGGAGCTTAAGTCTCTCAAGAAAAAGTATAAATCAAAGGGTTTTGCCGCAGGCTGCTCTCGCGATGTGATCGAGAAAGGAGCCGAGATGCTTGGCTGGCAACTGGATGAGTTGCTTCAAAAGACTCTTGACGCAATGAAGGATTGCGAGACAAAGGTGCTGAAAGAGAGTGCTTTGTGGCAAGATATGAAAAAGGAGTCACGTGCTGCCCGTCGCGGGGACTGGAAAACAGAGCCTATGCCTGAACAGCATGAGACTTTTATTCTTGACAGGTCTTTTACCGATAATGAAATGGATGCCCTCCGCCGGGGTAACATTCCTCAGGCTATGGAGGACAAGTGGTTCTGGTATATGGAGGGATCAACTTTTTGGGCTCACCGAAGCTGGACTGGATACTGTATCTACAAGATTGAGTTTAAAGCAGATAACCATCATGTAGTTACTGTAAACCGCAATCCGGAGCAGTACAAGTGCACCAGTGTGGAAGAAGATATCGAGTCTTTGAACAGGCTTTTAGACCAGTGGATCTGTAATTCCAGGCCAGCCTCAAGACGATGAGAATTAGCTGAGGAAATATATTGTAACTTTGTGTATATGAAGAAAGTAGTTGTCATATCAACCAGCCTCCGCCCGGGTTCCAACAGTAATGCTTTGGCGGAGAAGTTTGCCGAAGGAGCCAAAGCGGCCGGAAACGAAGTGGAATTAATCTCTCTCCGGGGAAAGGAAATCAAGTTCTGTATCGGCTGTCTGTCTTGCCAGAAAACCGGTGCGTGCGTATTCAAGGATGATGTTCCTGCCATAATGGAAAGTGTTCTGAATGCCGATGTCGTTTGCTGGGCGACTCCTATCTACTATTATGAGATGTCCGGCCAGATGAAAACTCTCATCGACCGCATGAACGCCATGTATCCCAAGGATTACCGTTTCCGTGACATATACCTTCTCACTACCGCTGCCGAAGATGACGAATCCACTCCGAAGCGTGCAGAGAGTGGCCTTCAGGGGTGGATTGACTGCTACGAGAAGGCAACCCTCAAAGGCCATATCTTCTGTGGCGGAGTCAACGGGCCGAAGGAAATAACCGGTAAAGCCGAACTGCAGGAGGCCTTTGATGCCGGGAAACGGATAGCTGAAGCGATTCTATAATATTGTTCGTATTGGCAAAAAGAATATCTTTATATTTGAGAAGGTTTTAAACTACGATAACAGCATTTATTCTTTTACCTGGAATGATTAACAGTGTTATTAATAGTAAATATAGATCCACTTCATTTGCGCCTCGATAGAAAGTCGGAGAAGATAATGTACATTATAGCAGGCTGTAATGGAGCCGGGAAAACTACCGCTTTCCGTGATAGCTTGTATAAAAAACTTGGTTGTCCGGATTTTATCAACGCTGATGATATCGCGCGAGAAATATGTCCGGAAAATGTTGAAAGCGTGAAGATTCGGGCTGGCAGGGAAGCTCTTGGAAAGATGCATTCTTATTTGTCTGGCAATGAAAGTTTCTGTGTCGAGACAACTCTTGCCACCAAAATCTATAGGGGACATATTCAAGAGGCCCATAAAAATGGTTTTAAGGTAGCTCTCTTTTATTATTGGCTTGATTCTGCAGATTTAGCTGTTGCACGAGTAGAACAACGTGTGGCAGAAGGTGGACACAATATTCCAGAAGCAATTATCAGGGAACGTTATGACAAAAGTGTCAAATATCTGTCCTCTATATACCTTCACAACGTTGACTATTGGAAAATAGTGAATAACAGTGGAATCATGCAAAAGGAAATTGCTACCAGTGTAACCGTGATTAACAATCGTCTTTTATTCAATAATCTGATGTGCTATGGGAACAATAATCAGAATAAGTGATTTAAACGATATATATTCTGAAGGATTAAAGGAATTTGCGGAGACTCTTCTGAAATCTAAAGCTGATAAAGACGAGACTGTGGTATATTCTGTTGGTAAGCAGATTATCAAGATGAAGGCAAAATCTGTCCTTTGGATATTTGAAGCAATATCAAAAGGACTGACAGATTGGGAGGTTAATTATCTTTCTGAATTGGCTAAAGAGAATAAGGATATGACTTACTGGCTTGATGATCATCAAAAATTGGTTATTCCCGCACGTTTGGTCTTGGATCTTTTCAAGCGATTGGCTGAAGAATAACCATCGGAAGATGCGATACAGTTATTTTGCAGTATGAAGAGTGCCGTGTATGTAACATAATTTGTGCATATTTTGTAACATATAGATTGATTATCAAGTATTTTTCATAGTTTTGCGTTCTGTAAAACGGATCTTGCTTGAAATGAGAATTCTGACACTTTTTCTTGCACTTTTTCTGACATTGTTGCCAGAAAGCGCTGATTTTGCCCCTTTCTCACACGAACTGGATGCCTGCTGGGAAGAGGTAAATGATGTGGAGGAGGAAGCTGTGATCCGGCCGGTGCAACGTTCTCAAAAACTGCTTCAGGCATCTTCGTTCACTGTATCCGGAGATTTATTCGGATCTTTTATACGCTTACCGGAATTCCCCGTTTCACAATTTTGTTTTGAAAGGCAGTGGCTGCGCTGCTGCAAGCTGCGGCTTTAGGCACGGTTCTTCTGTCGGGAGAACTAATTGTCTATTTCAAAACACTTTTTATGGATTTAACAGCAATCATAACTTCTTTGCTGACACTTCTTTCAGGAATCGGAGTATTCCTTATAGCGTGTCAGATGATGAGCTCCAATCTGGAGGCGGGGAGCTCTGAAAGACTCAAAAAACTATTCTCAAAAGCCTCTGACAACAAATTTCTGGGTGTGGGAATAGGTGCCCTTGGTACGGCAGCCATTCAGAGTTCCGGAGCCACCACCGTTATGACCATCGGCTTTGTCAATGCCGGAATCATTTCCCTTGCGCAGGCGGCAACTATCATATATGGCGCCAATATAGGAACCACGGTTACGGCTCAAATTGTGGCCCTGGGTATGTTTGGCGGAAATTCCGTTTCCACCAGCGTTATTTTTTCCGCATTTGCCGGACTGGGAGCTTTCATGAGCATCTTTGCCAAGAGGAGCAGCTATAAGATCATCGGCGGTATTTTGGCTGGATTCGGTCTGCTGTTCGTGGGTCTGGAACTAATGAGCGGTTCCATGAAGGCCTTCGCGGCTCTGGATGCCGTCAAGACTTTCCTCGCCGGGATAGGCAACCCTCTGCTTCTGGTGCTGATAGGAGCGTTATTCACGGCGATTATCCAAAGTTCCTCCGTGATGACTTCAATAGCCCTTGCAATGGTTGTGACCGGGCTTATCGGCATCGATCAGGGAATCTTCCTTACGATGGGTTCCAATATCGGCTCCTGCGTGGTGGCTGTCATTGCTGGAATCACCAGCGGCACCAATGCCAAGCGGACGGCTCTTATCCACCTGCTGTTCAACTGCTCCGGCGTTGTGCTGTTTATGCTGGCGGCAATGTGCCTTGGCTGGTTTGGCATTTCATACGGCTCGACCTTTGAACGCTTGTTCCCGTCTGCTCCGCAGATGCAGTTGGCAATGTTCCATACCTTCTTCAATACGGTAACGGTTGCCATCATGCTGCCGCTTACCGGAGCGCTTGTTAATATCGTGAAGAGAATGATTCCGGAAAAGCATGTTCCGGAGTCCAGTGAATTCTCCCTTCAGTATGTAAACGACAATATGCTCCGCACGCCACCAATCGCTGTTTCCCAGGTCAAGCGGGAAATTATGAGGATGGCCGATATCGCCCTGGAGAATATGGACAGGAGCCTGGACATGGCCGTTCATCTGGATTTCTCCCAAAAGACCGAGTTCGACCGCCAAGAAAAACAGCTCAATTTCATCAACCGGGAGCTGATTTCCTTCGTCGTGCGCCTGAGCGGCAAAAGCGGCCTTGGAGAGAAAGACCAGGCCTATCTTTCCAGTACCTACAAGAATATCCGGGACGTGGAGAGAATCGGCGATTATGCCGAGAATATTGTTGAATATGCCACTGTGCTCGCCGATTCTTCCCAGCAGTTTTCAGACGAGGCCAAGCATGAAATCAGCCAGTTGAAAGAGTTACTGCATCAGTTGTATGAAGACGCGATGACAGCCTATCAGGACAAGGATTTTGAAGCCCTTGCCAGAGCAAATGTCATAGAAGAAAAGATAGATGACTTTACCCACACGATGGAGGAGGGGCACATCACCAGAATGGAAAAGGGCATCTGTACTCCTTCTGTCGGCGCCCAGTATCTGGAGCTTTCTTCCAATGCCGAGCGAATGGCAGACCATATGATAAATATCGCTAAATCAATCAGGTCGTATTGATTGATTATTACTCGATTACGAAACTCCTTGGATAAAAGTCGCTGTAGAAACGGCCGTCGGTGGCGGTGAACTTCAGTATGCAGTAGTTAGGATCGGTGACACCGCCTGGGTAGTATTGCTCATCGCCCGCGCGCCAAATCATTTCTTTCGAGGCGGCATCAGTCAGCACCTCCATCGTACCTTTGTGCATCATGCCCCTAAATCCTTTGGCAT
>JAGCXV010000005.1 GCA_017961175.1 Bacteroidales bacterium
AGCTACTATAGTGTTGTGTACCCCGTCCGCAATCTTTCTGTCCGGACGATAGGCAGACACGGAAGGGAAAATGCAGGCGTAACTCTGGGTAACGGAAAGCTTCTCCGTAAAGTTAGACGGAGCCCTTACTATGCGAACCACAGCCCCCAATTCCACGGAAGCATTCTTGTAACAAGGTGTCTTGCCGCTCCAAGGAGAGCCGTAAATCCTTGCTTTCCCGTCTATTATTCTAATTATAGGGTTATCGTCGTTGAGTAGTTCCGTTCCAGGAATGTTCTCCAGCCACATCCGGCTGTGAGTGCTTTTGCCCGTTCCGCTCTTGCCCAGGAAAGCGAAGGCCTTTCCACCTTTCATTATAACAGATGCGTGGATTTCCAGTGTGTACAATGGCGCTGTACTGAGGGCATAAACCAGCATCATCGTGTTGTTTATGGAAAAGACAGCCTGGCGTGGATTCAGTATCTGGAATTCCACCTCGGAAAAATCTTCTGAGGCAACACAGTTGCAGCTTACAGGAGCATTATTGAGGGGAGCCATTGTAAAGAACCACTTCCCGCTCTCCGTCTTGCCTATGGTAATCAAAGGGAAGCCCTCGTCGTCGCTTACCAGAAGCGGCTCCGGAGCCTGCTCGCCGAGACTTTCCACCTGACGGAAAGCTATCAGCGGCTTTGAGTCCTCTATCTCGAAAGGGGCCAGATTCTTCATCTGCTGCCAAATGATTCCCTCCGGCATTTCCAGAGAGACAACATGTCCAGCTATAGCGTATGTCTTTTTCATATAAGCCATCCTGATTACAAAAATACCATTTTTTACTAATTTTGCCATGTAGAACAACTAGTATGAGCAAGATCCTAATTGTTATAGGCGTTGTTGTGGCAGTTTTAGTCTGCTCTGCAATTATCCTTTCCTGTTCCCGGAAGACAAAAGCCCAGGAACCGGTTCAGACAATTCCGAGCCCGGAGGCTATCGATGAAGACAAGAATGCCATCGAGGGTCCCGGAGACCGCATCACGTCTTTCAGATACGAGTCCTTTATCGGAAAATCCTTTTTTGACTCGGAGGTTTATTCCCTGAGTTTAAGCGAATACGGAAGCTACCTGTATTGGAGGGAGAGCGGGCGGTTTTCCGGCACTGGAATGGGCCATTTCAATGCGGGTGACATTTATTCGGACTTTGAAAAAGCCGTAAAGGAATTCTCCCTGGATACATATCCATATACACCTTTGGACAAGGAAGACAAGGACAAGGACCGCTGGCTTGTAAGGATCAATTACAAGGACGGGCACCAGATTTCAATTGTCAAATATGTGGATAACCCTGCCTCTGAGAAAGACCGGAATTTTATGGAAGCCGTTAGGGGAATCTTCCAAAAGCTTTTCAGCTACATTGAAGAAAAGGACATACAGTGCGAGCACTCAAGATATACCTATGACTCAAAGGGTAACGTCAGCCGCAGGATAGATTACACCTCCGAAGGGATAGTCCGTGGAGGATGGGATGCTGACGATCCTTTGGCAACTTTTTAATAACGGAATTTTAGATTTTTGATATGAAGATAATTATTGCCGGAGCCGGAGATGTGGGAAGCCACCTGGCCAAAATGCTCAGCCGCGAGGCCAATGACCTTACGATAATCGAGAGCGACGAGAGCAAGCTGGACAAGCTCAGCGAACTTGCGGACGTGGTAACCGTACACGGAGACCCGACTTCAATACCAGTTCTACAACAGGCTGGAGCTTCCAAGGCAGACCTTTTCATTGCCGTAGGCCCTGCCCAGACCCAGAACACCAACATCATCTCTGCCCTTCTGGCAAAGAAGATGGGAGCCAAGAAAGTTACCGCCAGAATAAACAACGACGAGTATCTCAGCCACGACAACAAGCTCATATTCACAGAACTGGGAATAGACCTGCTGTTCTATCCTGAGAAGATGGCCGCATATGAAATCATCGACCTTCTCAAGGAAACCGGCACCAGCGAGTTCATGGACTTTGCCAGGGGCAAGCTCCAGATGGCCGTATTCCGCCTGGACGACGGAGCGCCTCTGATCAACAAGACCCTCAATATCCTCAGCGACGGCAAGCCGGAAAGCAAGCCGTTCAAGCCGGTAGCCATTGCCCGCGGGAACGAGACCATAATCCCGAATGCAGACACCAAGTTCCTCCAGGGAGACCTTGTGTTCATGGTATGCAAGAAGGAAGGCTTCCAGGAACTGATGAGCCACTCCGGAAAATATGACATAGACGTAAAGAACCTTATGGTTGTGGGCGGCGGAAGGATCGCCGAGATGCTTTGCCGCAAGATGCTTAATAAAGTGGACCATATCAAGGTGATAGAAGCCCGCAAGGAAAGGTGCGAGTATCTTGCCGAAGCCCTGCCTGATGTTGTTGTCATCAACGGAGACGGAAGGAACACTGACCTTCTGGTGGAAGAGGATGCGGGAGGCTACGATGCCTTTGTTGCCGTAACCTCATCCAGCGAGACCAACATACTCTCCTGCGTTGCCGTAAAGAATATGGGAGTTCCTAAGGTTATCGCTGAGGTGGAGAACCTTGAATACATCAAGCTTGCCGAAGATATGGGAGTTGATGCCGTAATCAACAAGAAGCTCGTTACGGCGGGCAGGATTTTCCGCTTCACCCTCAGCAACAAGGTAAGGTCCATCAAGTGCCTCAACGGAAGCGACGCGGAAGTGCTTGAATTCATCGCCAATCCGGAAAGCGGCATAACAAAGGCCCCTATCAAGGACCTTAAGTTCCCGAAGGAGGCCATTATCGGAGGAATCATACGCGGAGAAGACAGCATAATTGCCAACGGCAACACTGTTGTGCTGCCGTACGACAGGGTTGTAGTGTTCGCTCTCCCTCAGGTTCTTGCCAAGGTGAACAAATTCTTCCTGTAGAATCAGTACAGAATAGTCCTTAGCCGCGAGGCCCACTCTCCGCTTATCACGGAGAGTTGCCTGCGGAATGTCCTGAGGTCTGTAAATCCGCTCCTGAGGATTATGAATGCATAATCTGCAGCATCCACCCTTTCATCATCTTCCCGAAGCAATCCCGCCTGATTTGCAGGAAGCTCCGCTATCTGCTGGAATATGTGCTTGAACCTAAGTTCGTTCACATAATTTTTGAAACCGTTCCTGGAAGCAAGTATGTTGGAAATATAGGTCCTGTTGCTTCCAACCAGAGAGGCTAACTTTGAAAGGCTCATGTAAGGATCAAGATAGAGTTTCTTCCTCTCTATGTAATCCTCCAATCGGTCGCTCAGGTTTTTCATAGCCTGGGCCTTGGTGCTGATTATAAGGCACTCCGGATATCTCAGAAGCTCCTCTTCACGGATTTTGTCCCTTCCGGTTCTCAAGGCTAGGGTGTACATCCTGTCGCTGAGGCCAAAAAGGACCCTGCTCAGAAACTTTCTCATACTTTGGTCAAATCCTTTATGTAGTCATAGACAGATATGGTTTCCTTGTTCTTGAGCCGCTGGCGGATCTCCCTCTGCCACTTGACAGGCGAGCGCTGGGTAAAGTTCCCGAAGGCGTTGGAGAAGGATGAGAAAGATTTGAATCCCGACCTGTCCACCCATTCTCTCCGGGAAATCCCAGGTTGCGAAAGATAAAGCTGGCAGGCCTCCTTTACCCGGAAGTAATTGCAGAGCTGGTTGAAATTCAGCATAAAGCAATCGTTGATAGCCTTGCTCAGATAATTGCGGTTAGTGCCTACCGCCTTGCTTAGGTCTGCGATCCTGAGTTGAGGATTCAGATAGGGTTTTCTCACTTCCATAACATGCACCGCCTGGTTGGCGATGTAGTAGAGTTCGTTGCTCTCGTACAGCATGGAAGTGCTTTCTGCTCTGACCTGATAGTTTTTTCGGCCTGGCTTGGATTTGCTTTTAAGCCTCTTGCGCAGTTTTCTGGCGCGGACGGCAAGCATAAGAATAAAAACAGTCTGGGCTATGAGCAGGAAAAGAACCGCCCATAGAATAACATTATTTGAAAATCTAATTATTGTGTTCATATAACATTTATTTTTGTGCTTTCTTCCCGCACAAAAATAAAAGACCTGCAAGGCCTTGGAAGGGCTTGAAGGACAAATACCTCAAACTTTTTGTCTTTTATGGAATCGTACAGATGTACAATCCTGGAATTGTAAGGAAACGTGCTATTTGCCTATCTGCTGGAAGCCTTTTCCCCAGACTCCCGTAACCGGAGCCATGGAAATGAAAGCGTCCCTGTCCACTTCCTTTATCAGCTGGTGTATACGGCTGACCTCGGTTTTGTGGATCAGGACAATCAGCATCTTGCTTTCGCTTCTGGTGTACCAGCCCTCGCCTGTAAGGACTGTTACTCCACGCCCCAGCTCCTGGGTTATGGTATCGGCGATCCTCTCGTAATTCTTGGAGAAGATGAATACCTGCACGCTCTGACGGCTGCCGGCCACCATCATATCCACAATCTGGGAGCAGGAGGCGATCAGCATATAGCCGTAGAGGACTGTCGCGAGCCTCATTCCCCAGCTTTCCCTTACAAGGTTGCCGGAAGCGTCCATAACTTCCCTGGCCGGAATAAGCAGAGAAGATGCGATTATCACAAGATCCATGTAGAGAATCATCCTGCCAGGGGCTATGTTATGGTATTTGGCAACCATTAGCGCCACGATGTCTGTACCACCCGTGCTTCCACCCTGGGAGAAGCTTATTCCGATACCTACGCCGCTCATCACGCCTCCGAAAATGGCACTCAGAAGCTTTCCGTTGGAGATTGCGATTTCCTGGATGAAATCCTGCGGGATGAACATCGGCACGAACTGGAAGAAAAGGGTGGATGCAATTATCGCATACACGGTCTTTGCCCCGAAACCCTTGCCCAGAACCTTGAGGGCAATCAGCAGAAGGACTATGTTTATGGAAAAATACGTTATCGAGATAGGAACTCCAAACGCATACAGGATGATGGAAGATATACCGGAAACTCCTCCTCCAACCAGATTGTTTGGTATCAGGAAGATACACCATCCCATAACATAGCACAGAAGGCCGAGTGTAATGATGAAATAGGCCTTTATGCCGTTAAGTATTCTTTTAGTATTCATATCCGTTAACTGTCTATCCACTTAAGGAGTCTTTTCAGGCGGCTGTCGGAAGATTTTCTGGACTTGCCCTTAATCTCCGCGAAACCAAGCCCGTAAACGGCAGAAACCGTGGTGATTGAAATGAAAGCTTTCGGATCCACGGACTTGACTGCCTGGGTAATATCGTTGACCTGCATCTTGCGGGCCACGACAATCAGCACCTTGCCCTCCTGCTTTGAATACCATCCGGTGCTGTCCAGGGCGGTAACTCCCCTGTTCTGTTCCTTCATCAGATTATCCGCCACTTCCTCATATTTCTGGGAGAAGATTATTATCTGTACGCTTTGCTCGCTTCCGGTCAGTATCAGGTCCACCATATATGAGAAGGCTATGGTGAAGATGTAACCCAGGATCACGTCGCTAAGATGCTTTTCCGGAAGCAGGATTATGGAGGCAACTATGATGAAGTCGCTGTACATAAAGACCTTTCCCGGAGAAATGTTCCTGTACTTGTTTATGATGAGGGCAACGATATCCGTTCCGCCCGTGCTTCCGTTACGCTTGAAAATCAGAGCAATTCCCGCAGCGCATATAAAACCTCCGATTATCGGGTTGACCAGATAGCGCAGAGGAGCCTGAGGGCTGTCCGGAGGGATGGTGGTAAGGCCTATGTTATAGATCCACTCCACTCCCGGAAGTATCGCGAAGAAGATTGTGGAAAGTATGATGCAGTAGATGGTCTTGAAGCCGAAGCCCCTTCCGAGAACTATCGTTCCTATGACCAGAAGGGCTGCGTTGATGGTTCCGTAGAATACCGGAATCGGAATGCCAGTAGCATAGTTGAGTACGGTGCAAAGACCCACCAGGCCTCCGCCGGAAATCCCCGTAGGAACCACAAAGGCCTGCCACGAGAAGGTGTACATGAATACGCCTATCGTGATGAGTATGTAATCCAGTATAAGTCTCTTTACGGAAACCTTTTTCTTGTCTGGCATATCTCTAAACCACTATGTTGATGATTCTTCCCGGAACCACGATAACTTTCTTCACAGGGCCGGTCAGATACTTGGCAGTCTCGGGAGCCTCAAGCACGGCTTTCTCCACCTCGTTCTTTGACGCGGTCTTGGAAAGGGTGAGCTTGAACCTTGTCTTGCCGTTGAATGAAACCGGATAGTCGAAGGTGTCTTCCCTAGTGTACTCCTCGTGGTACATAGGGAAGGTAGCAAATGAAATGCTCTCCGAGTGGCCGCACATCTGCCAGAGCTCCTCGGCGATGTGAGGGGCGAACGGGCTCAGAAGCACGATTATCGGCTCCAGAACCTTGCGCTTGTTGCACTTGAGAGCAGCCAGTTCGTTTACCGCAACCATGAAGGCGGAAACGGATGTGTTGTAGGAGAAGGTCTCGATGTCCGTCTCGACCTTGTGGATGAGCTTATGGAGAACCTTGAGCTCCTCCGGAGTCGGATTATCATCGCTGAGGCTGAAGTCTCCAAGGCCTTCCCCGCCGCCGAAGAACAGCCTCCAGAATTTCTTCAGGAAGCGGTGGACTCCGTCTATTCCCTTGGTATCCCAAGGCTTGCTCATTTCAACAGGGCCCAGGAACATCTCGTAGAGGCGGAGGGTGTCCGCTCCGTAATTGTCGCAGATGCTGTCCGGATTAACGACATTGAACATGGACTTGCTCATCTTCTCGATAGCCCATCCGCATATATATTCCCCGTCCTCGAGGATGAATTCAGCAGTCTCGAATTCAGGTCTCCACTTCTTGAACGCCTCGATGTCCAGGCGGTCGTTATAGACGATGTTCACGTCCACGTGGATTTCCGTGGTATCGTAATTGTCTTTCAGACCACAGGATACAAAGGTGTTCGTGTTCTTTACGCGATAAACGAAATTGGACCTTCCCTGGATCATTCCCTGGTTAACGAGTTTCTTGAACGGCTCCTTCTCGCACACATATCCAAGGTCAAAGAGGAACTTGTTCCAGAAACGGGAATAGATCAGGTGGCCGGTGGCGTGCTCAGTTCCTCCGACATAGAGATCCACGTTTCTCCAGTAATGGTCTGCCTCGGTGCTGACCAGAGCCTTGTCGTTATGCGGATCCATATATCTTAGATAGTAGGCGCTGCTGCCGGCAAAGCCAGGCATGGTGCTCTTTTCCAGAGGATAGCCCTCATAGTTCCAGTCCTTGGCCCTTGCCAGTGGCGGTTCTCCGCTGTCTGCCGGCTTGAAGGATTCAACCTCAGGAAGCTCCAGCGGAAGTGCGCTTTCAGGAAGCGGGGTTGCTATTCCGTCCTTGTAGCAGATCGGGAACGGCTCTCCCCAATATCTCTGACGTGAGAAAATGGCATCGCGGAGACGGTAATTGATCGTGCGGTGGCCTATTCCTCTCTTCTCGACTTCCTCGATTGCAGCAGGTATGGCTTCCTTTACGCTCATTCCTGAGAGGAATCCGCTGTTTGTCATGATTCCCTCTTTGGCGTCGAAACTCTCGGTGCTGACATCACATCCTTCTATCAGAGGAATGATCTTAAGCCCGAACTTCTTTGCAAAGGCATAGTCTCTGCTGTCGTGAGCCGGAACAGCCATGATGGCGCCGGTTCCGTAGCCGGCCAGTACATATTCCGCAATCCAAACAGGAACCTTTTCTCCAGTGAATGGATTTATGGCCCAAGATCCTGAGAACACGCCGGTTACAGTTTTTGTCTCGGCGATTCTCTCCCTTTCTGTCTTTTTCTTTACCTGCTTGATGTATTCTTCTACCTCCTCTTTCTGAGCCTCTGTGGTAAGCTTTTCTACCCAGTCGCTTTCAGGGGCGACAACCATGAAGGTTACGCCGAATACGGTGTCTGCACGGGTGGTGAAGATTTCCATATCGTACTCCCGGTCGAACTTGCTTCCGTCTGCAGGATCCGGATTGATTACCTTGAACACCATCTGGGCACCGTATGAACGGCCTATCCAGTTACGCTGCATTTCCTTGAGAGCATCGCTCCACTCCAGGCTCTCGAGGTCGTCCAGCAGCCTTCCGGCGTAAGCGGATACTCTCAGCTGCCACTGCTTCATCTTCTTCTGCTCCACAGGATAGCCTCCGCGTACGGAAAGTCCGTCCTTGACCTCGTCGTTTGCCAGCACGGTTCCCAGTGCAGGGCACCAGTTGACGGATGTTTCTCCCTGGTAGGCAATCCTGTACTGCATAAGGATATCCGCCTTCTCTTTCTCGGAAAATCCCTTCCACTGCCCGGCATCAAACTGTGGAACACTTCCGCAGGCTGCCTTCACTTTCTGGTTGCCGTCTTCTTCAAAGCGGGCTACGAGTTCGGTGATAGGTTCAGCAGAATCGGATTCCGTATTGTACCAGCTGTCGAACATCTTCAGGAACGCCCACTGGGTCCATTTGTAATACTCAGGATCGCAAGTTCTTACCTCCCTGTCCCAGTCGAACGAGAAACCTAGTCTGTCCAGCTGGCTGCGGTAACGGTCTATGTTGGCCATAGTGGTAACGTGCGGATGCTGGCCGGTCTGGATGGCATACTGCTCTGCCGGAAGGCCGAAGGCATCATAACCCATAGGATGCAGGACGTTGAAGCCGCGCAGTCTCTTGTAACGGGAATAGATGTCGCTGGCTATGTATCCTAGCGGATGCCCCACGTGCAATCCCGCACCTGAAGGGTAAGGGAACATATCCAGAACATAATACTTGGGCATTGAAGGATCCGTCTTTGCGGAGAACGTCTTGTGTTCAGCCCAATACTTCTGCCATTTGGCCTCAATTTCGTTAAACTTGTAATCCATTGTATATTAAACTGTTTTTGTCTACTTGTTGAATCCCACCTTGGTGCCTTGCGCCAGCTTGAACTCTATGGCTATGGAAATCCTTACCGGCACCTTGCGGCCGTTCAGCTGGGCCGGAGTCCATTTCGGCGATGCCTTGATGACCTTCAACACTTCCTTGTCAATGTCATCGCTGAGGCTGGTAGTTATCTTGATATCTTTTACCTTTCCGTTCTTGTCAACTACAAACTCGGCGACCTCTGTTCCTTCCGTATGGGAAGCGATGGCGCTCTCCGGATATTTCACATAGTGATATACCCAGTCCTTGAGGAAAGTCCTCTCGTCTCCCTTGAAGAACGATGCCCTCCTGTCCACTTCCAGCTGGCTGTAGATACGGTCGTAAGAATCTTCCGTTCCGGCCTCTTCCGCCGCCTTCTTGTCGAAGGTGTCTTTGCAGGAGAGCGTAAGGGCATAAGTGTAAACGAATTCCACAGCCTGGCCCATCTGCACGTAGTCCAGCATGTTAGGAGTGTCGTGGATGGTTCCGCGGATCGGGCTGTCTCCCGTGGTAAAGAAGGTGAACGGAATGTCTTCAGAGTAGAAGTTGCGGAAATCTCCGTGGAGAGGTTCCGTATCGGCAATCTTTACAGAAAGGGAGAAAGGACGCTCTGCGACAGTGAAGATGTCTTTGAGGATTTCCTTATCCGCAAGTCCTATGAACGCCTGGAATGTGTTAGGCCCGCTGTCTCTTCCTATGGAATTAACCTCCACCATGAAGCGGATCTTGTCCTTGTCCGCAAACGAACGGTTGAGGAAATACCAGCTTCCGGCCTGGGAGAAATTGCCCGCCCCGAAGAATGCAATAATGACCGGGCGGCGGAACATGAACTTGTTCTCTGCGATCATCCTTGCCACCTGCATTAGGATTGCCGTTCCGCTGGCGTTTGAATATGCTCCGGGAAGAATCCTTTCGCGGTGCTCTCCGTTAACGGTAAGGCTCTCGTATCCAGGCCCGTCCAGCTGAGTTCCAAGAAGGATAAACTCTCCCGCAAGATTAGGGTCATATCCCGGAAGGATTCCTATGATGTTGCGGGACTTGAGGGTATCCCCGGTAACTGGATTGGCAATGCCGAAATCATCCCCGTCCCTCGGAGAAAGCATCATCGCCCCTATGCTCTGCATAAAGTCATATACGTGGGCGGCTGCCTCCTTCTCTCCCTGACTGCCGGCTCCCCTTCCCTTCAAGGCGTCGGATGTAAGGAAAGCCACTTCCTTTTTAAGGGAGTCTACAACATTCCTCTGCGATGAAGGACGGCTTCCGCCTATATCCTGTGAGAGGGCATAATTACCGCCGGCCATAAGCAGGCAGGCCAAAACCAGAAAGAATCTTCCGCTGCGGTTCATTCCGAAAAACTATTATCCCTTATAGAACGGAGGTCTAACTACAACTGCCTTGAGAAGTCTGTCGCGGACCTTGATATAAATCTCAGTGTCAAGCTTGTACAAAGGAGCCTCAACATAGCCCATTCCGATTGCGCGGGCGCAGCAAGGAGTCATGCTGCCGCTTGTTACGTTACCGATAACCCTTCCCTCGGCGTTGCAGATCTCATATCCGTGGCGAGGAACTCCCCTGTCGATGAGCTCAAAGCCGCAGAGCCTTCTCTTAAGACCCTCAGCCTTCTGCTTGAGCATATAATCCTTGTCTACAAAGTCTCCCTTAACATCGTTGAACTTGGTGATCCAGCCAAGGTTTGCCTCCAGAGGAGAATGGTCGTCGTCGATGTCGTTGCCGTAGAGGCAGAAGCCCATCTCCAGGCGGAGAGTGTCGCGGCAACCCAGTCCTGCAGGAACGATGTTGAATTCCTTTCCGGCCTCGAAGATTGCGTCAAATATCTTCAGGGCATCCTCGTTCTTCATATAAACCTCGCATCCGCCTGCTCCGGTGTATCCTGTGGTAGAGAGGATTACATCCTTGACTCCGGCAACTTCCAGAATCTTGAAGGTGTAGTATTCCATTCCCAGAACATCTTCCTTGCATAGTTTCTGCATAACCTTCATTGCGTTAGGCCCCTGAACCGCCAGCTGGCTGATCTGGTCAGAAATGTTGCAGAAATCCACACCAGGAGTAAGGCCGAATTTAGGGGCATACTGGCAAAGGTGTGCAAAGTCCTTGTCTATGTTGGCTGCATTCGGAACCAGCATGTAGCTCTCAGGATTAATGCAGTAAACCAGAAGGTCATCTACGATACCGCCCTTTCCGTTAGGAAGGCAGGAGTACTGAACCTTTCCAGGGAAAAGCACGGAAGCATCGTTGCTTGTAACATACTGTATGAACTTCAGTGCGTTAGGGCCCTTGACGGTAAATTCTCCCATATGGGAAACGTCAAATACGCCAACGCTCTGCCTTACGGCCAGGTGCTCTGCCCTGATACCGGTATATTCCAGAGGCATGTTGAATCCTGCAAACGGAACCATCTTGGCTCCAAGCTCAATGTGTTTCTGAGTATAAGCTGTTGTCTTCATATTGTTTATCGTTGATTAATATTCAATTATCCCTTTACTTTTTCTTCCAGACCCAGGCCTCCGGAACTTTCTGGTGGGCCTGATAAAGTGCTGCCCTTGCCTCTTCCAGAGTCGCATAGCCTCCAATGGCCACATACTTCAGACCGTTGCCTGAAAATGCGAACGGGGTTTCAAGAATCCCCTCGTGCTGCTTCAGACTAGCCTTGACGAGTTCGTCCGTCTTGAACGCTCCTACAATTATGTAATATGTCTTGTCCAGATTTGAATGCGGGGTAATGTCCAGACCGGATGCGGTTGGCTCAGGTTTCTGAACCTCAGGCTTGAATGGCACGGATTCAGGAGAAACCTGCTGCACGGTGGAATCAGAGGCAACAAGGCTATCAGCCACGGCTGCAGCAGCCTTCTCTGCCGCCTCTTTTTGGGCAATCAGCTCCTTTTTCTTTGCAATGTCTTCAGATGTAGGCATATCCAGCTTTGCCCTTATCCAGTCGCAACCGGAAGCCAAAGCCATAACCAGAGCCAAAACGGCAAGCATTTTCCTGTCCATATTCATACAATGTATAAATCGGACAAATTTAACAAAAATAATTATGATTACCTGTTATAATTTGGACTCACAACATTGCCTGGACTCACACCACGGTAAGTGTTGCCCCAGTTGTAACTCTTGCCAGAGTTCCGTTTGCCGTCATTAAGCACCCTGAATTCGATTATCAGGGGCACAATCACGCTGTATTCTATGGGTTTGCCCTCTGCCATAGCCGGTGTCATGTGTTTCTTGCGGACAAAATCGCGGCAATTCACCAGAATTTGCCTGTCGAGATAATCGGATCCCGTAGAATTGATAATCTTGACTTTTTTAAGAGCTCCGGTTTCCTTGAGTGTAATCTCTATTTCCGCCTCATAAAAGGTGGTTTCAGTAGCGGTTGTTGTAGAACGTATGGTTTTCTCTATGTACTGCTTTACGGCATATTGCAAGAGCTGGCCTTTATACAAAGGCTGGGAAACATACACGTCTTCGCCTGTTTCCTCCACATCCTGAGCCTGTAAAACCACTGGACAGAGAATAAGCAGCATTGCTAAAAAGAATCTCATCAGATATCCGTTAAAGTTTTGCAAGTTAAGAAAAGATTTGAATTATCTTTGAGGTATGAAGAAACTATTGGTTTTTGTTCTGCTGCTTGTTGGGGCTGGTGCCTCTGCCCAGCAGGTGGATATAGGTCCTCTGCCAAAGGCAAGGCCGTTCGGGGATGTTGACTTTTTCCTTCATCGCGATACCGTAACCATTTCCTTTACCGGAGACGTGATGCAGCACGGGGCGCAGATCAACGCTGCCCTGAAACAGGGTGACGGAAAGCACTATGACTACGAGAATGCCTTCAAATATGTAGCTCCTTTGTTCAGGCAGGCGGACTATATGGTTGCAAACATGGAGTTTACGGTAGGCACAAAGCCTTACACCGGATATCCTTGCTTCTCCGCTCCTAAGGAAATCGCAGAGGCGGCAAAGAAAAGCGGAATAGACCTCTTCCTTATGGCAAACAACCATATCTGCGACAAGGGAGCAACCGGCTTCAAGAACACGATCGCGGCATATTCGGATCTGAAAATGCCGACACTGGGAGCATACCGCAACAAAGCCCAGGCAGACACTTCCAGCGTGATTCTGGTGGAACTCAAGGGTATGAAGTTCGCCCTGTTCAATTATACCTACGACACCAACGGCCTTCCGGTCCCTGATCCATACTACGTTAATCTTCAAGACAGTACGGAAATCAAGAAGAACATACGCAGAGCCAAGGACCTGGGAGCGGACATAATCATCGCCCTTCCGCACTGGGGAATAGAATATGTGCTTGAACCTGTTGCCGAGCAGAAACAATATGCCAAGATGATGTTCAGGGAAGGAGTAAACGCCATAATCGGCGGGCATCCGCACGTTCCTGAAGAAGGCTACATCTACGTAAAAAAACAGCAGGGCCCTATGGCGAAAGACAGCGTGGAAAGGATTGTTTTCTACTCTATGGGCAATTACATTTCCAACATGACCCGCAGTGGATGGACTTCCACAGGAATGCTCATAACCCTCTCGTTTACAAGAGACAGGGCAACCGGAAAGGTCAAGATGCTTATGCCGGACTGGAAATACCTCTGGTGCTTCAGGCCCGGCCAGTACACGGAAGACTACACTGTGGTTCCAATAGAGGAATTCCTGTCTTCAGAGGATTTCAGCCGCGGAGGAAAAACACCTGAACAGAAGCAGGCTTTCAAGACACTTGAAGACTTCTGGCAGCAGATAAAAAAGAGAGACCTGATCAAGGTCGTATACAGATAAACATTTATGGCAGAAAAAAAGATTCAGCTTCAGAACATAGATCCTATAGACATCTATGGCATCAACGATCGGATAATCAATCACCTTTGCTCATATTTCCCTGACCTGAAGGTTACTCCAAGAGACAGCACCATAAAGCTCAAGGGTACCTACAAGGATATGGACTCCTTCCAGAACGCCATCGAGGCGCTTACAAGAATAAGGATGCATAAAAGGCATCTTAACACCGACGATGTGGACAGCATCTTCCTGGCAAAGACAGACAAGAAGACCAAGGAAGCAAAGCCAGCCGTAATGTCCCAGGACCAGAAAGACATGATAGTTATGGGCCAGAACGGGAAGGTTATTTCCGCCCGTACCAAGCACCAGAAACAGCTGGTGAAAGACTATGCCACACACGACCTTGTCTTTGCTCTGGGGCCTGCCGGCACAGGAAAGACCTACACCGCCATCGCCCTGGCGGTAAGGGCTTTGCAGAACAAGGAAGTAAGGCGTCTCATCCTTACCCGCCCTGCGGTTGAAGCCGGAGAAAGACTGGGATTCCTGCCGGGAGACCTGAAAGAAAAACTGGATCCGTACCTTCAGCCTCTGTATGATGCCCTTGGAGATATGATAGCCCAGTCCAAGCTCAAGGAACTCATGGAGGAAGGTATCATACAGATTGCACCGCTTGCCTATATGAGGGGAAGAACCCTGGAGAACGCATTCGTAATCCTGGATGAGGCTCAGAACACCTCCCTCGGCCAGCTGAAGATGTTCCTTACCAGAATGGGCAACAACTCCAAGTTCATAGTTACCGGAGACATGACCCAGATAGACCTCCCGAACAAGGAGGATTCAGGCCTTGAGAAAGGCATCAAGATGCTGGGCAAAATCAAGGGGATAGCGGTGATAAACTTCAGCACGGAAGATATCGTCCGCCATCCCCTCGTCAGCAAAATAGTCTCTGCCTTTGACAAGTCCTAAATCTTGCCCTACAAGCATTAAACTTCCTTGAAGCCCCACCCCATTCGGTCTGCCAGAAACTCCAGCCATTCCAGGTCTGAAGCTTCTAACGTAAGCATTACCCTTGCCAGCTTTTCACAAGGCGGACCGACAGGATCCGCCAATGCTCTCATCGGATACTGCTTTACAGGATAAGGCTTTACCGGAGCCTGTCCCTCAGGCGATTTCTTGCCCGCCGCTTCATCTCTTTCTTTAATCCGCTTTAGATCAATGTTATAATTATTCTGGAGATTAACCCAAAAAGTTGCCGAGATACCAAGCCCCTTCTCCAACTTGGCAGCTATTGCTGGAGTGATGTTTCTCGTTCCATTTATCAAAGCACTCAAGTGTGAGGGTTGCATTCCTATTGAACGAGCAAAGTCTTTCTGCTTTATCTTTCTTTCCCTTAATTCTTCCCGCAACGTACCCCCTGGGTGAAGAGCATACAGTGGAACTACATCATTCAGCAAGTATAATTTTTCATTTTTTGTTTCCATAATGCGTGTCGTCTATTTCTATGAGTTTCAATGTTATTAAATCATCTTTTTCTTCAAATATGAGCCTATGAACATATCGGTTAGAGAGTCTAACTGACGATAATCCTGACAACTCATATTTGAGTTTTTCATAATGCAAAAAACTTATATTCTTCAGAGCCTCAATATTCTCGGCCGCTTTCATAGTATCCACAGCCCTATGAAAGCCATCGAACAGTTCCTTGTTTCTGACAATGTTCTTATACCTTCGATTCGTGCCTGTCTCCATCAGTTCCTTCAAATCATCTTCTGCCTCTACCTTCATACTTCAACTTATCACGTTTATTTAACCTAATACAATCAGCAACATACTTATTCTGCAAATTCTTCCAAAAAGAAGCTGATATACCCAGTCCTTTCTCCAATTTGGCTGCAATCTCAGGAGTAATGCTTCTATTTCCATGAATCAAAGCACTCAGGTGTGAAGGCTGCATTCCAATAGAATGTGCAAAGTCCTTCTGTTTTATTTTTCTCTCCTTTAATTCTGCTTGAAGTATTTCTCCCGGATGTACTGCAAAGCTCGTCCTGTCATTTATTACAACGTATCCATCATTTTTGGCTTCCATAATGTGTCGCTATTTCTTCTCTACAAAAATAGGAAAATTATCGTAACTTGGTAATAGTTACCAAAGATTTTACAATAAAACGAGAAAAAGACTAGACGTTCAGCCACTTTTTTGCCGAAGGTGTTATTATCTTTGTATTAGCTATGGCAAAGAATTACTTCAAATCCTACATCTGGCTACTGGAAACACTCCAGACAAGAGGCCGCTTAACCTTAAAGGAAATCAAGGACTTATGGATGCGCAGTTCTATCAACGATGAGGAAAAAGAACTCGCAAACCGCACATTCTCAAATCACATAGCCGCCATTGCCGACATCTTTGGCATTTCAATAAAATGCGACAGAAGTGACAATACTTATTACATTGAGAACAAGGATGAACTGAATGGCAGCGGCATCCGTGAATGGATGATGGAGGCCCTCAGCCTCAACAGTCTCATCAATGAAAGCGCAAGCCTGCGTTCTCGCCTTATATTCGAGAGCGAGCCATCCAGCCACCGCTTCCTTACTGATATCATTCGTGCCATGCGCGATGAAAAGATGATAGAGGTCAATTACCAAAGCTTCAATATGGATTCTCCTCGCGATTTCCTGCTGGAGCCTTTCTGCCTCAAGGAATACAAGCGCCGCTGGTATCTTTTCGCCCGTGATCACAAGGGCAAATACAAAGATCCCCACTCTTTTGCTCTAGACCGCATGAACTCCGTCATAATCAGCGACAAGCACTTCAAGCTTCCAAAGAAATTCAATGCCGAATCCTTCTTCAGCACCCGCTACGGAGTCCTGCATTACGAAGATGAAGAGCCCGCCCTGATCAAGATCAAGGTCAGCGCACGCCAAGCCAACTACTTCCGCACCCTTCCTCTCCACCCCAGCCAGCAAGAACTTGAGCCAACCGAAACAACAAAAGACTACTCATTTTTCACCTACTACCTCACCCCCAACTATGACTTCATCCACGACCTCCTTTACTTCGGCGATGACGTGGAAGTCCTGAAACCAATTTCACTGAAGAAAACACTTATTAGGAATATTAATTCTTTAATTGAAGGATATGAAAAACAATAAATCTATTAAGAGAGCACTAAACGAATATGCCAAATCTGTTAAGGGGGAGCTTATTGACAATTCTCACTTTTACGATTTCCGACAGAACATTTTTCCAGAAGATATGAATGAACGATTCAAAAAAATGTTTTTAGCTGGAGATGGGAATGAACTAATCTCAAAAGCTTGTGCTGTCAATTCTTCTTCTATGCTTGGGTTTAATTTTTTTCACTGGATTAGTAAGAATGCAACAATAACCATCAATTCAATCACTTACGACGAAGTCCTTTTCGAGGTGAAAATTCCTGTGTTGAAAGGAACTAAACCAGCTAATATGGACATTGTGCTTAAAAATAATTCTAATGATTACTTGTTCATTGAGTCAAAATTCCTTGAGTATACAAAAACAACTTCGTTTGAGATTTCAAAAACATATAAGCAGAAGCTAGATCGATATTATTGTTTGGGAGAAAAATGGGCGGAATTTATCAGTAATTATGATAGTCATAAGAAAAAACAATATTGGGCGGGCATTAAACAAGAAATCTGCCATTTAATTGGGTTAACTAATTGGCTTTCGCGTGAAACTTCTATTGGAAATAACAAGCGTTATAGCAATTCCGGAAATATTCAATTTATTAATTTAGTCTTTGAACCCAAGGAGTCTTTCACATCTGAACATAAAAAGTTTTCATCATATAAACAATTGTATGAAGAACTCTATAAACAACTAAAATCAAATAATTTGATTCCAGATAAATTGCAGATCAACTTTAAGACATACTCCGATTTATGGCCTTACATTATCTCAAGTAATCTTCCTAATGGATTAAAGGATTATCTATATGAGCACTATATGAAGTTTGCAGAGGTAGAATAAACATTATTAAGACAAGATTTAGCTTCTGCCGGATTTTTGCCGAAGCTAAGATTACTTTTGCCGAAAAATCTTATTAAAGTTTAATAACTTTTTAAACGGCATTATATGGCAGAAGTAATTACACAAATTCCAGGTTACGAGAAAGGCACAGTTCAGACTGTTGTTGCCTCGGATGAGGAGGGCGCCATCGTGCTCTCGGCTCAAGTTGTATCGGATTTACTCAACAAGTGGAATACCACGGTTGCATTCTTCTCGCTGACAAGCAGAAGCGAGAAACTGCTGGAACTGGTGAACAACCAATCCAGTGTAGCACAGCTATTCACAGTCAATCAGAAAAATCACAGTTTCCCGGTTATCGAGAACAAGGCCAGAGGAATGGTTCACAGCAAGTTTGTTAGAGCCGTTGTGATTGAAGGGCTTCCCGAACAGGACTTGGATCACCAGTACTGGTTGCACAGGCTGGCCAAATCGGCTCACATCCCAGTTGTCCAGATTGTTATCAAGAAAAAGGATGAAGCAGTCAAGCAAATTCATCAAACTGGGGCTAACAACAATAATACAAGATAGTTATGAAGTGCAATTGGTGTGGACGTGAAATTCACAATGGTTTTGTTTCAGACAAGACTTTTGGAGGTGTGGCATTCGGAAGAATTTTCTGCTCAGAAAAGTGCAAAGCACAGTATCTGGAAAGCAAGAGAGCAAAAGAAGCAACAGAAGATTCAGGCGGTTGCCTAGCTACTGTTGTAAGATGGATAATAATAATTCTCGTTGTTATTATTGCTATTGCTATAATTAAAAGCTTATAGTTGAATGATTGTTAATTGAGGCAAAAGATGACTAGGAAACATAAACATATAATGGAACCGCGGATTTCATTGGAACTGAACTGGATGACAAGTCATATTGAGATAGGAGTTTGCTGGATACTACTCAATGAGTTGAAAAAGGCTTTTAGGGAAAAGGGTATCGCGATGAGTCCGGGACATGGACACTTGACAGATTCCCTGCTGATGTATGGCAATTCCATTACAAGGGTCCATCCCTATGAATGGCATTTGCCACTCGAGTGTTTTACAGACTATTATGAAACTGAGAATGATATAGTTCTGGAAACAGGTTCAGGAGGAATCGCTGAAGCAGAAAAAGTGCTGCTGTCTTTGAAAGCAACTAACATCAAGATTGAAGAAATAGAGAAAGGATCTTTCAGGCTGGAATTTCTTAAAGGTAACAGCAATATTAGTCGTATTATTATCATTCACATCTTGGAATATCCTGAGCTTGACAAATTTC
The DNA here is from genome assembly GCA_017961175.1 of Bacteroidales bacterium. Lineage (GTDB taxonomy): Bacteria > Bacteroidota > Bacteroidia > Bacteroidales > UBA932 > Egerieousia. The sequence goes on from JAGCXV010000005.1 coordinate 19,001, forward strand.
AGCATACTATCGTGAGAGGATGGAGAGAAATTGATGATGAGATTCTCAGGAAGTTCAAGAAAGGAGAAACGGAGAATACACTTTGGTTTGAAACTGATCTGATGCGGAAATGGCTGGTGGAATTTGCACCAGAGTCAATGTCTGATCTTGTACTGCTCAGAGCGCTGTTGCATCCAGACGGGATGAAGTTATTTCCGTCAATTCTTCATCGGCGACAAAACCCAGACTGCTTTCCTTCATCAAACAGGGTTGACGACATGATTCTGAAAGAGTCATACGGCTTTCTTGTATATGAGGAGCAAGCAGTGCTTTTGAAGCAGACTGGTTTTTCTGCGGAGAGTCCGTTAAAACGACTGGCTCATAAAGGCCATAATATAGCACGGACAATGTTTGCAGTAGAAGCGGTGGCTATGACCAGGCAATAAAGTCCTGCAAGGTTATCTCCTGATTGTCAGGCAAATAAAACATCTCTAGTGCCTCTTTCGAAGCACTAGAAAATGCTTATGTTGCTGAATATCAGCGTATTGTCTTGCAGAAACCCTAAAAGAGCGGGTTAGATGATTACGCCGGCGAGTTTGCAGCCAGTGTATTCGCCGTTCTTGAGGGTGTGGACACCGTTTACGAAAACGTGGTCGATACCTGTTGAGAACTGGTGAGGCTGTCCGTAGGTTGCAACGTCTGCAATGGTATCGTAGTTGATAACCAGCACATCTGCGCAGTAGCCTTCCTTGAGAAGTCCCCTGTCCTTGAGCTTGAGCTGATGGGCAGGAACGCTGGTACACTTGGAGATGGCAGTCTGCAGGTCGCAGAACTTCTGGTCTCTGACGTACTTGCCGATGTAGTTGGTGAAGGAGCCGTAGGAACGAGGATGCGGAGCCTCCTGGCCGAGCCTGCCCTTAGGAGAGTAAACGCTTCCGTCTGTAATTACCATAGCCAGAGGGTCGTTCAGGAGAGTCCTCAGGTTGTCTTCCTTCATTGCAAAACCGGCCATATTCACGCCAAGCTTCTCGCTCTGGAGCAGGTACTTGATAGTCTCCCACTCGTCCTTTCCGGAAATCTGGCAGCACTCGTTGAGGTACTTGCCGGTGTATTTCTCGTTACCCGGAGCAAAGCAGGCGGCAATCAGGATGCACTCAGGACCGCCGAGCCTCTTGACTCTTCCGAGAGCGTATTCGCGGATGATCTTTTCGGTAGCAGGATTCTCGAGTCTTGCAAGGATTTCCTTTGAAGAACCCTGTCTCTGGGCCAGAGGGATGAAGCAATCCAGACCGGTTGAGAAGGCTGTGTACGGGTAACGGTCAAAGTGGATGTCAATTCCGCTCTTCTCAGCATCGTGGATAAGTTTCAGCATGCTAGGAACCTTGTGCCAGTTGTTCTGGTTCTGGGCCTTGAGGTGAGAGATCTCAAGCCTTGCACCAGATCGTCTTGCAAGTTCGATTGCCTCGGCGATAGCCTCCTCCACTCTGTCATCCTCGTTCCTCATATGGATTGCGTAAAGAGCATCGTGCTTTGCCACAACCTTAAGCAGGGCAATGAATTCCTCTGTTCTTCCGTATGATCCCGGAGTGTATTCCAGACCGAAGGAAAGACCAACAGCACCCATTTCCAGCTGCTTGTCCAGAATCTTGCACATCTGCTTGAGCTGCTCAGGAGTAGCGGCAACGTCATTGTCTCCGACTACGATGTGGCGGATATCCCCGTGACCTACATAGCTACCGTAGTTGATACCTATGGTGTTCTTTCTCAGTGCATCGTAGAAACCATCTATGTTCTGCCAGAACGGATAGCCGAAGCGGAGAGTGTTCTTCCTCCTTTCATATTCCTCGTCAGAGAACGGGAATGGAGAGTAACCGCAGTTTCCGCCGATATCGGTTGTGATTCCCTGGTGGATCTTGCTGTCTCCCAGCGGAGCCTCGAGGAGGTTGGTGTCCGTATGGCCGTGAATGTCTATGAATCCAGGACATACAACCCTGTTGGATGCATCAACCCAGTTGTCGCAGTTCTTGCCGAGTTTGGCGATGGCTGTGATCCTGCCGTTGCGGATACCTACATCAGCCCTTACAGGCTCAGCGATTTCTCCGCTGTAAACCATACCGTTGGCGATGATGGTGTCGAACTTTTCCTTAGTGGTGAAACCCCGTGCAAAGCCGTTGCCGGCAAAAGCCTTTCCGCCAATGGCGGCAAAGGAAGCCGCACCGCCCAGGACGATGGAGGCTTTCAGGAAGTTCCTTCTGGAAATGCTTTTCTGGTTGTCTTTCTTTTCCATATATGTTGTTTTTGATTATTCCGCTTGTGATTTCAAAGTTAGTAAAAAATACCTTCGCTTGTCCAGACTTTAAGGCTATCCCCATCGCTGAAGATAAGGAGAGCCTCGATATTCTCATTAGTCTCCACCACCTGCCTTGCCTTGTCAAGACCAAGTACCATGAGATATGTGGCATATCCGTCTGCGATGGTAGCATTCTCCGCGACAACGGTAGCGCTCAAAAGATTATGTTCAACCGGATAGCCGGTCTTGGGATTTATGGAATGGGATATTTTCTTGCCGTCCTTAATGTAAAACTTGCGGTAGTCTCCACTTGTCACAAGCCCCCTGCCGGAGATGCGGACAACTGCCTGTATGTCCACTCCTGGAGAATTATTGCCGTCCACCGGGCGGTCAATTCCCACATTCCATAGCTTGCCCTTCGGATTAACCCCCTTGGCGTAAACCTCTCCGCCTACCTCGACAAGGTAGTTCTCCATACCCATCTCGGAAAACTTAGCGGCAATGAGGTCTGATGTGTAACCCTGGGCTATCGCATTGAAATTTAGTTTGCAGCGAGGGTCGTCTCTTTGTATAAGAATGCTGTCGGAGCCATCCCGGGCCTTGAGTGAATCCACCCGGAAATGCTCCATTCCCACAAACTGGAGTACACTGTCTATCATAGCCTGCGTGACCTCGGTCCCTGTCTTGAAGCCAAAGCCCCAAAGATCAAAAAGCGGCGCCGCAGAGGCATCGAAGACTCCACCGCTTTCTTCCGTCATTTTCCTTGATGAGAGAAAATTGTCCAGGAATATCTTATCCACGTGAGGATTACCTTCTTCGTTGAAGGCAGTTAGGACAGATTCCTTGTTATATCCGCTGACTGAAAAGTCAATCCTTTCCAGAATGGCGTTTACGCTGTCCCTTACCGCCGCAAAGGAAGAGTCTGAACTGACCTGCGGCTGGAAAACGATGTGGAAAGTTGTTCCCTGGGTTGTTCCGTCTATGGTATAGTAACGGTTTGATTCATTGCATCCTGTAACAGCGAAAATTGCCGCCAGGAAAAGAATTGACAGATTGCCTTTAGACATAATCATAAGAGTTTGAGGTGGCACGATTTTAGCGGAAAGTGCCCTTCGGAACAAAGTTACG
>JAGCXV010000034.1 GCA_017961175.1 Bacteroidales bacterium
ATGCCCTTTTGCCTTGGCATTTTTCTGTCTCCAAACTTTTATAGTGAATTTCATAGACTAGTCTTTATAATTTCTGGTTGCTACTTTAATTCCTTCATATACAAGAGGTTCTTTGTGGAGTACAGGCTCCTGGTCCTCTCCCTTGTATTCCCATGCGGAAACATACATGAAGTTCTCGTCGTCGCGCTTGGCCTCGCCTTCTTCAGTCTGCATTTCCTCTCTGAAGTGGCCTCCGCAGCTTTCTCTTCTGTTGAGGGCGTCGCGAGCCATAAGGTCTCCGATTTCGAAGAAGTCTGCAAGCCTCATAGCCTTCTCAAGTTCCTGGTTGAACTCTCCGTTTTCACCGGAAACGTAAACGTTCTTCCAGAACTCTTCCTTCAGGCGCTTGATTTCAACGATAGCCTTCTTAAGGCCTTCCTCGGTACGGCCCATTCCGACATACTCCCACATGATGTTGCCGAGTTCCTTGTGGATTTCGTCCGGAGATTTCTTTCCCTTGATTGCAAAGAGTTTTGCAATGCGGTCCTTTACAGCCTTCTCGGCCTCCTCGAACTCAGGGGCGTTGATGTCTGTCTTAGGCTCCTGGATCTTCTTTGCCAGATAGCCGCCGATGGTGTAAGGCAGGATGAAATATCCGTCTGCCAGACCCTGCATCAGAGCGGATGCTCCAAGGCGGTTTCCACCGTGGTCTGAGAAGTTTGCCTCGCCGATTGCAAACAGGCCCGGAACGGTTGTCTGAAGGTCGTAATCTACCCAAAGACCACCCATTGTGTAGTGGATAGCCGGATAGATCATCATAGGCTCCTTGTAGGCGTCAACATCGGTGATTTCCTCATACATCTGGAAGAGGTTGCCGTAACGCTCCCTGATCTTGTCTTCTCCAAGGCGCTCGATAGCGGTCTTGAAGTCCAGGAACACGGCCTTTCCGGTCTCGTTTACGCCATAGCCGGCATCGCATCTTTCCTTTGCGGCACGTGAAGCGATGTCACGCGGAACAAGGTTTCCGAATGCAGGATATCTTCTTTCCAGATAATAGTCTCTGTCCTCTTCAGGAATCTGGGATGGCTTGATTTCTCCCTTGCGGAGTTTGAGCACGTCTTCCATCTTCTTTGGAACCCAGATACGGCCGTCGTTTCTCAGCGACTCGCTCATAAGGGTGAGCTTGCACTGCTGTGTGCCGTGTACAGGGATACAGGTAGGGTGGATCTGGGCAAAGCAAGGGTTTCCGAAGAACGCTCCCTTCTTGTAGCACTGCCATGCGGCGCTACCGTTGGAATTCATTGCGTTTGTAGAGAGGAAGTAAACGTTTCCGTAGCCTCCGGTTGCGATTACGACCGCGTGGGCTCCGAATCTCTCGATTTCTCCGGTTGCGATGTTACGTGCAATGATACCCTTTGCCTGGCCGTTGATCAGTACCAGGTCCAGCATCTCGTGCCTTGGATAGCTCTTTACGCTTCCGGCCTTGATTTCCTTGTTCAGGGATGCGTACGCACCCAGAAGGAGCTGCTGTCCGGTCTGGCCCCTTGCGTAGAAGGTACGGCTAACCTGGGCGCCTCCGAATGAACGGTTGGCCAGCAGTCCGCCGTATTCCCTTGCGAAAGGAACTCCCTGTGCAACGCAATGGTCTATGATGAGGTTGCTCACCTCGGCAAGACGGTATACGTTGGCCTCGCGGCTGCGGAAGTCTCCTCCCTTTACCGTATCAACGAACAGGCGATAGATGGAATCGTTGTCGTTCTGATAGTTCTTTGCTGCATTGATACCTCCCTGAGCCGCAATGGAGTGCGCTCTTCTTGGGGAATCGCTGATGCAGAAGATTTTTACATTGTAACCCATCTCTCCGAGAGAGGCTGCGGCGGAAGCTCCGGCAAGTCCGGTTCCAACAACGATAACTTCCAGTTTTCTCTTGTTGGCAGGGCTTACAACCTTGATTTCCGCTTTACGCTTCTTCCATTTTTCTGACAGAGGACCGTCAGGAATCTGGGATATAAGTTTTGTATCTGACATTTGTTTTAGATTAATTATTTACAATCTTTGAAAACATCTACAATTTTAACCACTTTTTCCGTGATTTCAAAAGTTTAATCGCTATATTTGTTTCGGGAGCAATTTTTGCAACTCAAAAATGCGTTAAACCAAAGAAAACAATTATTAACAGAGAAATAAACCATTTCTATCATGAAAAAGATTTTCACCATCGCGATGTGCCTTCTGGCAGCCGTCCTGATTAGTGTTCCTTCTTATTCGCAGAAGAAAAAGAAAGAAACCAACAAGGAAAGAAAAGAGCGTATCGCCAAGATTACCAATGACGGGGCCGCCAAGAAAGATCTTTTCATCTTTATAACCAGAAGTTTCAACAAGAACAACAACTTCAATTTCAACTACAACACAATTAATGCATCTACCGCCGAATATTACATAGATCTGAAAAGGGACCGCATTTCCTGCTGCCTTCCTTTCACGGGACTTGCAGAAACAAAGGCAAGACAGGCTTACAGTCTGGCCAACACAGACATAAGCATCATAGCCAACAACCAGATCACCACCATATTCGGAGGGTGGAGCGAAAAGCAGAAAAGCTATATGTTCCAGAGCATTTTCTGGAACAACGATACCGATACCGACACTCAGGCAATTCAGGTTACAATGACCGTTCAGGTATATCCTTCCGGCAAGGTTTACATTATGGTTGAAGTTCCGGGATTCGAGTCCGTATCATACGAGGGAGAGGTTGATTCCAGACCTTACCCGGAAGAAGCCAATCCTCTGACAGAATAAAGAAAAACAATATGAAATCTTTCAAGACAACATTTCTGGCTCTGATTGCAACGGCTTTTGTATTTGCAGGTTGCGGAGCGTTTTCACAGACTCCTCAGGAGAAAGAGGAAACATCCAATCTTGTTACAAACGCTATTGAAAATGGAGATATCTACATTGTAATAGACCGTATCCAACCACGCTCCTTCCCTCAGAAGGAAACATTGGACGGCTACAGCATCTCCATCAAGGACGGTCTTCTCAAATGCTACCTTCCTTACATCGGAAGAGCTGACTTTTCCTTCCCTAATGAAGATGCCATTGCCGTTGATGCGGACAATGTTCCAATCAATGTCAAAACCACGCTGAATCCTCCTAGAAGAAAGTGTGACGCTCTCCTTGAATTCAACTTTGAGAATCGCTACAACTACGAGATTTTCTATGTGACGATAGAGGTTTACTACAACGGCATCGCATACGTAAAAGTTGACAGCCAATACAGAGACTTCATCAACTACACCGGCCACTTTGAACAAAGGCCAGCACCAAAAGAAAAGAAATAGTTATTTCATTTTTATCCCGACAGAATTCTATGCAGATCAGACGGTTATTCACTACAATCGCCCTTGCGGCCGCATTGCTTGCCCCGCAGCTTCTTTTTGCCCAGACAACGGAAAACAAGTTTGACAGGAATAATCCATATACCCAGCTCATACCGCAGCCTGAATTCAATGGAAATCTTATTGGGGAAAAAGCTTTTGTTCTTGACAAAAACACGATAATTATTGCCGAGGACAAATTCCTCGGCGATTATCTTGCCTCGCATATAAAGAATCTGTTGGGGAAAAAGCCAAAGGTTATTGATGAAAAACTTCAAAAAAAGTATAAGTATAAAAATGCTATCCTTCTTTTTCACAATGAAGATTTTGATGACGGTCATTTATGTTTAGCAGGATGTTCTGATGAAATAATACAAAGAATTAAATCTGCAGAGAAAAAAGATTTCTACAACTTTCTTTGTCTGGATAATGTAGTTATAATAGATGCAAAGACATACGGAGGATTCTTTAATGGTATCCAGACCCTTCTCCAATTATTGCCTCCTCAAGTATATAATTTTGAAAATAAAAAATTTATAAAAAGCTATACTATTCCTGCCAATATATTCTCAGATTGTCCAGAATTCAGTTACAGGGGTTTTGAACTGGATGTTTCCAGGACTTGGAGGCCGGCTGAGGATGTTTACAAGGTGCTGGACTGGATGGCATATCACAAGCTGAACAAATTCCACTGGCATCTTACGGATGATCAGGGTTGGAGAGTCGAGATAAAAGCTCTTCCATTGCTTACGGAAAAGGGGGCCTGGAGAGGACCGGATGAAGTTATTCCGTCAAGCTTCGGATCTGGAAACAAAAAGTATGGAGGATTTTATACACAGCAGGAAATCAAGGACATAGTAAAGTATGCCGCTGAAAGGAACATCGAGATAATTCCGGAAATAGAAACCCCGGGGCACAGCGCTGCAATAGCGGGAAGCTATCCTGAAATACTCTGCGAATTTCCTGAAGACACATCTGTCAACGAAACCGGATTCAGCAGGGAAATATGGTGCGTGGCAAAGGAAAGCAACTACGAGATTATCGAGAAGATAATAAAGGAAATGGCGGAAATGTTTCCTTCCGGAATAATCAATATGGGAGGAGACGAGGTCAATCGTTTCAACTGGGAAAAATGTCCGGACTGCCAGGCTCTGATGAAGAAGATGGGAATGACAAATTCCGAGCAATTGCATTTCTATTTTGTATCCAGGGTAAATCAGATAGCAAAGAAGTACGGAAAGAAGATTGCCGGATGGGAAGAGATAATGTATTCGGAAGACATAAAGGACAACTCCCTTATCTATGTATGGCACAGTAAGAAGTGGGGTCCGATGGCTGTGCAGAACGGATTTGACTGCGTGATGCAAGCCGCTGAATATGTGTATCTTGACATGCAGCAGTCTCCGCTTGAAAGAGGCCATAATTGGGCAAGGGTAATTCCGCTGGATGTTATCTATTCATACGATCCTATCGCTCTTGCTGCGGCAGGAAAAGACAGCGGAAAGGAAGCTTCCAACCTTGAATTGGCAAAGAAACACGTATTAGGTGTGCAGGCAGGACTCTGGGAAGAACTCGGAAACCGTCCGGAGAATTTTGTGGAGTATCAGATGTTCCCGAGACTCTGCGCCCTCGCGGAAACCGGATGGGGAACTTCCAGGACTATCGCAGACAGTGCTGCCAATTACAAGTATTTCTATGACCGTCTGACACAGGCTCATTTTGCGAGGCTTGAGAATATGGGAATAAGGTTCAGGGTACCGTATCCTGAAGTAAAGGCAGAGCCTGTCGCTTTCACAAAAACAGATGTTCTGATAAGCGAATCCTATATGCGGCCTTACAAGATTACGGTTACTCCTCCGTATGAGGGAGCCGTAGTAAAATATGCCATAGTTTCTCCTCAGACCGAAATCGGAAATATAAGAGGCCAGAAAGACACCACAAACTACAAGTATGTCTATACTGAGCCTATAATTACCAGAGACATTGCAAATTACAGATTCGCCACATTTGTTTCTGACACCCTTCATTCCGTTGGAGTTGCAGTTTCAAACATGCCGCTTCATCCTGTTTTGATCCAGCCTCGCTTTACCATCGAGACAAACATGAGGTCATCGGAGAAAAACCTCAAGATCCTCAAGGAATATCAGGAGAACAAATACTGCAGGTTTGAAGGCAGGGCAAAAGCCGGAGACTATATTACATTCATATTTGAAGAACCTGTTAAATGCTCTGTGATAGACATTGTTACAGGAAGGTCAAATGTGGATTTCTACGGACTGACCGAAGGCTATGCGGAATACTCTGAAGATGGAGTAAACTACAAGGGCAGAAAAGAGGTTGACTGCAGCCGCATAGTGCTTACTCCAGACACTAAAGTCAAGAGTGTAAGAATCACTGTAACAGGAGAAAGCGACGGCCAGAACTTCTTCCTGACCCCGCTGAAAATCTACTGATTTTAATTAACTATGCAAAGTAATATAAAGAAATATCGATGGATATTTATCCTTATAGCACTACTTGTTCTCTCAGGATTTTTAATATGGAAAAACAGGGCAAGTTTTGAAAATCCGTCTGGTATTTATGTAAGAGATATTAATCAATACGACACTCTAAAGCTTATGCCTGATGGAGTTTTCCAACAGGTTGTATATTTAAATAAAAAATGTATTTCTGACACTGTTTCGTGGTGGGAAATGACTCCACCGGGATTTCATATTGAGTCTATATTGCTTTATGATCAAGAATATCTGGAAAAACTTGGTAAATACGGAGTTTCAGAAGGATCTTATAGTAATTGCACTGGTTTCAAAAGACTATACAAAAACGGTCGCTTTTCCATTTCTTGGAACGACTATCCTGATTTACCAGAAAAAGCAATTTACTGGTACAGAATAAAGAAGTATTAAATATTGTTAAGAGAATAAGTCATCAAGCATCAAAAAACGTTGACATATATCAGCGTTCCTGTTCTGTTCACAACCAAGTATTTCGCACAAATATTCTAGAATCAGTGAATTAAACATATTTCATTTAATCCAAAGTATAATAATTATTAGTATGTTTGGATAATATCAGAAAGAGACTGCATATCCCAGATGCAGTCCAAGAGAAGGAAGTATCACAGGTCCCAAGAATATATGTGAACGTCTTTTTTTGCCCAGTCCTATGTCAAGGCTGGGTTGAAAGCTTGGATATATTATCCAATCTCCTTTTTCAGGAGGATTTTTGTCACTCTCATAACCTTTTATTTTGGTATAACAGGTTCCTCCTAAAAAAAAGTCTGTGCATATAGAGAGGCGGCTGGTCTTTCCCAAATGAAAATAATGTCTGTAGTACAAGGCGACTGGAATTCCTTCTTCAGTATTTTCCGGTCTGGCATCACCACTCGTATATGAATATCCAACTCCTAAGCCAAGTACATTATTTTCGGAAATATTGTAGCCAAAGGTCAGCATAGCATCAGAATAATATATCTGAGCCGATTCCCTGAATGATGCCTGAACTTTGAAGTCCTGGGCGGAAATAATGTTGACAAAAAGGAGAGAAACATAAAGCAGGAACTGTTTCATCTTTCTTCTGTTTTATTTCTAATTGATTGTTTTTCAATTGAAAGTGATGTATAATTATTTAAGGTTATTGTAGGCGGCCGTCAGGATTTCGTCAATCTCGCTGTTGAAACGCTTGTGCTTCTTTTCGTCAAAGTCTCCGTTCCAAAGAGTTTCAATGGCTGCTGCAGATTTTTCAAGTATGGCCTGTTCGGTCTTCTTCAGCTGCTGGCTGTAACCTGTTCCTTGAGGGTTGTAGAGTTTGTGGAAATTGAAGTACTTGTTGCCGTTTCCTCTCTTTATCGGGAAGATTTCCTTTTTCAGTTTTAGTACCTGGTCGCAGACGAAACAGTTGTTGCTGTTTTTGTTCTTCTTGTCATTGTTTATTGAAGATCCTTTTGCAAGGGTTGTAGGAATAAGTTTGGTGTGAGTCATAAATACCGGAACCAGAACTGCCAGAGGGCCGTAACCCATTCCGCACCAGAAGATTGTGTGCTTTGCCTTTTCTCCCTTTGCAACACCCTGGAAAATAGAGATCGCTGAGGTGGATTTTCTCGGAATGAAGTCCTGGTCTATGAACCATCCGTTGGTTTTCTCGGCGATGTCAGAGTTTCTGAGGTCTGCCTTGAGGATAGAATGATAGAATGACCTTGAAAGGTTTTCCATTATCCATTCTGGAGTGAATTTGACTCCTTCCTTGTAAGCCTTTTCAACGATGTCGGTGGCATTGCCCCATCTTACATATCCCATACCCTGGTCAACCTTTCCGCTTCTGGAATAGTTGGTCCAGATAAGATATCCTTCAGGAGCGAGCTTTGAGTCGTTGGCGTCAAACTTTTTCCAGGTCCTGGTATTGACTTCATAGTATGCGGCACCGCCTTCAGCGTCGATGACTCCGAAGTTGGCTTCAACTGCCAGAGGCTTCTTTATGGTATCCAGGAATTTTTCAAAATCCTTGAGTGTGCGGCATATGCCAAGAGCCTTGAACATTACAGCACCTTCTCCATCCTGAAGATCCTTTTCCTCAGGAATGGCAAGATTATAGCTGGCTGTATTCATTATGCAGAATCCGGCTTCATTGCTGCCTGCCCAGACTTCTCCGCCTTTGCTTGGAGAATTGACAAGCCCTACGAAATCGTATTTCTTTCCCTTGAAATGTTCAAGACGGTTGTTGAGTTCTCCGGTATCGCGGTTTTTCCACATCAAAGGCCTGCCGTCTTTTGTGCATTTTCCGGTGAAAATGGCTGAAGTGCAAGCAAATGCGTGTATAGACAATAATGAAACGATGATTAGGATAAGGAGCTTCTTCATAATTGTATGGTTATTTTACTGTAATAATATTTACTGTATGTTTTAGAACAGTGAAAGATCGTTTTTGTATTTGTCTATTCCGAGATGCCTGTAGCTGAGGTCGGTTACTTCTCTTCCTCTCGGAGTTCTCCTGATGAAGCCTTCCTGGATTAGGAACGGTTCATAAACTTCTTCTATAGTGCCGGCGTCTTCTCCGACTGCCGTTGCAATGGTGGTGATGCCCACAGGACCACCCTTGAACTTGGAAATTATAGTAGAGAGTATCTTGTTGTCCATCTGGTCAAGTCCGCGCTTGTCTATGTTAAGGGCATCCAAGGAATATCTGGTGATTTCAAGATCCACGTCTCCGTTGCCTTTTACCTGGGCGAAATCCCTTACTCTCCTCAGCAGGGAATTGGCAATTCTCGGAGTTCCGCGGCTGCGGCAGGCAATTTCCTTTGCTGCCTGGTCATCTATGTCTATATCAAGGATTCCTGCGGAACGCTTGATGATTTTCTGAAGGGTTTCTGTCTTATAATATTCAAGATGGCAGTTGATACCGAATCTTGCCCTGAGAGGGGAAGAAAGCAGGCCGCTTCTGGTGGTGGCTCCGACAAGGGTAAAAGGATTTAGGGTTATCTGAACGCTTCTTGCCCCGGGACCCTTGTCTATCATAATGTCTATGCGAAAATCCTCCATCGCGGAGTAAAGATATTCCTCAACGATTTTTGGAAGGCGGTGGATCTCGTCTATGAAAAGCACGTCTCCGGTTTCAAGGGATGTCAGAAGGCCGGCAAGGTCTCCCGGCTTGTCCAGTATAGGGCCGGAAGTGACCTTCATATCCACGCCCATCTCGTTGGCGATTATGTTTGCAAGGGTTGTCTTGCCAAGGCCCGGAGGACCGAAAAGCAGTGTATGGTCCAGACTCTCTCCCCTCATCTTGGCCGCCTTCACGAATACCTTCAGGTTCTCCACCACCTTCTCCTGACCGGAAAAGTCCTGAAATTCCCTAGGCCGCACCAAAGACTCCACTTCCCTGTCGGATGCAGGCTCGATTTCCCTCGGATTGAATGTTTCTTCTGTCATAGTAAGGCAAAGATACCTTTTTTACACAAGCTATACTATAACAACTATTAAATTTTAAAAAGAATTCTTTTTGGTTATTATATGCTGTGGATAATGTTGATAACCCTGATGAATATTGTCTGGAGCATATTCTGGAAGGGATTTGTCACTTCCAAAAATGTTGACAGCATTTTGATAAGCCTGTTGGATAAACGGCGGTTTTTCCACCTGATTTTTTATCCATTCATTTTTAACAAAGTTATCAACATATTTAGGAACATATAACTTAGGCACCTGTCCTAAATAACGGGAGTATTATAGGGAAGCTCAAAAACGGGGAAGGGTACATTCTAATTATTTTTGATGATTAAAATTGAGTTCTGGACATCAAATAGATTTATTTTCCTTAACTGGTTGTTTTTATATTTTTTTGTGAGATTGCTAATGTCTGCATCTTGTTTTATTACAAAATTGTTATACTTTGTATTTGGCTCTGATATGTTTTCTTGAGGAATGATTAACTCAACCTTTTCATGACTATTGTCTAAATACAATTGAGTTAATCCATAAATAATATAATCCGTCTTTGGATTTTTCAAACTATCTCGGTAAGGGGATATCACAATTTCTTCATGATTCCCCGCTAACCCCCATGCCCTAAACTTGATATAAAGAGTTTCATTTGAGTCGCAATTAATGACTTCAAACTTTAAAATATTGTTTACTTCAAGCCCCTTCATGATTTTGCGCCAAGAAAGAATCCCCTCAAATATAAAAATAAAACAGGCGATAACTATTATAGTAGTACATATCCAATTAATCGCTGTTATTGTTTGCTTTTTGTTCATGATTATTTTGATTTTGTGGATTATAATTCCAGCCATTTAGACTCATTCTGAATTGATAGTAGTTCTCTCCCCAGTATGGAGACTGAAAGTGGGTAGAGGCATTTTCATGAGTGTATAGGAAAACGCAAAGAAAAACCAGTTTAGAAAGTGATATTTCGTTGCGGATGCTTGATGTAAGATGTAATAAACCGGCTAACTTCTGAAAAGTCTTATGGCTGATATGTATTCCCGGTATAATCCCTGGCAAAGTTCCATTCCTTGCGTTATATCCAGCCAAAAAATTCCCAGCCGATCTCGAAGTAGCATACTTGCCCCCAAGAAGCCTTCCTTCATCTGGATACTTATATTTAATGTCGAAGTCTGCCTTTGGAAAGGAATGTAATGCTATTTCATCAAGATTCATATTTTCTGCTTTAGAGTGCATTTCTGAAATAATAGGATCAAAAGACATTCCGACTTTAATAATATAATTATTTGCAACAGATTTGCTCTCAGGACTAACGAATTCATCCCAGTACAAAGTTTCCCCAACTTTAGTTCCTCCACTTGATGGCCCCCATTTTTTTGCCCGCTTTTTTATCATATATTCGGTTGGTTTTCCACCATCTGCATTCCTTCCATGCTGATAAACGCCAAAATCACCATCATTGATTACGGTTATTATTCTTCCTTCATCATCTATGTGAGTAGAGTAATTGTTAATATCTAAGAAAACAGATCCATTTGTTTCTATTCTATTTACAGGTTCTGATGCACAATAATTATATGGAGTTAGCGGTAGGTATTTTTCTGTTTTTGGATCAATGTTGAACCATCTTGCTGTTACCGGGTCATACTGTCGGAATCCGTAGTCCAAATAGTCTGTTTCGGCTGTGGTCTGGATTTCCTTTCCGTTGTAAAGGTCGCGCCTTACCGGGGTTGGGGAGATGTATCCGCTGTATAGCTGCGGCAGCCTATCTGTTAGGGTAGGATAAGACTTTCCCTGATTCATCTGGAGTCCGAACGGATAGTAAGCGTTCCTCTCCAGGATGTCTCCCTGTGCGTTCAGCATCACCCTTGTGCTTCCGAGATGGTCTTTGACGAAGAAAGCAGTTGTGTAGTCCGCCGTGGTCTGGTTTCCATTCTGCTTCCTTAGAACCATTATCCTTCCACCGTCAGTGTCAATGCCCTCAAGGTATGAGTAGACTGTGTTTCCGATCTTTTCCAGAGCGTAAGAGAACGGCCCAATGTACGCCCTTCCCTTATTCTCCCTGTCCACCACCTTGTACTTTGTTCCGTCTGCCAGGTAGAAGTATGTTGAGAGCAGGGTGTCATTTCTTGAAACGGTGCTTACAAGGTTGTTGATGTCGTATGTGAGTGTGATGTTTCTCAGGGCATCCAGCGTCATGCTCCCGTTGCCGTCATAGATGTAGTCCACCGTTCCGGGAGTCTGGGTGGTGTTTCCTCCAGACAGTGTTGTGTGAGTTATTGCAGCGCCGTTGAAAGTCCCGTCAAGCTTTTTCAGGCGGTTTCCGTCATAGGAATAGGTGAAGTCATCCTTTATTGTGGCGTTGCCGTTCCCGTACCTTGTGAGAGAAAGTATGTTCCCGTTCCCGTCAAAGGAAATATTCCTCTCCGAGAAGGCGTTTGTGGCAGAGCCTGATGTTCCTTCAAACCTCTCACTTTGTGTGAGCCTTCCAAAGTTGTCGTACGAATATGCGTAGGTATATCTGTCCTCTGTGCTTCCCGGTAGGGTAAAGTCCGTTCCGTTGGAGTACTGGGTGGTCTCCCATTCCGTAATCAGGCCGTCGTACGATTTTGTTGTGGATGCTTTTTGGGCATCGTGATACCTCAGTGTCTGGGAATAGAGGTTTACGATGTCAGACTGGGCAGTGCCTTTTTTCAGCACGTCTGTCTGGGCTGTCATCCATCCCTGTATGTTGTAACTGAGGGATGTTGAGAGAACCGGTGTGGTTGCAGATGGCAAAAGTACAAAAGAGCCGTCTGCCGCCGTCTTTCCCCGGTCCGAGCCTGTGAGCCTCCCCAGCTCGTCGTAGTTGTAGTTGACAGCCGAGAAGGTCTTTGCGATGGTGTTGGTGACGGTATTTGCGGAGGCGTTCATCTTTGCGGAAGACGAGAGCTTCCTTCCCCTGGAATCGTAGGCGAAAGTCTGCTTGAGGGTCATCTGCCCCTGCCTTGAGCATGTCTGCACTGTTGTGAGCGGATTTCCTGTAAAGTCATACTTCACGCTTGTCCTGAGAGTCTCTCCGTCCGGATTCCTCTCCACCGTCTGTATGACCCTTCCCTTGGCATCATAATAATATGCTCTCTCGCGGTATTTCCTCTGGTTTTGAGAGCTGTTTATGGTGTTTATGCTTAGCGTCTTGTCATAAAGCAGAAGCGATGCTGTCCTGCTGTCAATGTCTGACGTCTCTGCCACTCCGCTTACCGGGGAGAATGCCAGATATGAAGGTATGTCTGCGCTGTAGAGGTTTTCGCTGGAGAGTGTGTTTCCAGCCTCTCCGAAAGTGGCTGAAGTAAGTGTGACGTTTGCCGTATGGGAGTACGCACCAGGATAAGGCGAATTTTGGAATACAGCCTCCAGGGCCGCTCTCTGAACAGGTGCACTGCGGTAAGTGTGCGTCACCCTTGACAGGCTGTCATAGCGTGTGAGAATCCAATGGTTCTGACTTCTTAGGATGGAGTCCTGGGTTGCCACGAGCCTTCCTGCGGGGTCATATACCATGTACTCGAATCCCATTCCCGGAATCCGCTTCTCAATGAGCTGTCCTTTTCCGTCATAGTTGTAGATGAAGCAGAACTTATGTGCGGTGGAGTCGCTTTGGCTGAATGTGTACGGATTTGCTGAAGAAGAATTGGCCGCAAGGCTTTTTACTCTAACCGTGGCCTCTGGCTGTATTACCCACCTTAGCCTTCTCCTTGAGTCGTATGCGTAGTAAGTCTCCTGTGTATCATTTCCTGTTCCGCTTCTCTGGAGGAAGATGGTCCCCTCGGAATCCTTGAACTCGGTTGTCGTTCTTCCGTCCGGAGAGGTTACTGTGGTCTTGAAGAGTTTTGCTGAAGAGAGATAACCCCTTACCGAGAGTTCTCCGCTCTCGTTGCAAACCATGTCCAGCACTTCGTTAGCCGCATTGGCTTCGTAAGTGAAGGCGG
Organism: Bacteroidales bacterium; assembly: GCA_017961175.1. Classification (GTDB taxonomy): domain Bacteria; phylum Bacteroidota; class Bacteroidia; order Bacteroidales; family UBA932; genus Egerieousia. Next base: position 13,258 of record JAGCXV010000034.1, read on the forward strand.
TGTAGCGGTCGTTCCCTCCTGAGCCTGTCCCTGTTGCCCTGAACGCCTCTCCTGGAGAGAACTGCCTCTGGACGCGGTTCAGCGGCGAGTTTTCATAGACTTTTTCCGTATAGGCAAATTGAGCGTCGCTCTGTCCGTACAGGCTTGTGTAGAATGCTTCCTGGGAAGCAAACGGCTCTGTCTCCGGTTGCGGCGTGCTGCTTGTTGGGGAAGCGTATGGAAGATAAGCCTTTGCATCTTCCCTTCGCATAGGGTCATACCAGAGAGGCGTTATGATGTTTTTGCCGGAAGGAGAGGCTCCCACGCTTATTATCTGGGTCGGATATCCGAGCCCGTCATAGTATGTTATGTCGAGGTTGGATGCCGGCTGACCAGACACCGCACTTTTCGCCTCTGTGTAAGTCTGCTTGAGAATCCAGTTGTCTCCCCATACTGCTTTCATGTTTCCCGTCACGGTTAGCGTTCCCTTCATCGCTTTTTCCGTTCCTCCATAAATTGCCACGACTGTGAATTTTCCCGAATCTGCAGGAATTGCCAGATGCAGGCTGTCTCCGTGCCCTGTCCTTGCCGGGCCGTACTGCACCCCGTCCTTGAAGAGGGCGTATCTTACCCTGTGCTGCGTGGAGTCCAGGATGAGGTAAGGCGGCACCGATCCCAGATCCCCCGGGAAAGATACGCTGTAAGCCTTTATCTCTCCATCCGCAGGCTGAGAGAAAATTATCTCGTTTCCAGACGGTTTTGTCTTGAAGTATGTGTTGTTTGTGATTATGTTCGGCAGCGGCGGATAGACCTCTGATTTCTTCAGGTTCGGTCCGCATTCCACAGTCATGGTAACTATATCAGCTGTCTGTGGATTGCGTGTGTATGAAATGACCATCGTGGTGTCCCACGTGGTGCAGTCTCCGCTGTTGTAGAGGTTTATAATCCTTTGCAGTATGCTGTCCTGCTGTGCCGTCACTGCGTATGTGAACGAGACGCTTCCCCCGTCCTTCGGGAATGTGTATGGATTAGGATTCAGGCTGCAGTTTCTTGTGGTGTCATAGAACGGATGCCAGTCCACGTTTTTTGTCCCGTTCATCTGCACTTCTGTAGGGTAGTAAGCAACGCAGTAGTATGTTCCCGGAGAGTTTATTATGAACTTCAGCTGTCGGTCTATACCGCTTTTCCCCTCCATGTCAGCTATGGTTATCGTGTAGTTGGCTGTGTCTTTCAGCAGGCGGTAAGCCGCAAATCCGTCCGACGAGCTGAGGATAAGTGCGTTCTTACCGCCATGGAGGAGATATACCGGATTTGTATCCGGAAGGAGGTTATAGACATTTGGAGTGTATATGTTCTGCGTGATTGTGGAGGAGCCGTTAGATGCCGAGATAATCAGTTCCCTTGCCTGGTCGGTGAAGTTGGAGGAAATGTCAAAGTTCAGATCTGCCTCGTATATGCCTTCCTTGTTTGTTAGATAGACGTTTGTTATCCATTCTATGGAAAGTGCCTCCAGGCTGCTCTGTATGTTGGAAAGCAGAGTTTCTTCCAAGAATCCGCCATAACTTATTATGTGGAGCGTTGCCGTTCCTCCGTCCGGGCTTACAGGAATCTCCAGACCCTGCTCAACATAGTCCACGGAGAGGACAATTTCGGGAGTCTGTCCCTGTGCCAGAAGTGTTTTCGGGAACAGTGCCAGAATTGTTGTTAGCAGAATGGAGAAAAGCGTGCGCGTGAAATAACTCTTTGTCCGTTTCATGATTCTTCCCTCCTATCTTGTCAGTGTCTGGTAATCATATCTTTCTACAGGGTCAAGGCTATCATCGCGGATGATGTTCAGCCTCTGTGCCGCGTCGTATGTGTAGTGCGTAATCCTTCCCGAAGGGTCGCATATCTTTGAAGGGAGCCCGTAGGACCACCACTTGTACCAAGAAACTTCGCTGTGAGGAAGGGCACTGCGTAGTGTAGATGCAATAGATTCTGTGTTAGCCTCTTCAACGCCGCCAAACGGTGAGTTTCCCAGAGCTGAGGTCACCTGCGCCGCCGTGGCGTTGTCAATCCTGAGGGCAACTCCTAGGTTGTTGGAATACCAGATGAAGGTAGTGGAAATACCGTTGGCGTCTGTCTTCTGGATGATGTTTCCCTTGTTGTTGTGGATGTAGGAAGCGTAGTCTTTCCATACACCTGTCTCCACATCCCTTTTGCTCCATTTCTTCGGGAGGAACAGCGTGGTTGTTCCTGCTCTTTGCAGTGAGTCAAAGGTCAGGGAGTCGGAAGACATTACCCTGTCGGTTGAAGTTCCGTGAATTTTGCATTTTACCGTTACCCTTACTGGACTTCCTATGAGTCCCTTGCTGTACATTTTCTTCTGGACGGCGGTACGTTGGTTTTCCGCAATGTCCGGAATATAAGTGTAGGCGGTTGTAATTATGTCGCCGTTGGAAAGGGTCTTTATCTCATAAGATTTTTGTCCCAGGCTGTTGTATGTGTACTGCACCTGTGAGGAGACAGAAGAATTGTTCTGGAAGTATGTCTTTGAAGTGGTCTTTCTCAGAAGGTCTGCGGCAAGGATTCTCTGCGTGGGCATGAACGCGTCACCCACATAGAGATATTGTAGTAGAGGTTCCCGCTGTTCATCGAGACCGAATGTGGAGGAACTCTCCGCCAGAAGAGTTCCTGAAGTATTGAAGACCTGAGAACCTGTTTCCTTTCCTCTTTGATGCTGGTGGCTTATGGGCGGGGAAAGTATGTTCCACACGCGTTCCAGTCCACCTGTTACTTGCAGATTGGCATAATAGGTGTAATCGTCAACATACCTTGCCGTCCGCTCCGCGTCCGCGACAGCCGGGAAATCATCCCCTATGTTCAGGAAGCTGGAAAAGCTGTGGATGGTTTTGGAGCCGTCGGGATGGTGTTCCGTGACGCTGCTGTATTCTACAGGGACGGCGTCGTATCGTGTCAGGCCTCCTGAATAAGCGTACTGGACAACAACGGAATAAGGTCCGACCTTTCCTCCGTAACCTATCCTGTATCTTGGATAGACTGTGAGGATTCCGCTGCTTGCCTGCGAATCGGGAAGACTGTAAGAAAACCTGGTGGAGTCTGTTGCCACACCCTCGGTGTCATAGTTAGTGTAAGATTTGATTCTTGCCCCCGGTGCGGAACTGATTTCTCCACTTTGGGTATAGCCCAGTACGGGGCGGTACATGTCAGAAGCCTCTTTCTTTACCCTCCTTGAGAAGTCGTTGGCTTCCCAGCGGAAAACGGTCTTGCCTCCGTAGGGGTAGACCATCTCGCGGACAATGCCGAGCGATGCCGCAATGAAATTGGAATTGTCCCGGGATTGCAGCGTCTCCTCGTAACCGGTCAGAGAAGAGATGTCGCTCAAAGAGATGAAGTTCTGGTTGGCTGTAGAGGTGTCTGTGGTGTTAAAGTAGCCCCAGTGGTCTTTAGCTGTGGTTCCGTATGCCGGGAAGAACCTGTCTGAAGTGCCTTCGTAGCTGAAAGAATAGTCTCCTATGCCGTCTTGCCTGATTCTGGAAAGGAACGGATATCTGCTGCCGACAGAGTTGTACTCATAGTCCAGATGCGTTGTGCCGGCTGGGGTCTGTATGGAATCCAGAAGATAGCTCTCCCATCCCTGCAGAGAACGCCGTCCCGAGGGAGTCACATAACTTCCGCTTTTGTTTTTAGTACGCTCTGAATAATCAAAGGTGAAGACTCCCTCTTCTCCGTCAATGTCTATGGAGGAGAGATAGGAAACCGTGGACAGGCTTTCATTGCTTTGGATTCTATAGTTGTCAGAGGTGGATGTGTAATGCCAGAGAGCGGGAGAGAAGTTTTTTATTTCACAGTGCTCTCCCTTCTCATTATATCTGAAACATACAACCCTTCCGTTGGGAGCGTGGATCTCTTTCAGCAGAAAGGAGATGGTCTGTGTCTTTTCCTCACCTCCACCGTCACCCTTTGTTCCGGAGCCTGCCGAAGAAACGGAACGCTCCGTGTAGTTTCTGTAACCGTTTCCGGTTATGTCTCCAAAGATGTACTTAAAGCCGTCCGAGGTGGTTATGGTTATCTGGCTGCTTAAGTCTCCTGCCTGTCCCAAATAGGCACTTGTCTTCTCTATCCGGTAGTCACCGTCAAAGGTGCTGGTGTGGAAGGCGGAAAAGGTGCCGTCCATGTTCCTGACGAACGAGCCGCTACGTCCCAGGAAATTGAAGTGGTATATGTCTGGAGAAGACTCGTAATAGACTGTCTTGCCGTTTCTTTGGAGCTGCCATATCATTTTTGGGACATCTCCAGGAGAATGGATGCTGTAGATATACTCGGGGCAGATGAATGGAGTCATGTTTGTGAAAAGGGAGTCGAAACCGTTTAAAGGCTGGCTGGAGATAGTTCCTCCAGGCAAGATAGAGGTGTGGTATTCGCCGATGCTCTCGTCAGGTATTCCAAAGACCTCTCTGGTTATGTAGCCGCCACATTCCAGCACCCATCCCAGCCCTGCTACTCCAGGCTGCTTGTTGACTACCAGACCATTGTAATTATACGAAAGGCTTACAGGAATTGTGAAATCCGCGTCCCGATAGACATAAACTGGGATGTTAAGAGAAAGTCTCCCGGTATAGAGTTGCACGTTCTGTTTACCATATTTGGTCATTTCCGCAGCCTGGACAGAAGGCTTGTCAGGCTCGTTGACAAGAGCGAGCTGGGCAAATAGCCGTAATGGAAAACATATAGTCAGAGTTAGCAGTAAACAATGAAGAGCCTTTTTCATAACTGCAGATTTTTCATAAATATAGGCATTTTGCATTAAAACTTGAAAAACAGATTATAACTTTGCAGTCCTGATGGGAAAGATGGAGGGCATAGCGGCAAAATTCAGTGGCCTGGAGGCTGTCCGCAAAGTTTCTTCCTTCATTGACGGGGAAAATTCCTCGCTTTGCATAAAGGGACTTTTCGGATCTTCCAAGGGGATACTGTTGTCTTCCGCAATTGGATTGGCATCATCTTCCAGGATTCACCTTGTAATTTCAGATACCAAAGATGCTGCAGAAAACCTTTGCAGCGACCTTTACTCCACTTTTTCCGGTCAGGTTCTTTACTTCCCCTGCAGTGCTTCTTCCACATCAAAGATAGTCACGATAAAGGACTCTTCCAACAAGGTCCAAAGGAGCATCACACTCAGCGCAATAAACGGATTTAATCCGGATAGTGGTGATATTGTGATAGTTACATATCCGGATGCTGTTAAGGAACTGTGTGTGGTGCGTCAGGCGGTGAGTGAAAGCATACTCTGTCTGGCTGAAGGAGAGGAAACGGATTTTGAAGAGTTGAAGGATAAGCTTTTTTCCGCCGGATTCGAGAAAGTGGACTTTGTGGCGGAACCGGGGCAGTTTGCCGTTCGCGGAGGAATAGTGGATATATTCTCTTATTCGGACAATGTGCCTTACAGGATAGATTTCTTCGGCAATGAAGTAGAGTCAATCAGCAAGTTCGACATATCCAGTCAGAGATCCACTGAAAAAGTGGGGAAGGTGGAGATATTTCCGGATATGCAGAAGCCGTCTTCAGTGATGGCGCTTGGAGGACAGACTCTGCTGGACTATATAGGAAAGGAAAACTGCATCGTATGGTCAGACACCTTTGAAGATTTCTCGGCGATGTGGGAAGGTTTCAGGGTAATATCGCTGAACGGTAGGAGCGTGAAGAGAATAACCCCTTCTTCCGAAGAAACGGTTTCTGTCCAGTGTCTGCCGCAGCCTTCTTTCAACAAGAATTTTGAACTTCTGGCAGATGATATAAGAAAGAGAAATTCAGAAGGTTACACTGTTTATATAAGTTCCCGTAGCCAGGATCAGGCAGAAAGGATCAGAAACATTTTCCGTGATTCTTCAAGGATTTCCAAAGGCGAGTATCCGGAATTCGAGCATCTGGAATCTTCTCCTTGCGAAGGGTTCATCTGCCCTGATGCAAAGATCTGCATTTACACGGACCACCAGATTTTCGAGAGATATCACAGGGTGAAACTCCGCCGTCAGGTAGAACGCAGCGAAAGGCTGGCAATCGAGGATTTGAATGGCTATCACGTGGGAGACTTTATCGTGCATATAGACCACGGAGTGGGAGTATTCGGAGGGCTGGTGAAGACCAACATCGGAGGAAGAGTGCAGGAAGCCGTGAAGATTATGTATCGCGACGGGGATGTGATCTTTGTTTCCGTCCACAGTCTCCACAAGATTTCCAAGTACAAGTCCAAGGACGGTATACCTCCGAAAATCTACAAGCTGGGAAGCGGTGCCTGGGCCAAGCTGAAGACTTCTACCAAGGCCAAGATCAAGGATATAGCCAAGGAACTCATAGCCCTTTATTCAGAGAGGAAACAGAGCCGCGGCTTTGCGTTTTCAGGCGATACTTATATGCAGAACGAGCTGGAAGCGTCCTTTATGTTTGAGGACACTCCAGACCAGGTTTCAGCAACAAAAGCCATCAAGGCGGATATGGAAAGTGCCAATCCTATGGACCGCCTGATTTGCGGTGACGTGGGATTCGGAAAGACGGAAGTTGCAATAAGGGCAGCCTTCAAGGCCGTATGCGACAGCAAGCAGGTATGTGTTCTGGTTCCGACCACGATCCTTGCCCTGCAGCACTACAAGACATTTACGGAAAGGCTGGAAAAATTCCCTGTCAGGATAGACTATATCAGCCGCCTGCGTACGGCAAAGGAAATCAGGGAAGTAACCCAGTCCCTGAAAGAAGGCCGCACGGACATTGTCATAGGAACGCATCGCCTTCTGAACAAGAAAATAGAGTTCAAGGACCTTGGACTTTTAATCATAGATGAGGAGCAGAAATTTGGAGTTGCTGCAAAAGAAAGATTGAGACAGTTAAAGGTAGAGGTTGATACACTGACACTTACAGCAACGCCTATACCTCGTACACTCCAGTTCTCGCTTCTTGGAGCAAGAGACCTTTCCATAATAAACACCCCGCCGCCAAACCGTCTTCCGGTCCAGACGGAAATAATAGATTTCAACGAAGACCTTATCCGCGATGCCATAATGAACGAGGTAAAGCGCGGAGGGCAGGTGTTCTTCGTGCACAACAGGGTGGAAGACATAGCCGCGGTTGAGCAGATGGTAAGGAGAATCTGTCCGCAAGTGCGAACAGTAACCGGTCACGGCCAGATGGAAGCGTCCAAGCTGGAAGAGAGGATGCTGGACTTCATACGCGGAGACTACGACGTGCTGATATCCACCACAATCATAGAAAACGGCATAGACATTCCGAACGCCAACACTATGATAATCAACCAGGCGCAGATGTTTGGCCTCAGCGATCTGCATCAGCTGAGGGGCAGGGTGGGAAGAAGCACGGTCAAGGCCTATTGCTATATGATAGTGCCTCCAATGTCATCGCTGAGCGAAGATGCCAAAAGAAGAATCAAGGCAATCGAGGCCTTCAGCGAACTCGGCAGCGGCTTCAACATCGCGATGCAGGATCTGGACATAAGGGGAGCCGGCAATCTTCTTGGAGGAGAGCAGAGCGGTTTCATCGCCGATATGGGATTCGAGACCTACCAGAGAATACTCAACGAGGCCTTTATGGAGCTCAACTCCCAGAGAGATGATATTCCTTCCACCGAGGCGGAAGAAATGCAGTTTGTGGCTGACTGCACCCTGGATACAGACCTGGAACTTTATATCCCGGACGATTATGTTTCCCAGACTACTGAGAAGATAAGGCTTTACCGGGAGCTGGATTCCCTGAAGGACGACAGGCAGATAGAATTGTTCCTGGCTGCGCTCCAGGACAGGTTCGGCCCTCCGCCGGAGCAGGTGAAAGAACTTTCCTATGTGGTCAGACTCAGGAATCTGGCTATGGATCTCGGCTTCGAGAAGATAACCCTCAAACAGGGAGTGATGCTTCTGTATTTCATATCAAACCCTCAGTCCGCGTATTTCAGGACAGACAGGTTCCAGAAGCTTATAAACAGGATTTCCGCTTCCAACCAGGGAAAGTTGTGCAGCAATCCGGAGCATACCAGATACTGGCTCAAACTTTCCGGGGTTAACTCCATAAAGCAAGCTTATGACAAATTGCTAATTTATCACTATATTTGACGTCTGTATATTTATGGAAACAAATCTTCTGATAGACATTGGAAACACCAACTGCAAGGTGGTGTTCTACTATAACGGAACTATGGGCAAGCTTCGCCGGTCTTCCGAAAGGGATGCCGTGAAGTTTATCAAGAGTATTATAGAGTCCGGTGAATATGAGATAGATACAATGGTTGTAAGCAATGTCCGCACGGCTAACGCTCCGGTGGAAGAAGCTCTTAAACCTTTGTGCCGCAGACTTATAATGCTGGACTTCAAGACAGAGCTTCCGGTGAATCTGGATTACGGGTTCGACGCTACGGAACTGGGCGCAGACCGCATCGCAGCCGCCGTTGCGGTGGCCTGCATGTTCAAGGGCCAGGACTGCATAAAGTTCGACTTCGGCACGGCTATGACAATAGACTTCATAGACCGCAACGGACGATATCTGGGTGGTAATATCTCCCTTGGAATGAGGAGCCGTTTCCGTGCCCTGAACGAGTTCACGGGCCTTCTTCCGTTCATAACTCCGGACGATGAATTCCCTCCGGTCGGAGTTACCACAACAGGTGCGATGAGCGCCGGAGTTGTATTCGGTCTGATATTTGAAGTTGAAGGATATATAAAGAGATATCCGCAGCACACGATAATATTTACCGGCGGAGACTCTTTCTATTTTGCACATAAGATAAAGAACACGGTCTTTGCCACCCAGGATATGGTGCTGCAGGGGCTCGCGTTCATAGCGGATTATTACAAGAACAAAAAGGATGAAAGCTAGAAAATCCATATTGCTTGCCATTGTGGCGTTGCTGAGCTTCCAGAGCGTTTCCGCCCAGGAAATAGACGCCTTGGGAACATTTACTCCATATTCTCTCTTCGGAGTAGGAGACCTTCACGGATCCAACTCCGCGATAACTCAGGGAATGGGAGGAATCGGAATGGGAGTCCGCAATCCCGCATATATAAACTTTAAGAACATAGCATCCTTAACGGAAAGGGATACCCTGTCATTTATGTTTGACCTGGGAGGATATTCCAAGAACATGTACCTTAAGGACCAGAACACAAAGTCCGCTTACAATGCGGCAAACATCAACAATTTCGTGTTCAGTTTCCCTATTTATGACAAGCATGCGATGGTTGTCGGAATAATGCCTTATTCGAACATGGGTTATAAATTCTCGACGGATGAAACGGATAATGTCCTGATATCCAAATATGGAAATATCCAGTATTTCAAATATGGCACAGGAAGCATTAACCAGGCTTTTGTAGGAGGTGCGGTTAAGATCAACAAATATCTGTCTGCGGGACTGAAGGGTATTTATTATTTCGGTTCCCAGACAAACCACAGCGACGTGTATTTTTCTTCCGGAGCTATGCGTACGATAGAATCCGGATGGAAATACTCTCCACACGGTTTTTCTCTTGAGGCCGCCGTGCAGGGAACATACAAACCCGCAGAGGATTACACTCTTACAGTTGGCGCTGTTTACAGAATGAAGAACAAGATGCACGGATCCACCACAAGATATTCTTATGCATACAACAGCGAAATCAGGGATACCATTTCCTACAACAAGGTAGCAAGTAGCATATACATTCCGGCAACGATATCGGCCGGAGTTGCCTTGAAGAAGGGAGATAAATGGATGGCGGGCATCGACTACGAGAGGCAGGACTGGTCAAAAGCAGAACTGAAGAATACCGTCGGAGTGGGCTACAAGGCTCAGACAGCGCAATCTATAAGGACTGGAATAGAATTTGTACCAAACCGTTACGACATCAGGTACTACTATAAAAGGATGACATACAGAGCCGGCTTCCATTATGATCAGACGTATGTGAATTTGGACGGCAAGAGCATAAACCAGATAGGTTTCACTCTCGGAGTTTCACTCCCGGTATACCGTATGAACAATTCGTTCAACATAGCCGTGGATTTTGGACAGAGAGGCTCGTCCACAGGCAACCTGGTAAAGGAGAATTACGTCAACTTCATCATCAGCCTGAGCCTGCACGATATATGGTTCGTGAAGCCTAAGTATCAATAAATTGAAACCAAGAAATTTATAAATTTGTAAAAATATTTGCTACTATGAAAAATTTGAGATTTGCACTTTATGTTTTGGCTGCGGCTCTGTTTCTCGTTCCAGGAGAGATTTCAGCTCAGGGCAGGTTCGGAAAAGATAGCGCCGAATGTGTGAATAACCTTAATTTCTATCAGGACTACCTCAAGCAGGGCCAGATGGAAGAGGCTTATTCATACTGGAAAGAAGCTATCAAATATTGTCCTCCTAGAGTTTCCCAGAACCTTTATATCAACGGAAGAAAGATCATGCTCTCCCGTCTGAACAAGACAACGGATCCGGCACTCAGAGAAAGCATAATGGACTCCATCCTCACATTGGCCGAGACCAGGGCCTCCCTGTTCGCAAAGAACGCAAAGAAGGCTAAAGAGGGAAGGTTGTCAGATATTATGGTATTCTATGGACAGGATCCTCAGAAGGCAAAGGTAATATTCGATAACCTGGACGCTTATGCAACAGAATTCGGAGCTGAGGCAGATCACGAACTGGTAGTAAATGCAATGATCAAGGCTACCGAGCTTTTCGCAGCAGGACAGAAGAGCGAAGAGGACATCATGAACCTCTACTCAAAGTACAACGACATTTTCGAGGCACGCCGCGCAGCAATGCCTGAGGATACTACGATAGACGCCGCTGAGGCTATGCTTCAGAATGCGTTCATCAACTCAGGAGTTGCAACCTGCGACAACCTGATAAAGGTGTTCACCCCTAGATTCGAGCAGAATCAGGAGGATATGGCTCAGCTGAAAGTTATCTCCAGCTTGCTGAACAGCAACGAGTGTACCGAGAGCGACCTCTTCTCAAGTGTTGTGGCACAGATGTACAAGCTCGAGCCTTCCGCAGGAACAGCTTACTACCTGTACAGGTTCTTCAACTCAAAGGGTGACAAGTCAACGGCTCTCAACTATCTGAAGGAAGCTACCAACGTTGCAGAAGGAGTGGACAAGGGTACTTATCTGTACGAACTTGCAACCATCCAGTACAGCAACCATCAGTACGGAGCAGCGGTTTCCACCGCCCGTCAGGCAGCTGACCTCAATCCTAAGTATGCCGGCAAGGCAGAGATGCTGATCGGAACAATCTGGGCAGCTACTCCTTGCGCCGGAGACGAGATTGCAAAGAGAGCAAAGTTCTGGGTAGCAACAGACTATATGCAGAGAGCAAAGGCAAAGGATCCTTCCCTTGCAGGCGAGGCAGACAGGAATATTGCAAGATACCGCAACTATTTCCCGACAGCACAGGACGCCTTCATGTATGACCTTACAGACGGCAAGGGATATTCCATCTCCTGCGGCGGTATGAGCGCTTCCACAACCGTAAGGACACTCAAGTAAACCGTCAGAAGTTTTATGGGAGCAAATCTCCGTCATATAGCGGAAAGGGCAGCAGCATTCCTATTGGTTGCTGCTGCTTTCTCTTTTCTGCAAGGTTGCAGTACCAAGACGGAGGTAACAGACCAGATAGATATCAGCACAGCCCCGCGCCAGGTAGGAGACAGTATACTTGCCTACCAGAGTGTAAATGGGAATCAGACACTGAGAGTAGAGGCTCCAAGAATGGAAAAGTATGAAACCGACAGCCTTTCATACGAACTGTTTCCGCTGGGTTTCTACGTATTCTCCTACAATGACGGAAATCTGGAAACAAGCATAACTGCCAAAAAAGCCCGCCATTCCGTTCTGAAGGACCAGTCAGAGGAATGGGAAGTATTCGGCGATGTAGTCATAACCAACTACATCAACGGTGAAACCATGAAAACCGATACTCTCTACTGGGACCGTTACAATCACAGGATATACACGCACTGCTTCGTGGAAATGGCCTCTCCGCAGGGTTTCATGCAGGGTTACGGTATGGAGAGCGACGAGCAGGCGCGCAACGCGGAAATCAAGCGTCCGTTTGATTCCTTCACAAGGATAGAGGAAGATTCCCTCTATGTGGATACCGCCAATTTCATAGGCCCGATCCTGGATCCTTCCAAGATAGGGGCAGACCTGAAAGTCAAGGGAAAAGACAGCAAATAATGATATACAATATAATCATTGTCATAGTAGCGCTTTGCTTCTGTGCCCTGTTTTCCGGGTATGAGATGGCTTTCCTACATTGCAACCGCCTGAAGGTTGCCCTGGACAAGAAGGAGGGAAAGAAATACGCTCTCGCCATGGACCGCTTCATCCGTAACGAGAACGACCTGATATCCGCCCTGCTTATGGGCAACAACATTTTCGTTGTCATCTACAGTATCGCTGCGGCAAATTTGCTGAATCCTTTCCTCAGGGCCCACATAACCAATTCCACATCGCTGATTATAATTATAGAAACCGTTGTGGCCACCGCCATCGTGATGGTTACGGCAGAATACCTTCCAAAGGCCCTCTGCCTTCTCAACGCCAATAAGGTTTTCTCCTCCCTGTATAGGGTTATACTGTTCTTTTACTGGCTGTTCTGGCCGCTGACCTGGCTGACGAACCGCCTCTCCTGCCTTATTATCGGGAAGAAACCAAAAGCCCTCCAGGCTACCGGGCAGCAGTATGGAAAATTCGACACCGAAGACCTTCTCAACCTCAGCGAAGAGGTTGAAGACGCCCAGGGGGATGATGTGCCTTCAGACATAGAGATTTTCCAGAACGCGATGGATTTCTCCTCCACCAAGATCAAGGAGTGCCTTATTCCGAGAACTGAAATCGTTGCAATAGACATAGAAGACAGCATCGATGAGCTTTTGAGCCTCTTTGTGGATACTGGATATTCCAGAATCGTTGTCTACAGGGAAACGATGGACGATATTATCGGCTACGTCCTTTCCAAGGACCTTCTGCAGGGAAAGAAGAATTCCATTTCCGAAATCCTGCGTCCGATAACCCACGTGCCTATGGATATGGATGCCCGCACCCTTCTGGAAAAGATGACTTCCAGAAAGGAAAACATTGTAGTTGTCAACGACGAGTACGGTGGGACGGAAGGCATAATAACCCTGGAAGACCTGATAGAGGAAATCTTCGGAGAGATAGAAGACGAGCTGGACCGCAACGAGTTCGTGGAAAAGAAAATCTCAGACAATGAATGGGTATTCTCCGCCCGTCTGGATGTCAAGGACATCAACCGCCGCCACGAGCTTTCACTTCCGGAAGACGATGCTTACGAAACGCTGGCGGGCCTGATTCTCTACAATATAGGCTGCATTCCAAAAGAAAAGGAGACATTCCGCATAGGGAACATCTCCTTCACCGTCCTCAAGACCTCCAAGAAGAGGATAGAAACAGTCTGTGTTAAAATCCTGAACTAAATCCTAGTAGAATTTGTAACGCTGGTCAACCACGTCTGCGTCGTTGCACATTACCTGTGGCAGGACGTTGATGATTGAGTAAACGGCGTTGTCTGCCTTGTTCTGAGCGTCGCTTTCTGTATAGAAGGCTCCGATCTTGCTGTCTTTAATCTGGAAGTAGTAAACTCCCAGGCTTCCTACAGCGGGACCGACAACATTCTTATTACCCTCGGCACCGGCCTTTGCAATCTGTCCTATGAAGAGAGGATCAAGCTGCTGGCCAGATCTCAGAGAAGAGAAAGTAACGTCTTCGATGTTGCTTACGGTAGTGTTGAGCTTTTCTGCTATAGCCTCAAGGTCATTAAGCTCTCCAACCTTTGACTTGCAATCCTCGGCCATCTTCTGGACAGTCTTCTTTACTGTCAGATATTCCTTCAACTGAGGAGCCATCTCCTCGAGTGAAGCATATCCTGCAGGATGGATCTTCTTCAGGGCTGCAATCACGTAATACTTGTTGCCTACGGTGATGATCTCTGAAATGTCTCCTTCCTTAGCGTCAAACAACCAGCGGGTTACCTCCTTCATATTGTCATAGCTTCCAATATTCTTGAGTCCGCCGATAAGGCCATTTGCAGGTACAAGATCAAGGTTGTTAGCCAAAGCGTAATCTTCCATCTTGGCAATGCTCTTTGCACTTGCGTCGATAACCTTTCCGGCCTCGGCGTAAATGTTGGAGAATGTCTCCTGGCTTGCGGTAGCGTTCCTTGAAAGAACAGCTATCTTAACCTTTCTTACAGGCTTTGTCTGCTGGTCTACCTTTACAAGTACAAGAGCTCCGTTGGCATCAGCCTTGAAGATATCTCCTGCCTTTGCGGTGAAGGCCTGCATAAAGCCCTGTGGAAGATGTGCATAAACTATAGGCTCCGTAGCCCATCCGATAGTACCAGGCTCGCCACCCCTCTGTGCTGGAATGTACTGTGCGGCGAGAGCGGTAAAATCTGCTCCTCCCTTCAGTACGGCGATAAGGCTGTCAGCCATATTGTCGTCAGCGACAGGGATGTACTTCAGGAATACTGAATCAGGCCTGGAGGCAACCTCCATGATCTTTGCAGATACGAACTGATCGTCATAGTGCTGGATATCAAGGAAATCGCCAGCCTTCTTCTCTGCTGCGAAATCAGCAAGGATAGAAGAAACATCTTTCAGCTCCTCGCTCTTGAAGAACAGGTCGTTGAAAGGAGTGTCGGAATTCTTTGATATGAAAGCCTTCATATCGGTGTCCGGAAGGGTCTGGAACTCTTCGTTGAGCTTTTCGATCTCTTCCTGGGCAGCCTTTACATCCTTATCGGATGGCTCGATAGGCAGAACTACGATCTTTCCGTCTCTGGTCTCGAATTTCTTGAGAGCCGGGCGGATCTGCTCGTAATATTTCTTTATTTCATCATTGGAAACCTTGATTGTGGTGTCTCTTTCATATGACAAAGGGAGAATCACGAAATCAACATTGTAGGAATTGTTGTTCTCTGCGATATCACGGCGTACCTGAAGCTTGTTGGCAACGGTTCCCTTGGCGATCATTGCAGCGTACTTGGTGAACATTCTCTCCTGCATCATGTTGTTTTCCAGATATCCCCAGTATGCGGCAAGCTGTCCTGTCTCGTCTGCATCTATGTTCTGGATGAAGTTCTGGAACTGGTCCTTGTTGAACTGTCCGTTCTGGTCCAGGAAAGCGGCCTCGTTTCTGAGTACCGGAGAAATGTCAACTCCGCCGCACATATCCTCTATTTCAGCCTCGCCGATTTTGATGCCGGCTCTCTCGCATGCAGGAATAAGGACATTGTCTGCAACATAACTGTTCCAGGCCTCGTTGTTTGCCCTCTCGCTTTCCTCTTCGCTGCTTCCTGTTCCGCCGCCGGTAAGCTTGGCGATGTTGTTGTAATATTCTACTCTTCTGCTGTATTCCTGCTGATTTATACTCTTTCCGGCGATCTTTCCAACATCATACTTGGAAGAGAACATGGACATCACCCTCTGGAGATCGTCCGGATTAACAATGAATGCCAGCAACGCAATCGCGATAACGATGGAAATAAAAACTCCCATCTTCTTACGCATTTTCTCAAGAACTGCCATATATAAAAAATCTAAAATTTATCTAATAATGTTCCCGCGCCCGTGGGCACAAGGGCTACAAAAGTATAAAAAAAACCTAAACGTTGAACAGGAAGTGCATAATATCGCCGTCCTGGACCACATATTCCTTGCCTTCGGTGGCCAGTTTTCCGGCTGCGCGGCAGGCACTTTCACTTCCGTATTTGACGAAATCCTCGAACTTTATGACCTCTGCCCTGATGAATCCCTTCTCGAAATCGGAGTGGATGACACCTGCGGCCTGAGGAGCCTTGTCGCCCTTCTTGAAGGTCCAGGCGCGCACTTCCGGCTCTCCCTGGGTGAAGTAAGTCTGAAGCCCGAGCAGGCGGTAAGCGCTCTGAACCAGGCGCACAATTCCGCTTTCCTTAAGGCCCAGATCCTGCAGGAACATCATCTTGTCGTCATAGGATTCCATCTCAGCGATGTCTGACTCTATCTTTGCCGCGAGCACCAGTATCTCGGCACCCTCATCCTTGACAGCCTCTCTTACGGCATCCACATAAGCGTTACCCGTAGCCGCACTTGCCTCGTCCACGTTGCAGACATACATCACCGGCTTGGCTGTAAGCAGGAAAAGGCTCTTTGCCAGTTTGATATCTTCCTTGTTGTCGAAGACCACGCTGCGGGCGTTTTCTCCCCTTTCCAGCACAGCCTTGTACTGCTCCAGCACGTTGCAAAGCTTCTGGGCTTCCTTATCCGCCCCCATCTTTGCCTGCTTTCCAACCTTTGCAAGGCGGTTTTCCACGGTCTCCAGATCCTTAAGCTGAAGCTCTGTATCTATGACTTCTTTATCACGGACAGGATCCACGCTTCCGTCCACGTGGGCTATGTTAGGGTCGTCGAAGCAGCGCAGCACGTGCAGGATGGCATCCGTTTCCCTGATATTTGCAAGGAATTGGTTTCCAAGACCTTCTCCACGGCTGGCTCCTTTTACCAGACCGGCGATGTCCACAATCTCCACCGTTGCCGGAACCACATTTCTCGGATGAACCATCTCTACCAAAGTCTCCAGCCTCTTGTCCGGAACGGCAGTTGACCCTATCTGCGGATTGATCGTGCAGAACGGAAAATTGGCCGCCTCGGCCTTGGCTGAACTTATGCAATTGAAAAGCGTGCTCTTCCCAACATTCGGAAGACCCACTATGCCACATTTTACAGACATTTCTTTCTCTTTTAAAACCCTGCAAATTTAGCAAAAAGAGACCTAAAGGAAAAAAGCTGGGGCGGACATGGTCAATTTTACCGTTTGGCATACGCCTCATTCTCTTCCCCGTTATTTTTACCCGCAAAAAATGGAAAAACTCGCCGGCCTAGCCGCCCTTCTTGTAATGTTCTGGAACCTGGAAAATTTCTTTTACCCGGCCAAAGGAGAAACGATCCGGGAAAATCCCAAGACAGTTACCTGGAAACGTTTCCGTGCAAAAAGGGACCTGATTTCAAAAACCATAATCGCGATAAAAGACCGGAATGGGGATTATCCCTCCATCATCGGTTTCTGTGAAGTGGAAAACCTCAAGACCCTGAAAAACCTTATCTACGACACTCCGCTTTCCAGGCTCAATTACGGCATAATCCACAAAGATTCACCTGATTCCAGGGGAATAGACGCGGCTCTCCTGTATCGCAGGGAAGAAATCAAGGTTCTGGACACGGCTTTCCTCAGGATCCGTTCTTTCAGGACAAGGGATATACTTTATGCAAAGCTTTATTCACAATATATCAACGATACTGTTCATATCTATGTCAATCACTGGCCTTCAAAATTAGGCGGAGAGAAGAAATCTGCCCCCAAAAGATTGGAAGCGTCTAACCTCCTGAACTCTCACCTTGATTCCATACAAACCGCAAATCCAAAGGCTCTGATCGTTGCGATGGGGGATTTCAACGACAGTCCACATCCCCACGAATCCCTTGAAAACCTGTCGCTGAGGCTGAAAGATTCCCTTAAGAAAGAAAAAGCTTCAATCTCCGGAACCCACAAGTACAAAGGACGTTGGGAGATGCTGGACCAGTTTCTTGTATCAAAAGGCATGAATGCAGATATTCAAATCCTTACATTCCCGCACCTTCTTCAGACAGACAAGAAATATCTAGGGGAAAAGACAAAAAGAACATTTATCGGCCCACGCTTCAACGCCGGCGCATCCGACCACCTCCCAATCCTGTTGAAGGTGCAGATAAAATGAGTAAATTTGTGCGTATGAAGCAATATTTGGATTTACTCAGGAAGATAATGGATGAAGGTGTGGTTAAGAAAGACCGCACCGGAGTGGGGACAAAAAGCATCTTCGGACATCAGATGAGATTTGATCTCAACGATGGATTTCCTCTGCTTACCACAAAGAAAGTCCATTTGAAATCAATCATATACGAGCTTTTGTGGTTTATCAACGGAGATACCAACATCAAATATCTCAAGGATCACGGGGTCAGCATCTGGGACGAGTGGGCTGACGAAAACGGAGAGCTCGGTCCGGTGTATGGTGCTCAGTGGAGAAGATGGGATTGCGGAAACGGCCAGACCATAGACCAGCTCCAGAACGTGATGGATACCCTGAAGAACAATCCCGATTCCCGCCGAATCATCATCTCTTCCTGGAACGTTGCACAGATAGACAGGATGGCCCTTCCTCCTTGCCACTCCCTGTTCCAGTTCTATGTTGCCGACAATAAACTTTCCTGCCAGCTGTATCAGAGAAGCGCGGACACTTTCCTGGGTGTTCCGTTCAACATCGCATCCTACGCATTGCTTACGATGATGATTGCAAAAGTGATGCATTTCGAGCTCGGAGATTTCATCCACACCACAGGAGACACCCATATCTATCTCAATCATTTCGAGCAGGTTAAGGAACAACTTTCCAGAACCCCGCGCCCGCTTCCGAAGATGCTTATACACGGAGACCGGAAAGACATTTTCTCCTTCAATTACGAAGATTTCGAACTCGTGGGATACGATCCTTATCCTGCAATTAAAGCTCCTGTTGCCGTATGATTTCAATTATCGCAGCAGTGGCGGAAAATGGTGCCATCGGAAGAAAAAACAGCCTTCTCTGGCATATTAGCGAAGACCTTAAATACTTCAAGAAGGTTACGCTTGGCCATCCTGTGATAATGGGAAGAAAAACCTTCGAGAGCATCGGGCGCCCGCTTCCGGGAAGAAAGAATATAGTGGTTTCCAAATCCGCCGGTTTCAACCATCCTGCCGTAGAAAAAGCAGAAGATCTTGAAGAACTGCTCAAATCGCTGAGGAGAAAAAGAAAGGAAGAATATTTTGTAATAGGGGGTGCAAGCATTTATGCCTCGGCGATGCAATATGCTCACAGATTGTATATTACAAGGATCTATTCCAAGGCTGAAGATGCAGATGCCTTCTTCCCTGAAATTGATGAAAAGACCTGGACCGTCCTTGAAAAATCATCCGTTCTTCACGATGAAGAAAACAATATAGATTTTCAGTTTATCGTTTATGGCAGAAAAGCAAAGAGATAGTTTCAGGAGCAATCTGGGTGTCATTCTGGCTCTGGTAGGATCCGCTATCGGACTGGGCAACCTGTGGAGGTTCCCGTATTTGGTCGGAACAAACGGAGGCGCAGCGTTCATCATCATTTATCTTCTGTGCATAGTTTTTCTGTGCATGCCTATCATGGTGTGCGAGTTCGTGATAGGAAGAAGAAGCCAGGCAAATACATTCGGAGCGTTTAAGAAACTTGCTCCCGGCACTGCCTGGAAACATACAGGAACGCTGGCTGTAATTACTTGTGTGATACTGCTTTCGTTCTATGTTGTGGTGGGCGGATGGACTATAGACTATTTCATAAAATCAGTCGGGATGTTTTTTACATCCACCACTGATTTTTCCGCCGAATTCAACAAAATGGTTTCGTCCCCGACGGAGAATGTCTTCTTTACGGTGCTGTTCCTCTTATGTACCGCCGGAGTCATAGTTGCGGGGGTAAGAAACGGTATAGAGAAAACAAACAAATATCTTATGAGCGCCCTGGCCGTGCTGATTGTTTTCATAATGGTCTATTCAATGACTCTTCCTGGAGCAAAGCATGGTCTGAACTTTCTCTTCAAACCGGATTTTTCAAAGGTTACCTTCAGAACTGTACTCAGTGCTCTAGGCCAGGGATTCCTAAGCCTTAGCATCGGATGCGGAGCAATTATCACATACGCATCATACGCTAACAAGAAAGACAACCTGTTGAAAACCACTACAGTTACAACACTGTCAGATACGATGTTCGCCCTGATTGCCGGTATGGCAATCCTGCCAGCCGTATTCTCTGCGGGAATGGATCCGAGCGAAGGTGCGGGACTGGCTTTCATTTCCCTTCCATACATTTTTGAAGGCATGTCTTTCGGAAGGGTACTGTCCATATTCTTCTACTTCATTCTATTTGCCGCGGCCCTTTCATCATCGATTTCCCTTATGGAAACGGTTGTGGCTTTCCTCAAGGAAGAATTCCAAAGCAGCCGCTTCAAGGCAATGCTTATAACCTTGGGCGTTACCGTAATATTTGCCGTATTCTGCGCCCTGAGTTTCGGTATCCTTTCCGGCTTCAAGATACTGGGGTTCACATTCTTCGATCTGTTTGACTATGTGTCTTCCAACATCTGTCTGGCCACCTGCGCCCTTCTGGTTTCGTTATTTGCCGGATGGAAAATCAAGAAGGAAGATTTCTATGACGAGATAACCAGCGGCGGCAAATACAAAATCCCGAAGTGGAGTCTTTGCGCACTTCGGGTATTTGTAAGATATGTCGCCCCAATAATTGTCGCGATAATAATAATCAACTCCCTTATAGGACTTTAATCTTCAGGCTTCTTTCTCAGCGATAGTGCCACTGCTGCAACCAGCAGTAAGACAAGCAGTATGGAAGCTATAAGAGAGTATTTTTCTCCCTTTATGAAGCTTTCCGGCTGGAAGGTGAATGTTATGTCTCCGTCTCCTGCAGGAAGAAGAACTCCTCTTAGTATCCAGTTGGCGCGGAAGATGTCAAGGTCTTTTCCATTGAGAGTAGCTTTCCATCCAGGATAGTAAACCTCGGAGAAAATTGCAGCCTGTGGAGTTGCACTGGAATAATGATAGGTAAGCTTGTTAGGAGCGTAGCTTGTCAGGTTGATGGAAGCAAAGTCATTTGCAACGGTTGCAACCATTGTGCTGTCCATTTTCATTTCTCCGCGATGAATGTCTTTCAGGCCCGGATTCTTTTCAATGAAATCTTTGCTTACAACAGCCTGCTGTCTTGGATCGATGTCCTTGAGTTTTGCGATCTCATCATCTGCGTTCCCAGCCTCGACGATATTGCTTGCAAACCAGCAGTTACCTTGTGCATAAGGGTTTACAAGCGGAGCCATATCTTGATTGAAAATGAAGTAACGTGTGTTGAGCATGCTGAGAACCGGATGATATGTAATGGCCGCAGACGCTTCTTCGTAAGTTGAAGCGTCCTTGATGTCAGCAATCACACCGTTCATTTCCGTACGTATGTAACGGTCTATCAGATCCTGGTATCTCTGCATCTTTGCAGGAGAGTATCCGCCGATAGTTTTATGGTGGTAACTGATGTAGGCGTTGTTGAAAGGATCCACGGAAAGATCAAGCACGCGAAAGTCCGGATCCTTGTCATACTCGTGGATGTATTGGTCTACAAATCTTTCATTTAGAACGGATGTGAATTCCTTGTCGGTGACAAAATCCTTCTCAGAAAGATAGCGCTTGTCAATTGTCCAGAGATCTATCAGCGCGAGCACGATCAAAGACGCATACAGCCATCCTTTCTTTATCTTCTTTGATATGGCAAGAAGCAGGGCTCCGGCGGCAAGCAGGACAAACACCAGACTTCTGAAAGCATCACCTCTGAGAAGGCTGATTCTGTCCGCCTGTAAAGATGATGCAATTTCTCCCGGCATCTGTCCGTCATAAGGGCTGGAAAAGCTGCCCGCAATGGAAGGAATAAGCGCAAACAAAGCGGCAAATCCACCGGTGATAACCGTTGCCCACATAAGGCCTTTTTTTGCCTTCTCTTTATCCATGTTTATAAGGCGGTCTACAGCCAGGATTCCGAGTACCGGAACGGTCACCTGAAGTATGACCAGAATCATGGAAACCGTCCTGAATTTATTGTACATCGGAGCGTACTCGAAGAAGAACTTTGTAGGGGCCATGAAATGGTATCCCCAGGACAGGATTACAGCCAGTGCGCTCACCCCTACGATCCACCATTTGAGACCTCCTTTTACAGTGAACAATCCAAGCACAAAAAGGAAGATGAAAACAGCCCCAAGATACATAGGTCCGGCGGTGAATGCCTGAGGCCCCCAGTACAGCGGAAGGTTCTGTACGGCCTTCTCCGCCTCCCTGGCCGGGTAGTTGTATTTTTGGGTAAGGGTTTTGTAGGTTTCAGACGAGGATGTGAGGGGTCCGTTGGAGGCTCCGCCGTTGAAATCCGGTATGAAAAGGTTAGGAGTCTCCTCAATTCCGTAAGACCACTGGGTGGCATACTCAATATCCAGACCTTCACGGGTTTTGGTGCCGTTGTCCGCCCCCTTGTCCGCCCCTGCGGACAGCTCGGTTCCGCCCCTCATCGTATGTTTTCCGTACTCATAGGTAGGCCAGAGATGATTGGTGTTGGCGGCTATTCCCAGAAGCCCGGCAACCAGAACCGCCACGGAAGTTTTCAGGAATTTTCCAAAGTTTTTTTCCTTGATGGCCTTGCAGAATTGCCATATAGCAAAGCCCAAAACTATCAGTGCAAGATAGTATGTAATCTGTGGGTGGTTGGCCTTGATCTGGAAGCTCAGCGCAAGGCCGAAAAACGCTGCTCCGAGAAGCCAGTTTTTACGGTATGCGAATACCAGTGAAGCGACCACCCAAGGCATGAATGCGATGGCCACCATTTTGGTGTTGTGACCCACCTGGATTATCTGCATATTGTAGGAGCAGAAAGCAACCCCGATTGCACCTAAAATAGCAAGCCAGATATTGACTCCGAAAGCAAGGAACATAAGGAATGCTCCGACCATGCAAATGATGAGATAACTTGCCGGTCTCTGACCTACAAACAAAGCATCATAAATGTACTTTGTTACATCTCCGTGATAGATGACAGAAATGGTTGTTGCGGGCATGCCGGAAAACATGGAATTTGTCCAGTAAGTAGGATCGTCCGGATGAGACTCGTTCCACTCCACGATCTCACGGCTCATTCCCTTCCAGGAAGAAATATCACTCTGGTTAACAACCTTTCCACTCAAAGTATATGGCGCGTACGCGTATCCGACAATTATAAATGCCACGATAGCAAGTACATACGGAAGCACTTTCTTCATTCTACTCTGTTTTAATCGTTATTTCATCAAGCATTTCAGCAAAATCTCCAGCAGCTTTTACCCTTGAAAATTTGCCTTGTGCATCTGTTGTGTTTTCTTTATTGTTTTTTTCTTCTTTTCCGAAATCAATCCAGTTTTTTTCAATGGATTTTCTTATGCTGTTTTCATCTTCAAATTCGCAGATATTTCCACTGCCGGTGGCGGACAATTCTTCTGCAAGATTTCCGTCAACGGGACCGAACGCAAGTATCCTGTTTCCCGTTGCAAGATACTCGAAGAATTTACCTGTGACAATTGCCTTGGACTCTTTTTCTTTTCTCAGGGGAAGCAGGAGAAGATCGGCTCTCTTCATCCATGCAATGCTCTTTGTGTGAGGAACATATCCAAGGTCGACAAAATTGTCTGAAAGTCCGTTTTCTGCGATTTCCTCCTTGACACATCCCGCCGTCTGGCCCATCACGGCAATCAGAAGTTTCTGCTTTAAACAGTCATCTTTTCCAGCCAGATCGCCGAGCACTTTCCATAGCTTGTCCGGGTCTGCGCTTTCAGGAAGAAGTCCCGTGTGCGCAACCACAAATTTTCCCTTTGTTTTTTCCGCGATTTCATTTTCCGCAGAGGCAAGTTCAGGATTGTTTTCCGTTGAAAAATCATCCGGATCATAGCCGTTCGGAATCACGGAAATCTTATCCGCAAATTGTGAATATTCTTCTGTGGAAAACTCAGTTTTCATTTGCCCGGAAACAACCACGATTTTATCTGCTTCTTCAAGCACGCTTCTTTCCAAGGCCTTGTGTTTTCTCAGTGATTTTTCGCTGAGGCCAAGATGCTTGAAGTAGAATATATTCGTCCACGGATCTCTGAAATCTGCAATCCACGGAATATTCAGTTCTCTATGGAGTTGCCTTGCTATCAGGTGCATAGAGTGTGGAGGTCCGGTACTGATGATTGCATCCGCTTTATTTTGACGCAGATATTCCTTCAGGAATTTTACAGATGGTTTTACCCACCATATTCTCGGATCCGGAATAAACCAGTTGGCGCGGATATGGCCTGAAAGTTTCTGTACAAAACCCTTCTTTTCTCCCGAAACAATGTTTGCCTGAAGATGGTCTCCTTTCTTCTTTCCCGTAAGGAATTTATATGCGGCGTAAGGCTCCCTGATTTTTCTCTTGATTACTTCAAGATCCGGGGAAACGTCTTTTAGAAGAGACTCGTCAACAGAATTCACATCCGGGTTCTCCGGAGTGTAGATTACAGGATTCCATCCGAACTTCGGAAGGTACTTGGAAGTCTTCAGCCATCGCTGGACTCCGCTTCCTCCGCTGGGTGGCCAGTAATATGTGATGACGAGCGCTTTCTTCATTGTTTACTTGTCTGCCTCCGTGCCCTTTATCAAGTTCTGGTACAGGCAGTTGGCAACTCTGTTGTGCATAGCCTGGAAGCCGTTCTCGTATTTGCTCTTGCAGCCGTTTGTCATCAGTACGATACCGAACGTGCGCTCCTTGTTCCAGGTCATGAGAGTGTATACTCCGTATGCTCCGCCGGTGTGGCCTACCATAGTCTTGCCAGGAATCAGATCCTTGTTGTTCCACAATGCGAATCCGTAGTAAACAGGATTTCCTCCCTTGTAGCCTTCTTCTCCGTTGGTTTCGGTAAAGCGGCTCTGCATCAGAAGGGCGCTCTCTGAAGACATGATCTTCACACCCTCAGGAGATGTTCCCAATCCCATGTGCATCATCATAACTTTTGCAAGTCCGACAGGATTGATCTTAAGTCCTCCGGTCGGGGAGAAAATAGGGGTTGAGTATCCGAACTTGTAGTTTGCAATCTCCTTGGTTCTTGGAGCGTATGCCTCAGGCTGTGCTTCCCAGTTTCCGTTCTTGTCTTTCTCGTAGAGGGTTACGAACTTGCTGTTATCCAGGCTCTCCACCCAATATCCGGCATAGTCGAGTCCGAGAGGTGCCAGAACGTTTCCAACTACATACTGGTCAAACCTGATGTGGCTGATTCTTTCCAGGATGGTTCCCAGGGTGTTGTAGTTAAGGTTGCAGTACTCATATCTTGTTCCGGGGCGATAGTCGTTGTATGCTTTCTCCCAGTTAGGGTTCTTTGACGGGTCAAACACATCCATCTTGAAATATCCCTCACTGTCGTTGAGGCTGGAAGTGTGGCTCAGCAGCATATATGGAGTGATCTTTACTTCCGGATACTTTGGATTCCTTACCTTGAATCCCACCAGGTCAGACACGTCTGCATTCAGGTCTATAAGTCCCCTTTCTGCCAGCTGCATGATGGAAGTTGCGGTAAAAGACTTTGAAATAGAAGCGATTCTGAAGATATCATCCTCAGCCAGCGGGGTCTTGGTCTCCAGATTCTTGTAACCCCAGCTGTTCTTGTATATGATTTTACCGTTTGCTACAACGGCAACACCCAGGCCTACGGCATCCAGGTCTTTCATTATTTTCTCGATGTTCTTGTCTATACCGCCGGAATAATCCTCAACGGGAGCCTGAGCAAAAGAGATGGAACACATTAACGCGGCTGCAATAACCATTGCACCCTTCCTGATAGAATTGAAAACAGACTTTTTCATTGTATGTAATGTTATTTTATGTTCAAAGATAGTTATTTTTGCAGTATGGGAGAAAGGAATCTGAATACCCCGATGATGAAGCAATATGTGCAGTTCAAGGCACAGTACCCCCAGGCGGTTCTGCTGATGAGGGTAGGGGATTTCTATGAGGCCTATGGAGATGATGCAATCACGGTAAGCAAGGTGCTGGGAATCGTGCTCACAAAGAGGAGTAATGGTGTTCCTGCTTCTGTGGAGCTTTGCGGATTCCCTCACCACAGCCTTCAGACCTATCTTCCGAAACTTGTCAGGGCCGGATACAAGGTTGCCGTATGCGACCAGCTGGAAGACCCTAAGATGACCAAGACACTGGTAAAGAGAGGAGTAACGGAACTTGTAACTCCGGGCGTTGCCTATAATGACGATATCCTGGACCGCACGTCTAACAACTATCTGGCGGCATTTGCCTTTGAGGGGCAGGAGTGCGGAGCGGCCTTTCTGGATGTTTCCACAGGAACATTCAAGGTGGCTCAGGGAAAGCTGGATTTCATTGATGTATTGCTCAGCGATATGTCTCCTAAGGAAATCCTTTTGAAGAAAGGCTACGAGGACGGTTTCCGCAAGCAGTTTGGAGACGGGTGGTACATAACTCCGATGGATGAATGGGCTTTTGTGGAAGAAGCCTGTGCCGACAAGCTGGAAAAGCAGTTCGGGGCAATGGCGCTCAAGGGATTCGGCATCGAGAAGATGGCTCTTGCAAAGACGGCAGCCGGAGCGGTGCTTTTCTATCTGGAACAGAACCGGATCTCCAATCTTGCAAGCTTTGATGCCGTAACAATAAAGGGCCAGAGCGGAACATTCCATATCAATTCCATTTCCAGGATAGACCGCGGCAATTTCGTCTGGCTGGACAGGTTTACCGTAAAGAATCTTGAGATATTCAACTCCTTCTCTCCGGACGGAGTTTCCCTGATGGATGTTGTGGACAAGACGGTTTCCCCTATGGGTGCCCGCCTTCTGCGTTCCTGGATAGCGATGCCGCTTCTGGATGCTGAAAAGATAGAGCAGAGATATGATGCCGTGGAGTTTTTCCTCAAGCATCAGGAAACTTCCGATGCCATAAAACAATGCCTTGAAAATACGGGAGATATGGAAAGGATCCTTTCCCGTGCTTCCACAGGAAAGATTACCCCGAGGGAGATGGTTATGCTGCATCGATCCCTTGCACAGACAAGGCCAGTGGCGGAAGAGCTTGACAAGGCTGAGGGCAGAAAAGGCATCGAGAAAATCATTCCTTCCGCAAGCGTTTTCTATCGCGACCTGGAAAAATACGAGGCCCTGGATGCGTTGATATCCCGCACGATTAAAGAAGATGCCGCAGCAACTTTCGGCAAGGGGGAAATCATTGCACCGGGTGTTGACCCTGAACTTGATGAACTGAGAAAGATTTCTACCGACAGCAAGGATTATCTTCTCCAGATGCAGCAGAGGGAAAGTGAGAGAACCGGAATACCATCGCTGAAGATAAGTTACAACAATGTCTTCGGATATTATCTGGAAGTAAGGAATACTTACAAGGCCAGCGTTCCGCCCGAGTGGATAAGAAAGCAGACGCTTGTAAATGCTGAAAGATACATCACTCCGGAACTGAAGGAATACGAGGAAAAGATCCTTGGCGCCGAGGAAAAGATTATTTCAATCGAGCAGCGCATATTCCTTTCCCTTGTGGTTGAAATCCAGAAGAATATACCGGCCGTTCAAGGTTGTTGCCGCTTTATTTCAGAGGTGGATTGCCTGCTTGGTTTTGCCCGTCTGGCACAGGAGAGAAACTATTGCCGCCCGGGTGTTGACAAATCCCTCAAGATTGAAATCAAACAGGGCCGCCATCCGGTATTGGAAACCCGTATGGAACCAGGTCAGGAATATGTTGCAAACGACCTTCTTCTGGATAACGGCAACCAGCAGATAATAATCCTCACCGGACCGAATATGTCCGGTAAGTCCGCTTTGCTGAGGCAGACCGCGCTTATAGTTCTTCTTGCCCAGTGCGGAAGCTTTGTTCCGGCAAAGAGCGCCCAGATAGGAATTGTTGACAAGATATTCACAAGGGTCGGTGCTTCAGACAACATTTCCCAGGGAGAATCCACCTTCATGGTCGAGATGCTGGAAACCTCGGCGATTCTGCACAATATCACGGACCGGAGCCTCGTGCTTCTGGACGAGATCGGAAGGGGAACTTCCACCTTCGACGGAATGAGCATTGCTTGGGCCATAGTGGAGTATCTGCACCAGAACAAGACGGGCCATCCAAAGACCATATTCGCAACTCATTATCACGAGCTTAACGAACTCGAGGAAATCTATCCGAGAGTCAAGAATTTCCATATAGAGGTCAAGGAATCCGGAAAGGAAATCATCTTCCTCCGCCATCTGAAACCGGGAGGAGTTGCACATAGTTTCGGTATCCACGTGGCAAGGCTTGCCGGCATGCCGGAACCTCTCCTGGATTCTGCGGAAAAGATGCTGTCAAAACTCGAGAAGCAGGAAAAGGAAAACGCCAGAAAATCGCTGAAAAAACAGGATGATCCGATGCAGCTTTCTTTCTTCCAGCTGGATGATCCTACGCTTTCCGCAATCAAGACAAAACTGGAAGAATCTGACCTCAACAATATGACTCCGCTGCAGGCCTTTGACCTTCTCCGTAGCCTTAAATCAGAACTTGGATTATAATTACTTGGAGTTGATGGCGTCCACCGGATTGAGGCGGGCGGCGCTCCAGGCCGGGAGAAGTCCGCTGAGGACTCCGATTACGGATGCGATGGCCACTCCGGAGAGGATGTTTCCGAATGTCAGGTGAACATCATACTCTGCAGGAATAGGAGCGATCCACAGGATAAGCCCCACAATCAATATGCCCACCAGAGCTCCCGCCACGGCAAGTATAATTGCTTCAGCAAGGAACTGTGTCAGAATGAAGTAGCGCTTGGCACCCAAGGCTTTCTGGATACCGATGATCTTGGTTCTCTCCTTAACGGAAACGAACATTATGTTGGCAATTCCGAAGCCTCCGATCAGAAGAGAGAATGCTGCGATTATCCACCCTACGGTTCTGATCACGCCGAGTATCTTGTCCAGCATATCTGTGAGTGTGGAAAACTCGTTGATGGAAAAGTCGTTTTTCTGCCCCGGGCGGATTCTTCTTGCCTGCCGCATAAGCACCCGGAGTTCCTGGGTCAGTTCGGCGCTGGTTACGCCTTCTTTCGGAACGGCATCCAGCTCTCCGTCCGGCTCCCTCAGCCCGAATACCATTTTGCCGGCAAGGTAAGGGATGTAGACTACATCGTCAAAATTGGTGAAGTTGGTGATGCTCTCTCCCTGCTTTTCCATAACTCCCACAACCGTAACGGAATAACCCTTTATCTTTATCATCTTTCCAACAGGATCCTCTCCCTGGAACAGAGAGGTGGCAACGGCGTTTCCGAGAATGGCGACAAGGTTTCCGCCGTCGAATTCCGCTTTTGTAATCATCCTGCCCTTCTCGATATTTACCTTGAGAACCTTTTCAAGCGCACTGGTGGAGCAGCCCACACTCACGTTACTCGCAGTGTTGCGCCCGTATTTTACATTTGTTGAAGAACCATAGGTGAAAAGGAAATCTTCCGCCAGCTTGGAATTTGCCTTAAGGAACTTGAAATGGTTGTAAGTGATGTCCGGCCTTTTCATGTAATCCCACCAGCGGTATTCCGTAAAACCACCGTTTTCCATCTGTATGTTGCCGTCTTCGTCCTCCGGACCCATAGGCCATTTTGAAACCTGCACCAGGTTGCTGGAGAAAGACTCGAAGCCTTTCTTGACATTGGACTTTAGTGCGTCAACAGCGGTGAAAATCGCTACGATCGTGAAAATTCCGATGCTTACTCCAAGCAAAGACAGGAATGTGCGGAACTTGTTGTTTTTAAGTTCGTTCCAGGTGAACACAACGCCCTCTTTGAGCTGTATCAGGACAACCCTTCCCTTCTTTATCAGACTCTTCAATCCATCCATAGCCCTTAAGGTTTTATTGTTTGTTTTCCTCCGCGATCAGTGCAAGGTTGATGAAATCCTCCACACCCAGTTGCTCCGGTCTTTTGTCGAGGAGCGGGGCACCTTCTTCATATTGTGAAATGATATCCGGAGAAAGTATCTGGCGGATAGAGTTGCGGAGTGTTTTCCTTCTCTGCCCGAATGTTGTCTTTATGATATTCTTGTATGTATTCCAGTCACAGTCCAGAGACTCCCTGGTGTTTCTCCAAAGCCTTATCACTCCGCTTTTTACCTTTGGCGGCGGAACGAACGAGCTTTCGTCAACGGTGAAGAGATATTCTATATCGTACCAGGTCTGGAGCAGCACGGAAAGAATGCCGTAATCCCTTCCGCCAGGACCGCTTGCCAGACGCTCTGCAACCTCTTTCTGGAGCATGCACACAACCTGTGTTATACGGTCCTTGTCTTCCAGGATCTTGAAGAAGATCTGCGATGAAATGTTGTATGGGAAATTGCCTATAACATAAACCTCGTTGCCGTTGGTTCCCGGCTTTATATCGGAAGTTGACGGAAACACCTCATCAAGTTCCGTCTGCAGGAAATCCCTTGGCTGAAGAGTGTACAGGAACTGCGGGAAACGGTCGCGGAGCTTGTCAATGGATTCCGTGTCTATCTCGCACAGCTGGAGGTTAATCCTCTTGTCCATCAAAAGGAACTTGGTAAGCACTCCGGTTCCCGGGCCAATCTCAAGGACATTTACCCCGCCTTCAACGGTAGGGCTCTCGTCCAGCCCGTTTTCCGGAATCAGCAGAGAGTCCACGATCTCTATGGCAATGTCCTCATCGCTGAGGAAATGCTGCCCCAGAGCCTTCTTTGCCCTTACACCCTCAAACCTCGGGCCCGTTTTCCTATGTGTGGCGTTTCTTCCCATTTCCGTGCAAAAATAGAAAAATAACAGTAACTTTGGGGGTCAAAAAACACTTTGAATTTATGTACAGGACAAATACTTGCGGAGAACTCCGCCTCAGCGATGCTGGAAAGAAAGTTACTCTGGCCGGATGGGTTCAGAGAATCAGGAAGATGGGAAGCCTCAACTTTGTGGACCTCAGGGACCGTTACGGTATCACACAGCTTGTGGCAGATGACAGTGCAGACGCTGCAGTTCTCCAGACCTTGAATTCTCTCGGAAGGGAATATGTTATCCAGGCAATCGGAACGGTGCGCGAGCGCCAGAGCAAGAACCCGAAGATGCCAACGGGAGACATTGAAATCGAAGTTGAGAAGATCAACGTTCTCAACGCTGCCGCAACACCTCCGTTCACAATCGAGGAGCAGAGCGACGGCGGAGAAGACCTGCGTGCAAAATACCGTTATCTGGACCTTAGGAGAGGTCCGCTGCAGAGGGCTCTCAAGCTCCGTCACCAGATGGCCATCGAGACAAGAAAATATCTGGACAGCCAGAACTTCATGGAGATAGAGACTCCGTTCCTTATCAAGAGCACTCCGGAGGGAGCAAGAGACTTTGTGGTTCCTTCCAGAATGAATCCGGGAGAGTTCTACGCACTGCCTCAGAGCCCTCAGACTTTCAAGCAGCTTCTGATGGTGGCAGGATTTGACCGTTATTGCCAGATAGTAAGATGCTTCAGGGATGAGGACCTCAGGGCCGACCGCCAGCCGGAATTCACCCAGATAGACTGCGAGATGAGCTTTGTGGAAAGGGAGGATGTGCTGCAGATGTTCGAGGGTCTGGTAAAGCATTTGTTCAAGAACGTCAAGGGAATAGAATTCAACGAGCCGTTCGAGAGAATCACTTACGACGAGGCTATGAATTACTTCGGAAGCGACAAGCCGGATTTGAGATTTGGAATGCAGATGCACGAGATTACTTCCACCGTTCAGGGCCACGGCTTCTCCGTGTTTGACAGTGCCGAGTATGTAGGAGCGATCGCAGTTCCGGGATGTGCCGGATATTCCCGCAAGCAGACAGACGAACTTACCGAATGGGTCAAGCGTCCTCAGGTCGGAGCCAAGGGCCTGGTGTTCATCAAGCTCGGCGATGAAGTAAAATCTTCCATCGACAAGTTCTACACTCCTGAGCAGATACAGGAAATCGCAGCCAAGTGCGATGCAAACAAGGGAGACCTCATACTGATTCTCTGCGGACCTAAACACAAGACTCAGGTTGCCCTGGGAACCCTTCGTCTGGAAATGGGAGCAAGGCTCGGTCTCAGGAAGGGTGACGTGTTCAAGCCTCTGTGGGTTACGGACTTCCCTCTTCTGGAATGGGATGACGAGACCCAGAGATTCTACGCTATGCACCATCCGTTCACATCTCCTAAGCCGGAGGATCTGGACAAGTTCTTCTCCAACGACAAGAACGCTCTTGCAGATGTAAAGGCAAACGCTTACGACATCGTGCTCAACGGTAACGAGATCGGCGGTGGTTCCATCCGTATCCACGACCGCAAGGTTCAGGAGAGGATGTTCGAGATTCTGGGCTTTACCCACGAGCAGGCGGAATACCGCTTCGGCTTCCTGATGAACGCCTTCAAGTTCGGAGCTCCGCCTCACGGAGGACTTGCTTTCGGATTCGACAGGCTTTGCGCGCTGTTCGGAGGCCAGGAGACCATCCGCGATTACATCGCATTCCCTAAGAATAATATGGGTCGTGATGTTATGGCTGAGGCTCCTTCCGTAATCGACGACGCCCAGATGGACGAGCTCTTCCTCAAGAGCACTTTCAACAAAGAAGCAAACAAATAAAGACAAAACAATGTCACTGGAAAAACAAATACAGGAAGGCATCAAGCAGGCGATGATTGCAAAGGACAAGACCCGCCTGGAAAGCCTTAGGGCTATCAAGTCCCAGATACTTCTTGCAAAGACCGCCGAGGGTGCAAAGCTGGAAGAAGACGGAAGTCTATCAGACGACCAGATTCTCAAGCTCATACAGAAGCTCGTAAAGCAGCATCAGGAGAGTGCGGATCTCTACACCCAGAACAACCGTCCTGAACTTGCAGAGGCTGAAATCGCCGAGGCAAAGGTTATGGAGGCTTTTCTTCCAAAGCAGATGACAGCTGAGGAACTTGCCGCAGAGGTAAAGAACATCATCGCCGAGGTTGGAGCAACTTCCATGAAAGATATGGGCAAGGTTATGGGATGCGCTTCCAAGCGTCTTGCCGGAAAGGCTGAGGGCAAGGCCATTGCCGATGCAGTGAAAGCAGCTCTTTCCGCTCTTTAAAATGTTGCTTCCGTTCTATCAGGAGGGAGTCTTTGAAGCCGGCACGGACGAGGCCGGCAGGGGACCTTTGGCCGGACCTGTCGTTGCCGCCGCCGTCATCCTTCCTTTAGATGAACCGGACAATCCGCTTTTTACTCATCCGCATCTTACGGACTCCAAGAAACTCACGGAAAAGCAGAGGGAAGAACTCCGGCCTCTGATTGTGGAACACGCTCTTGCATACGGTATTGCAAGGGTTGAGGCAGACGAGATAGACAGAATCAATATTCTCAACGCTTCTATCCTTGCGATGCACAAAGCCATCGCCGAGGCCGAGAAAATGCTGAAGAAAAAGAACAGGAAATATCTTCTCCGGCACATTATTTCAGACGGCAACAAGTTCCATCCTTACACTTCCGGAATACAGAAGAAAACCATACCCCACAAGACCATCGTGAAGGGAGATGCCACCTACATTTCAATAGCTGCGGCATCCATACTTGCAAAAACAGAGAGAGACCATATAATGGACTCTCTCTCTGAATCTTATCCTCAATACAACTGGAAGAAAAACAAGGCCTATCCTACAAAAGACCATCGCGATGCCATCGCCAAATACGGTCCCACTCCTTATCACAGGATGTCTTTCCGCCTGCTTCCCGATCCTACATTGTTTTAGCCTACAGCGACCTCCATTGGAAGAGGTTTGCGCTCTGGCCGTCTTGCAGACATCCTCCAACAATTAAAACGGAGTATCTAAAGCCAAGGTCCGGCGTAATGTTTAAGGCAATTTCACCATCGCTCGTGCCCATTTGAGAGCCGTTCTTGTCAACAACCCTGAATCGGATATATTGATACGTGTCTTTTACTTCAATGCTGAAACTGTCGGTAGCTTCTCCGAAGTTAAGGGCGTTTCCTATGGTCTGCCAATCGTCATCGTCCTGATAGGCATACTGGAGCCTGACGGTTCCGGAATACTTTGTCGTTGGGTTTTGGAAAAGGAAGTTTGCAAATTTTACGCGAATAGTCGGACGGATATCTTCCGCTTTTGTCATACGGGAGAAAACCGCAGGTTCTTTTGCCGGATCATAGATCACAAGATGATATGTCCCGCCGTTTTCAATATTGCTTATCTTTTTGTCATAAACAGGGATGTTGTTCTTGAAAAGCTTGAGAACCATATCTTTATAGCCGACAAAATACAGGGGCTGTACGGATCCGTTTACAGCAATGGGGTTAGGCAGGCCACTATACGAGTATAACAATCCTATTTCTTTCCCGGTGGCATACAGGGCATCGTTCACAAGCATTGAATCCGACACCACGGTCTGTATGGGCACGTCTGGAACAAAATAATGGATCTGGAATTCACAGTAGTCTGGAATCCACGGCTCCGGCGCAGGTGTTTCATCGTCTTTTGAGCACGAAAAAAGGAACAATGTGGCCAGTGCCGCTGCAAACAATGGAAACTTTTTCATAACCAGTTGATTTTTGAAAAATTACAGCAAACACTATGCCGTTAATTGCTGTGCGAGGTTATGGAAGCAGTCTTTTACTATTCCGTCTTCAAGAGTGGCAGGGTGGCCAAAGTCTCCGCCCTCCATGATGTTCATCACGATTGGAATCTGGCCAAGAAGCGGAACATTGTATTTGTCGGCCATTGCCTCTCCACCGTTTCTTCCAAAAATGTAATACTTGTGGTCCGGAAGCTCTTCCGGAGTGAACCAGCTCATGTTTTCAACAATGCCCAGGATCGGAGTGTGGACATCCTTGTTGCGGAACATGTTGATTCCCTTTTCAACATCGGCGAGAGCTATCTTCTGAGGAGTTGTCACAATGATTGCTCCTGTCAGCGGAATCTCCTGTATCATAGTGATATGGATGTCTCCGGTTCCGGGAGGAAGATCTATCAGCAGATAGTCCAGTTCTCCCCACATTACCTCGTATGAAAGCTGCTTGAGAGCTCCGCAAGCCATCGGGCCTCTCCAGATGAGAGCCTGCTCCGGCTTGGCGAAGTAACCGATACTCATCCACTTTACTCCGTACTTTTCTATCGGAACGATGAGATCCTTTTCCTGTCCGTTTCTTTCCGCTTTTGTAATAGGCGGAACCTCGTCTTCCGTGCCCGTCATCTTTGGAACGGAAGGTCCGTAGACGTCAGCATCCAGAAGGCCAACCTTGTAGCCCATCTGGCTGAGGGCTATTGCAAGGTTTACGGCAACGGAAGACTTGCCCACGCCGCCCTTTCCGGAAGCCACTGCTATGATATTCCGGACATTTTCAAGTTCCTGTTTGTCAAGCTCTCCTCGACCAAGTTCTCCCTTCTTGTGACCGGTCGCGTTCTTTGTGTCCACGAGAACCAGGATTTTGGTCTTTGCATTTGGAAAGGCTCTTTTCAGAGTCCTTTCGCAGGCTTCCTTAATGGAGTTTGCCATCGGGTCGCTGCGATGGAAAACAAGCCGGAAACTGATAGTTCCGGCATTGTCTTCATCACTGTCTTCCGTCTGGTATTCGAGATTCTGCACAAGGCTTAATTCTATTACGGAACGTTCATATTCCGGATGGAAAACCGAGTTCAGAGCCTCTTCAATCTCAGATAGTTGAATCATTATATATGTCTTTATTTCTTTATATCCATTTCGTCCAGGAGATATCCCGCGCCACCGAACTTGTCGATGATGAACAGCACGTAGCGGATATCAACATTGATACATCTTTGAAGGTTCGGTTCAAAGATAATGTCTCCGCTCATTGCCTCCCAGTTGCCGTCAAAAGCAAGACCTATGAGTTCTCCCTTGGCGTTAAGCACATCACTTCCGGAGTTTCCGCCGGTGATGTCGTTGTTGGTGAGGAAGCAGCAAGGCATTTCTCCGTTAGGCATGGCATACTGTCCGTAATCCTTTGCAAGGTAGAGTTCCTTCAGCTTGGCAGGAACGACAAACTCAGGATCATCAGGATTCTCCTTCTGCATAACACCCTCAAGAGTAGTGTAATAGTTGTAGGTAACGGCATCCTTTGGAGCATATCCTCCAACCTTTCCGTAGGTGAGTCTCATCGTGAAGTTTGCGTCCGGATAGATAGGGTTGTCACCGTTCATTTCCATAAGGCCCTTCATATAGGCTTTCTTTGCCTTTGCAAATTCCTCGGAATCCTTGTTTACCTCTTCCATCATAGGACGGTAAGAAGTGGAGAATTCCATAAGATACTGGACGGCTGGATCGTTTCTCAAATCAAACGTGGTGTCTGTGAAAGACTTGACGGCCTTTTCCTGATCGGTGAATACGGTGTTGTCGAAAATGTTATCAACATACTTGTCGATATCTCCACCGAACTTCTCATCTATTGTCTTGAAGCACTGAGGAATGTATGAAGGCTCGGTGACATTCTCCTTGAAGGTCTTGAGCAGCACCTTGCTGGTCTTGCGGTCGAGCTCAGGAGAGTAGTCCTTGTAGAAGTTTTCGGTTGATTTCTTGAAGTTCTCGATGTCTTCAGGCTTGCGTACCCTCATAGCCCTTGAAGCAGGCTGGAGAACCTCCACGTTGTTGAGGGTTTCCATCAGATATACAAGAGCGGCGTAAGGCTTGCTTCTCTTTGCAACGGCGTTGTTGATAACCTCGACGCAGTTTCCATATTCTGCCACTCTTGCAGGATCCTGTGCAACCCAATCGTTGAACACCTTTTCTTCCTCAGCCCTTCTTTCTGCGGTGTTGAGCTTTGCAAAGGTCTCGTTCATTCCGATAGAGTTCTTGCGGTAGTTTGAAGAAGAAGCAAACTTGCTGGCATACTGGATGTTGGTCTTCTGGTCAGCTCTCATTGCAGCTCTCCAGACATCCTCCTTTGCGGTTCTGGCAACGATCCTAGGCTGGTTGGCGGCATCCCTGCGGTCTATAACCTCCTGGCTTGTCAGATAACGGTTGGTGCTTCCAGGGAAGCCGATGATCATTGCAAAATCACCAGGCTTGTAACCCTTGAGGGAAACGCTCAGGAACTTCTTCGGAGTGTAAGGGATGTTGTCTTCTGAATACTCTGCAGGATTGTTGTCCTTGTCTGCATAGATTCTGAAAACGGAGAAATCTCCGGTATGTCTAGGCCACTCCCAGTTATCGGTCTCACCACCGAACTTTCCGATTGAGGAAGGTGGTGCGCCAACGAAGCGGATATCCTTGAATGTCTTGGAAACCACGATATAATAAGCATTGCCCTCATAGAAGGAAACAACCCTTGCGGTAAGATACCTATCATCTCCAACGGCGTCTTTTGTAAGGGAATCGCGGAAGTGACGGAGAAAGTCGTCTCCCTTCTTTCCGCCCAATTCCTCAGATTTCTTCTCGGCTGCCAGCATAGCGTCGGTAACGTCGATGAACCGGTCAATGAAAGTAACGCTGAGACCTGGAGCAGGAAGTTCCTGGTCGCGGCTCATTGCCCAGAATCCGTCTCTGAGATAGTCGTGTTCGGTGCTGGAAAGTTTCTGGATGCTGCCGTATCCGCAGTGGTGGTTGGTGAAAACCAGGCCCTGGCCGGAAACAACCTCGGCGGTACATCCTCCACCGAAGATCATGATGGCGTCCTTGAGGGAAGAATTGTTGATGTCGTAGATCTGTTTTGCGGTAAGCTTGCAGCCGTTCTGCTTCATAACTTTGATGTTCATCTTTTCCAGAAGCGGAAGCAGCCACATTCCTTCGTCTGCAGATGCCGAAACAGGAACAATCAGCATCAATGCAATGGCTAAGAGTTTGATTTTTTTCATATTTGTCAGAATCTGTTTAGTTTTGTCTTTTGGGATTGTAAAAGTAAGCAAAATGGCACTACAAAGCAAAAAGAGGAAACTGCGGATACTGTTGTGTCCGGATAAGTTCAAGGGCGGCCTGAATTCTTTGGAAGTGGCCTCCGCGATAAGAGAGGGCCTGGAAAAGCGGCTTTCCTCTTCTGCTTGTTTTGAAACGCTGGAAATGGCAGACGGTGGAGACGGAAGCGCTGACCTTTTCGGAAAGGTCCTAGGAGCGGAAAAAGTGGCTTGCCGGGTGTTCGGTCCGCTTGGAGATGAAATACCGTCTTACTACATGTTGTGTCGGCAGGGAGTGGAACATCCCGTGGCCTTTGTTGAATGTGCCAAGGCCTGTGGACTGGCGCTTGTTCCTCCGCCAAAACGGAATCCGCTAGTAACCACAACCTTCGGAGTTGGACAGCTGATCCGTCACGCATTGGATGAAGGAGCGCGTACAATTTATATAGGCGTGGGAGGAACATCTTCCAACGACCTTGGCCTTGGAATGCTTCAGGCACTGGGGTTTTCTACCGGACTTCCGGAAGGGGTCCGCGCCTGCGGAGGAAATATCCGCCAGGCGGGGAAGGTGGAGGATCCTTCGGATAAGGATATTTTCGAAAAGATCAAATCATCCAGGTTTATAATAATCAACGACGTGGACAATCCTCTCTGTGGTCCCGACGGGGCGGCGCAGATGTATTCTCCGCAAAAGGGAGCGAGCCGGGAAACGGCTTTGAGACTGGATGAAGATGCCAGGGAGTTTCTCTCGAGGTGCGGCCGGACATCCTTTTCCAGAGCCGATGCTTCCGCATCATCGATGTTTCCGGGTGCCGGGACGGCTGGCGGTATGGGCTTTGGCCTGATGCATTTCCTGGGTGCCGAATCTATCGGCGGCTTCCGGTTTTTCGGAGACGTCCTCCAGAACATTTCTTCAAAAATCGCCGAGGCGGATATAATAATCACCGGGGAGGGAAGTATAGATTCGCAAAGTCTCCAGGGAAAGGTTGTAGGAGGCTTGTGCTCCCGCCTTCTCAAATGTCCGGGATTTGAAAACAAGCAGCTTTGGTTGTTTTGCGGAAGGAGTCTGTTGAATGGAGGAGAACTGTTCCCGCAAGGTGGAGGACCGGCCGTTAAAGTCTTCCAACTGGCAGATATAGAGCCTGATATAAAGGTAAGGATGATGCGGGAGTATGACCTGTTGGCAAGCCTGGCCGAAAATGCAGCCAGGGAATTGGGCGCCACCCTTTAGGAAGCAGTCGTTTTTTTTCTTAAATTTGGCGTCTTGAAATTGAAACAAGAAACAAATAATCAATAACAATGAAGACATACGAAACCAAAAACGTAAGGAATGTCGTTCTGCTGGGTAGTCCGAAATCTGGAAAGACCACCTTTGTGGAAAGTATGATGTTCGAGGGCAAGGTCATCGACCGCCGTGGCTCTATCGAGGCCAAAAACACAATGAGTGACAACACCGAGATAGAGCAGATTTATCAGAGATCGATTTACTCCACACTCCTTTACACGGAGTATCTCGACACCAAATTCAACATCATAGACACTCCGGGTTCCGATGACTTTGTTGGCGGAGTTTATTCTGCCTTTACAGTTTGCGACAGCGGTATCGTTCTGGTTAATGCGACCCAGGGCGTCGAGGTTGGAACCGAGCTTTTCATCCGTCAGGCACAGAAAGCCGGCAAGCCAATCGTTATCGCTGTAAACCAGCTGGATAGCGACAAGGCAGACTGGCACCAGGCAATCGAAAGCCTTAAGGGAGTATATGGCGGCAAGATCCTCCAGATACAGTTCCCTGTAGCAGTAGGCGCAGACTTCAACGCTTTCGTGGACGTTCTCAAGATGAAGATGTACCGCTTCAAGGACGAGAACGGAACCCGTGAGGAGCTTGATATCCCAGCAGACCTTCTGGACGAGGCTCAGACCCTCCAGCAGGAACTGATCGAGAAGGCCGCCGAGAACGACGAGCAGCTTATGGAGATTTTCTTCGACAAGGGTTCCCTTACCGAGGACGAGATCCGTTCAGGCCTCAGGGCCGGAATGCTTGCAGACGAGATATTCCCGGTATTCTGCCTCTCCGCAAAGAAAGACATCGGCGTAAAGAGAGTTATGGAGTTTGTAATCAACACCCTTCCTAATCCTGGCGAGCACGAGAACGAGCTCAAGGATGGCGGAACCGTTAAGGTTGATTCTGCAGCCCCTACCGCTCTCTATTTCTACAAGACCGCTCTGGAGCAGCACCTTGGAGATGTTGCTTACTTCAAGGTAATGAGCGGCACCCTTAAGGAGGGTATGGACCTCGTTAACCCTGAGACAGGAGACAAGGAAAGAGTTTCCATCATCTACGCTGCCGCAGGAAAGAAGAGGGAGAAAGTTTCCGAGATGAAGGCCGGAGATATCGGCTGTACCGTTAAGCTGAAGAGCGTAAAGGCAGGCCAGACTCTCTGCAACGGTTGCGAGTATGTATTTGCCCCAACCCGCTTCCCTGATCCTAAGTTCCGTACAGCCATCAAGGCTAAGGAGGAGAAGGATGAGGAGAAACTCGGAGAAATCCTCAACCGTGCTTCAGCAGAGGACCCTACAATCGTTGTAGAGTACTCCAAGGAACTCAAGCAGACCATCCTTTCCGGACAGGGCGAGCACCACATCAACATCCTTAAGTGGAAGATCAACAACGTGGATAAGCTGGAGATCGAGCTTATGGCTCCGAAGATTCCTTATCGCGAGACCATTACCAAGGTTGCAAGAGCAGACTACCGTCACAAGAAGCAGTCCGGTGGAGCCGGCCAGTTCGGTGAGGTTCACCTGCTTATCGAGCCTTACTATGAGGGCAAGCCTGAGAACAACAAGTTCAAGGTAGACAACCAGGAGATGGTTCTCAACGTAAAGGGAAAGGAGGAATATCCTCTGGAGTGGGGCGGAAAGCTCGAGTACTACAACTGCGTTGTAGGTGGTGCAATCGACGCCCGCTTTATGCCGGCTATCCTCAAGGGTATCATGGAGAAGATGACCGAAGGTCCTCTTACCGGCTCATATGCACGCGACATCCGCGTTTATGTTTATGACGGTAAGATGCACCCGGTTGACTCCAATGAGCTCTCCTTCAAGCTTGCCTCAAGAAACGCCTTCAAGGAGGCCTTCAAGAAGGCAGGTCCAAAGATTATGGAACCTATCTACAATATCGAGGTAATGGTTCCGTCAGATGCTATGGGAGATGTCATGAGTGACCTCCAGAACCGCCGCGCCCTCATCGAGGGAATGCAGAGCGAGAATGGATTCGAGGTTATCAAGGCCAGGATCCCTCTTGCAGAACTCTACAGATATTCAACCACACTCAGCTCCCTGACTTCAGGCCGCGCAACATTCACCCAGAAGTTTGCAGAGTACCAGCAGGTTCCTGCAGACGTTCAGGAGAAGCTGCTTAAGGCTTACGAAGAGAGCGAAAAGGACGAATAATGATAATCGAGTGCAAGAACATCACCAAGGCCTTTGGGAATCAGCAGGTTCTCAAAGGCCTTAGTTTTAATGCCAAGGAGGGTGAGATACTCTCCATCGTCGGAGCCAGCGGTGCCGGAAAAACCACTCTTCTGCAGATTCTGGGAACCATACTTATTCCCGACAGCGGAACGGTGCTGATAGATTCAACGGATGTTTTCGCCTTGCCGCAGAAGACTCTTTCCGCATTCCGCAACCAGAAGATCGGCTTCGTCTTCCAGTTCCATCATCTGCTTCCGGAGTTTACGGCGGTGGAGAACGTTATGCTCCCGGCGCTTATCGGAAGATATGAGGGTTCTTCACAAGAGAAACCCACAGACAGGCAGATAAGACTCCAAGCAGAAGAGATGCTCGCCGAGCTGGGGCTTAAGGGCAAAGAGGACAGCCGCCCGTCGCAGCTGAGCGGTGGAGAGCAGCAGAGGGTTGCCATCGCCAGGGCGATGATCAACTCCCCGAAGATACTGTTCGCTGACGAGCCAAGCGGAAATCTGGACAGCGCCACCAAGCAGGAGCTCCACGACCTGTTCTTCAGGATGAGAGATTCTCACGGCCAGACAATTGTAATCGTAACCCACGACGAAGGCCTGGCTCAGCGATGCGACCGCTGCCTGACTCTCAAAGACGGAGTTTTTGTCTGATGGCGGGAAACGGTTATTTCCAGTTCAAGCAATTTACCGTATTACAGGAAGATGTATCGATGAGGGTAAATACGGACGGTGTCCTTCTGGGCGCCTGGTGCCGTATGCCCATCAAGGATTCCGCAAAGATTCTGGATATTGGAACAGGAACCGGAGTGATAGCTCTGATGGCTGCCCAGAGGATGTTTGGACAATCTTCCTGTTTTGAGGTTGCTGCGGTTGAACCGGATTGTTCCACCAGCATCCAGGCGCTACAGAATTTCAAGGCATCTCCTTGGAAGAAAAGCCTCATGGTTTTCATGACGGATTTCCAGCAGTTTGTTCCCCTCTGCCAGGACAGGTATGACCTTATAGTTTCCAATCCTCCTTATTTTGTTGATTCCCTCAAGAATCCGTCTC
The DNA here is from genome assembly GCA_017961175.1 of Bacteroidales bacterium. Lineage (GTDB taxonomy): Bacteria > Bacteroidota > Bacteroidia > Bacteroidales > UBA932 > Egerieousia. The sequence continues at coordinate 55,304 of JAGCXV010000034.1, forward strand.
TTTCCAAAAGGCTTGCCCGGCATACGGATAATCTTCCCTATGAGGATATTATAACCGGATCAAAGATGATCCTTGCCCCCGGAGGAAGACTTTCCGTCATTCTTCCGTCTGAAGAATCAAAGCGCTTTGTTTCCGTCGCTGAGGAAAATGGTTTTGCAACCTTGAGATTTTGCAGGGTGTTTGCAAAGGAAGGCGACTCTCTTCCTAAAAGGATAATGCTTGAGATGTCATTGGACAAAAAAGCAGAGGCCTCTTCCGAAGACCTCTGCATAATGGATTCAAATCTCGGTTTTACCTCAGCCTACAAGGCAATTACCAAAGATTTCTACCTTAAGTTTTAGCGTTGCGGCTGCTTTTTCCACTCGCGGATAAGGTTGTTTACGAACCTTTCTTCCACCATCCTTACCATAGCGGCCTTTTTTACAGGCAGCACCTTCTGGTATTCATAATAGTGGAGTTTCTGCAGGGATGAAACCCTTTCCACGTTTGCATAGTAAGTGTCTGCCAGGGAGCGGATTTCTTCATCGGATTTTCCTTCCTTGCAGGCATCCTGCAGTGCCTTGGCGCTTTTGCGCACTTCTCTGCGGGCGGCGTTCATCGCCTTCTCGCATTCATCATAGACAGGCCAGAATACCTTAGCCTCCTCACTGCTCAGATCAAGCGCTTTTGTAAAGAAAGCTATTTTGCGGCTCTGGATTTCCTCCATTGCCCTTTCCATATTTGGCCTGCGGTTATTTTTTGCACCTTCGTTTTCTTTCTGTGCAGATGCTATGCCGCAAAAAGAAAGAGCCAGGATCAGAAACAAATATTTTTTCATCTCTTTTTGTTATATCAGTTAGATAATTCTTCCGCCAGGAGTCCCGGGAAAGACGGTGCCATCAGTGTAATGTATTCTTCAATCGCATCCGTTTCGTCAGAATCTTCAAAGTCCTGAATATCATCTGAAACGTCTTCGTAGTCAGCATAGAGGCGGTTAACCTCGATTGCCCCGAAGTCTTTTACAAGGCTGTCCAGCATCTGGCCTTCTTCTGTATTCTCGGTGTTCTGTGCCAGGTTTCCACGTGCACTTTGGGTAAGGCGCATAACGCCCCATCCCAGTCCAGCTACGATAAGGAAAGAAGCAGCCAAAACGGCAGCCGGCTTTAGAACCTTGCCAAGAGAAGCCCACCATCCCTTCTTTTCAGAAGGAAATACCTTCTCGGCGATTCTTTCCTCCAGGCTCTCGAAATAATTTTCGGGAGTGGTGAAAGGAATCTGCTTCATCCTCTCGTCTTCAAGTATGTCCAATCTGTTCTTTTCCATTTTCTCTCAATTGTCTGCTATTTAGATATCGCGGAGGGCAAAAAGTAAAATTGTTGGTTTTTATCCCTGCCGGATGTTCTTCAATATCTTTTTATAAGCCAAGGAATATGAGGCTTTTACGGCGTCCGGATTGCTGTCCAGGATGGCTGCAATATCTGCATATTCCATGTCGTGGAAATACCTCATGGAGAAGATTGCCCTCTGCCTGTCGGGCAGTTTTGCAACCTCCCACTGAAGGAGCATCTGGATGGCTTCTCCCCTGAAAAACATATCTTCCGTAACCTTGTTTGCCAACCTGGTTTCAAATGGGGTGAGGGAGAATTTGTTGTACAGCCTTTCCTTTTTCAGGAAGGTGAAAGCCTCGTTGGTGGCGATCCTGTAAAGCCAGGTGTAAAGCCCGCTTTCCCAGCGGAAGGACGGAAGGGATTTCCAGGCTTTCAGGAAAGTGTTCTGAAGAAGGTCGTCGGCATCCTCGTGGCTAAACACAAGTTCCCTCAAATGCCAGTAGAGTCTTTTGGAGTACTCCCTGACAATGAGGTTAAAAGCCTGGGTCTGCCCTCCTTCTCCCTTGTATATTTTCTGAATCTCCCTATCGGTCATAAAAAATTTTATGACATTTTTTATTTGTCACCCCGCTCACTCAGTGAGCACCCCTCAAGGGGTATACGGCACTCCGTGCCGGCCGCAAGCGGCTTATTAAAACGACTATGCTAATTATTTCCTTGAAACAGCTCTTCTTGCCGCGGCAACTATGTGTTCCGCATCCAGTCCGTAAGCCTTCATAAGTTCAGCAGGAGTTCCGCTCTGCCCGAACTTGTCTGCTATGGCAACGAACTCCAGCGGGGCAGGAAGGTGAGATGCCAGAAGACCGGCGATCATTTCTCCCATTCCTCCGAAGATGAAATGCTCTTCCGCGGTAACGACGCATCCGGTCTTTTTGATAGACTCCAGAATGGTGTCGTAATCAAGAGGCTTAATGGTTGCAACGTTTATGACATCTGCCGTTACTCCTTCTTTCTCAAGCTCTTCGGCTGCAAGCAGAGCTTCCCATACAAGGTGTCCGCAGGCAAGGATTGTAACGTCTTTTCCATCGTTGAGCTTATAGGCCTTTCCTATTTCAAACGCCTCGTTTTCCGGAGTGAAGTTAGGGACACTTGGCCTTCCGAACCTCAGGTAAACCGGGCCGTTCCATTTTGCTGCGGCAATGGTGGCGTTCTTAGTCTGGTTGAAGTCGCAAGGAACCACAACGCTAATACCCGGAAGCATTCTCATAAGGCCGATGTCTTCCAGGATCTGGTGGGTTGCACCATCTTCTCCGAGGGTGATTCCGGCATGCGATGCCGCAATCTTCACGTTGGTTTCGGAATAGCATACGGCCATCCTCACCTGGTCGTAAACCCTGCCGGCGGCAAAGGCTGCAAATGTTCCCACAAAAGGAATCTTGCCGTTGAGGGAGAGTCCCGCTGCAACGTTTATCATATTTGCCTCGGCGATACCGCACTGGAAAAACCTGTCCGGAAATTCCTTTGCAAAACCATCCATCTTGACAGAACCCTTGAGGTCTGCTGCAAGGGCAACCACGTCTTTGCATTCACGCCCTGCGGCAAGCAGTCCCTCGCCGAATCCTGAACGTGTATCCTTGTTTCCTGTATTTGTGTACTTGGTCATTTTCTGGAATTTTAAGGGTTAAAAATCTCCGAGGGTTTCAGGAATCTGCTTGAGTGCGGCTTCGCATTCCTCCGGTTTCGGAGCCTTGCCGTGCCACTTGCAGGTACCTTCCATAAAGTCCACGCCCTTGCCCATAACGGTCTTGAGCATGATCATAACCGGCTTCGGCTCAATGGTCTGAAGTTCCTCGGCGAGCTTGATCGCAGAGATAATGTCTTCCACGCTGTTGCCGTCTTCAGCTATAACCACGTTCCATCCGAAAGCCTTCCATCTCTGGTCCAGGTGGTCCGGACCGATGACTTCCTCTGTGGTACCATCTATCTGCTGTCCGTTCCAGTCCGTGAAGGCGATTATATTGTCTATCTTGTGGTGAGATGCAAACTGTGCGGCTTCCCAGATCTGGCCCTCCTGGCTTTCTCCGTCTCCCACAAGGCAATATACTTTATGGGAATCTCCGGCAAGCTTCTTACCCAGGGCTGCTCCTACAGCTACGCTGAGGCCCTGTCCAAGGGATCCGCTGGCTTCAAAAACTCCCGGAAGGCCGGTGTCCGTTGCAGGATGGCCCTGAAGACGGCTTCCAATCTTGCGGAATGTTGCAAGTTCTTCAACCGGAAAATATCCGCTTCTTGCAAGTGCGCTGTAAAGCAGCGGAGACTCGTGCCCGCAGCTCAGGAAGAACATGTCACTGTCCTTGCCGGTGCGGTCCCAGTTCATTGGGTTGTGCTGCATCTGCTTGAAATACAGCACAGTCACAACATCTGTGGAGCTGAGGCTTCCTCCCGGATGCCCGCTCTTTGCCAGCGTCACCATCCGGAGGATATCACGGCGGATCTGGCAGGCAATATCTTTCAGTCTTTGAATCTCAGACATAATCAAGAGTTAATCGGTTTTATACTGATTTCAAATTTAGTTATTTTTGCATCGCGATGAAAAATATCAGGAACTTTTGCATAATTGCACATATAGATCACGGCAAATCCACGCTTGCGGACAGGATGCTTGAGGTGACCAATACCGTTACAAGCCGCGAGATGGAGGCTCAGGTGCTTGATTCGATGGATCTGGAGAAGGAGAAGGGCATTACCATCAAGAGCCACGCCGTCCAGATGAAATATACCAAAGACGGACAGGAATATACACTCAACCTTCTGGATACCCCGGGACACGTGGATTTCTCCTACGAGGTTTCCCGTTCCATTGCGTCTTCGGAGGGTGCTCTTCTGGTTGTGGATGCCACCCAGGGAATCCAGGCCCAGACAATCTCCAACCTTTATCTTGCCCTTGACCACGACCTTACGATTATCCCGGTGCTCAACAAGATTGATATGGAGGCTGCAGAGCCTGAGCTTGTGAGAGACCAGGTATGCGACCTTCTGGGTTGCGACCAAAGCGAGGTTCTTATGTGCAGTGCAAAGACAGGAGAGGGTGTTCCTGCAATTCTGGATGCCATCGTGGACAGGATTCCTGCTCCGACAGGCGATCCGGCGGCTCCTCTGCAGGCCCTGATTTTCGACTCCGTCTTCAATCCGTTCCGAGGCATCATCGCATATTTCAAGGTGGAGGCTGGAAGCATCCACAAGGGAGAGAAAGTGAAGTTCTTCAACACCGGAATGGAATACGTTGCGGATGAAGTTGGAACGATGGGCTTGAAACTGAACCCGAAACCTGAAATCGGTTGCGGCAACGTGGGCTACATCATAAGCGGAATCAAGAGTGCGGTAGAAGTAAAGGTCGGCGATACCGTCACTTCCGTCCAGAATCCTTGCAAGGAGGCTATCGCGGGATTCGAGGAAGTCAAGCCAATGGTCTTTGCCGGCGTATATCCTGTTGAGACAGATGAATACGATCAGCTGAAAGTTTCCCTTGAAAAGCTTCAGCTCAACGATGCTTCCCTGGTCTTCGAGCCGGAAAGCTCCATGGCCCTAGGCTTCGGATTCCGCTGCGGATTCCTCGGTCTGCTTCATCTGGAGATTGTCCAGGAAAGGCTTTTCAGGGAGTTCGACATGGACTGTATCACCACAGTTCCTAACGTTTCCTTCAAGGTCTATACGACAGACGGCCAGTGCCTGGATGTCCACAACCCTTCCGGCCTTCCGGAGGTTACGATGATAGACCATATCGAGGAGCCATACATAAGAGCCCAGGTTATCTCAAAGGCTGACTTCTTCGGCCCTATAATGAAACTCTGTCTGGACAAGAGGGGAACCCTTGTAAGCCAGCACTATATCACCACAGACCGAGTCGAGCTGAACTTCGACCTTCCGCTCAGCGAGATAGTCTTTGATTTCTACGATAAGCTCAAGAGCATTTCCAAAGGCTATGCTTCCTTTGATTACCATATCACGGATTACCGTCCGGCACAGCTCGTGAAGCTTGACATCCTTCTGAATGGAGAACAGGTGGATGCGCTTTCATCGCTGATTCACAGAGATCACGCCTACGACTTCGGCAGAAGGATGTGCGAAAAGCTCAAGGACCTCATTCCGAGACAGCAGTTTGACATTGCCATCCAGGCTGCCATAGGAGCCAAAATCATTGCCAGAGAAACCGTCCGCCAGGTAAGAAAAGACGTTACCGCCAAGTGCTACGGAGGAGACATCTCAAGAAAGCGCAAACTCCTTGAAAAACAGAAAAAAGGCAAGAAGCGCATGCGCCAGGTAGGCCAGGTTCAGGTGCCTCAGAGCGCCTTTATGGCCGTCCTTAAACTATAACCAGTATGAAACGATTTATTATATTCTCAGCGATTATTGCCGCCCTTACAATTGTCGGTTGCAAGTCTTCTTCCCAGAATCAGACTGACTCAACCCAACCGACGGAAACCAAGGCAATCACCGAAAACGTCGCTGACACCGCAACAACCCCAGCAGCAAAAGACACTGTTGCCAAAGAACCCGTTCCGGCAGAAATAACAGCCATTGACCTCGGCCTTTCCGTGAAGTGGGCCGACCGCAACATCGGCGCCTCCGCTCCAGAACAAAGCGGAGACTATTACGCATGGGGTGAAATAGAAACTAAGAAGGAGTATTCCGCCCAGAACTACAAGTGGTACAAAAACGTAAACGGAGACATTCTTCTGGCCAAAAAGAAGTTCGGTCCAGAAGATGACGTAGCATCCGTAAAACTCGGCAACGGCTGGCGCACCCCAACCCTTGAAGAAATCAAGGAGCTTATTGAAAAATGCAACTGGGAATGGATTGAAAAGAACGGCGTACCAGGCTACAAGGTTTCAAGCATAACCAACGGCAATAGCATCTTCCTCCCCGGCGCTGGTTTCTTTGACGGCAACGCCAATCTTGGCGGACAAGGCGGCTATTACTGGTCTTTCACACCCGAGGGTGTCAGCAATAATGCAGATTATCTGTATTTCTGCGACCACGACATAGACTGGAACTATATAGATCGCGAATACGGCATCCCAGTTCGCCCAGTCTGCAAATAGACTATATTTAAATCAACAATACGGCTCAAAAAAAGCCAAAATAACCCACGTTACGGCTCAAAAACCTCTAGAATGAGCCGTATTTTTGTTATATTTGAGCCGTAAACTTCAAAAGATATGACCAAAGAAAGCGAAATACTACAGTACCTCCACTATCATCCAAGCTCTTCCAGGAGCGAGATTGAAGCCGGAATGCACATGAAAGAAAGCCCCGCCACTGTAAAGCGTCTTCTCGCTTCTCTGGTTCAAAGCAAATCTGCCATTGTGACTGGCCAAGGACGCGCTACGCGCTATAGCGTATCACCGCAGGAGCATATAACAATGGAATTGAACATTGACACATACTTCCAGAAAGAAACAGACGAGCGCGAAGTACAAACTGCTTTTAATTTCGAACTCATAAATGATATTCTCCCCCAGGTGGATATATTCACAGCCGAAGAGAAAGAAAGACTTGCTAGCTTGCAGACTCAATTCACCAAGAATCTGGAGGGAATAACGCCTACCGAGTATCGCAAGGAAATGGAGCGCCTTGGTATAGACTTAAGCTGGAAGTCGTCTCAAATAGAAGGCAATACATATTCTCTATTGGAAACCGAAAAACTCCTGAGGGAAAAGCAGACTGCATCCGGAAAAACAAAAGAAGAAGCTGTAATGCTGCTCAACCACAAGGACGCACTGGACCTTGTTCTGGCTGAACCCGAATACTTCCAAGCTCTTTCTGTCCGCCGCATAGAAGAATTGCACACGTTGCTGGTTAAAGAACTGGATGTGGATAAAGGCATTCGAAAGCGCCGTGTGGGTGTAACTGGTACAAACTACCGCCCCCTGGACAACGAACACCAGATTCGCGAGGCCTTGGAGGATACTTGCCGTCTCATCAACAGCAAAGAGAACGTCTTTGAGAAAGCGCTCTTGGCGTTGCTACTGTTGTCTTATATTCAGGCATTTTCCGATGGAAACAAGAGAACTGCCCGTATTACCAGCAATGCAATCCTTATTGCGAACAAGTATTGCCCTATTTCATTTCGGACGGTTGACTCCGTGGACTATAAGAAGGCAATGCTCATCTTCTACGAGCAGAACAATATTACTGCATTCAAGAAGATTTTCATTGACCAGTTTGCCTTTGCAGTACAGACTTATTTTTGATGTTGAACGGCTAAACTGTCTTCTAAACAAGCGGGGATTTTATACGTAAAGTTGTTTTTTATCCAGCCCTCGGTCCAGTTTTCCACCTGAAGGTCAACTTCGTTATTTTGACGCGTGTAAAAAACGCTGACCTCTACTAACGAACCATAATTCAAGGCGCTATAGGTGATTACAGCCGTGCTGTCATTCGATATTCCGGCACTTTTGTAATATGTAATGCTTCCCAAATCCGTACTATAGGAATCATATCTTTTGTGTTTATACATCAAACGGTCTCTAGTCTTGTAATAATCCGTCAAATCACCCCTCAAAAATTTCATAAAATCAGTACGTGTGGTAACGCCGATATGAACAACAGTGCTGTCTACCAGTCCGTCTGTAGCATAAAACGCCACAAGGCAAGTGCTGTCAGTCGCCCATTTCACCATGCCTTTAGTTTGTGTAAAATTTGCCGGGACGGTGAAATCAACTCCCGCCATAACATCCTGTATGACTTGTTCTTGAGGTACGGGACCCGGATCTTTTTGACCAGACGAGAAGAATTGGCTTAAACACCACGCGCCTAAAGCTCCAAAAACAACAGCAGAGAACACGCCCAAGACAAGCCCCTTGCGGAATTTCCCCGTTTCTTCAAAAAGCCTCATAAGCTTCAGATATTTCACAAGGCCACTTATGCCGTCGCGGAGAAAAACAAAAATAGCAATCGCCCCAAAGAGAAATAGTTTTTGGCTTGTAAAATAAGGGGAGAGAATAAGCGTCAACAGAAAACAGACAATACATCCAATAACTCCGGCCTTGATATTTTTCTTGGCGGAAGTTAATTCTTCTTCCGGGCCCAGCTCGTTGAAATATTCTTCAGGTTCCATATCCATAGATTATACCCCGATGAGTTCTTCGGCAAAGCGGGTGTAGTTGGTCTGGGCATCCCATTCTTCCTTCCAGTTGACATAGCAGTTCTGCTTTATCTGAGTGTGGATTTCCTTTGGAAGAAGTATGTATTCAACGATTTGGTTCTTAAGGCCTTCTGCGGTTATGTCCGCATCAACTATGTAGCCGACAGGGCAGTTGCGGAAGAGTTCGCTCACGCCTCCTACGTTGGTTGCGATAACCGGGATTCCGTAGCTCATGGCTTCCATTATTGAAACCGGAATTCCCTCGCTTCTGCTGGCAAGAATGAAAAGGTCTGCACCTTCTTCCCTGTAGAAATTCAGGATTTCATCGTGAGGCCTAGAGCCTCTGAAATCTATATCTTCATCCTTTGTATCTTCCCTTAGCTTTTGCAGCAAATTGCCTCCGCCAAAGTGAGTGTAGGTTATTCTGTCAAAGCCCCTTTCCCTGATTTTCCCCATTGCATCCTTGTCTTCCTTGATCAGTTGTATCGCTTTGACTACCAGGTCGATTCTTTTGAGAGAAATCGTGTTGGCACAACCTGCGATTCTGAAAGTATTGCTTTCCTCAGCGGTGAAATTATGGAAGTTCTCGTCGTGATGGGTGGAACCAAGATGCCAGACTTCTATGATTTTCGGGCAAGGGTTGTAGTTTTTCTTGATGTAGTTCATTCCGTTGTATGAAACAGGAATCGCATAATCGGTATGCTCCATTATCATATCGCGGAACGGAAGATATCCCTTTGCTTCCTCGTAAAGATCCGAGCCGTGGAACCTTGCGCAGAACAGGGGCATGATTTCCACATTCGGCCGTAGGAGTTTTTTTAGGAAAGGGATGAGCATCGCACTCTTGTCTCCCCAGTAGAAATAGATTTTATCGGCGAAGCAGCACTCTCTCACAACTTCTTCCATCAGTTTTTTGTTTCCCAGTATAGTCCTGAGCATCAAGAAGTAGTTGAAGAAGATTCGGAGTCTTTTGAAGACATTTGCCTTCTTGTTTCTCTTTCCGAAGAGCGCACGGAAAAACTCCTTTGTGGCAAAGAAGAACGGAGCCGTGTTGAACAGCCCGTGTTTCAGGAATCCCTTTTTGTCTTTGTGGTCAAAAGGAAGAAGCGGAGTGGCAATGTCCACGCTTGAGGGATGGGGCCTCATTTCCCCTTCAGGACGGTACAGGGGAAAGATGGTTATGCGGTGGAACTGCTGTGCGAGATAGGGGATTTCGTCCGCAAGGAAAGTCTCGCCCCCTCCAAACGGATAGGTGTTGGAGAATAGGACGAGCTTTATCCTGTGCGGATCGTTCATTTCCTGTGGGTTACTGCAGTGCGGCGAACTCTATGTCGTTGTCTATGCGCTCTTCGTAGCACTTCTTTTCAAATGCCTTCACGAGCTCATTTTCGCAAGTTGTCACATCTCCCTTCCTGGCTGCGATGATGGCCCTGAGGTAAGACTCGTCCGGGTTGTATTCCTGCTTGAGAACCTTGAGAGCCTCGTCGTTTCTTCCCTTAAGCAGAAGGGCGAGTCCATGGTTGAATCCGTCCACTCCGTCAAGAACCTCGAGAGCTCCGTCATAGTCTCCGTCCTGGATGAGGAGAGCGCCGAGATTTTC
>JAGCXV010000035.1 GCA_017961175.1 Bacteroidales bacterium
AAATGTCGGAGACCATGACGGAGACATGTCGGAGACGACACTCACTGAACGTCAGCAGAAAATCCTCAATCTCATCAAGGAGTCTCCGACAATAACAGGCAGACAAATGTCGGAGACCTTGTCGGTGAGCCAGCGCACCATCGAACGTGATCTTTCTGCTTTGCAAAAGAAAGGAATTCTGAAGCATGAAGGCAAAGACAATGATGGGCTTTGGATTATAATTAATTATTAAGGATAATATAAGGCTATACGGCAAAAGATGACTGTTTACTTTACTTCACTTCTAGTCAGTCTAATCTTGATAAATGCCAATGAGAGAATTTTTTAAGTGTGCCCCCGATGATTTCGAGGCCACCATAAAACTATCTGACGCTGCTGCCATATTGCGTCAAAAAAGTGAGATTAAAAAATTTGAAGATTATTATAAGAATAGAATAGAACCGCTGTTGAAAGATGTGGCCAAATATGGAGAGGGGGAATTTACCGTTAGGCTTAAATTTACCGTTGATAGAAGGGAGATGATGGCAGGTGCCGCATATCGTGTTTATGATGCAAACGGTAAGCTGATTAAAGAAATAATCTATGAACCATTTGGGGAAATAAATGGCATTCCAATAGACCAGACGATTGGCGAACCAATAATCTTTGAGATAAAATACAAATACCCGGAGTAATAGCAGTATCTTGTTTCTCTGTTGTTATAGAGTATTTTGAGGATGAGAAAATGTAAAGAATAATTACAGTACTTGCCTTATAATATGGATTATTGAAAGGTCTGCAGGAAGCCATTCAACTGAGTCCAGTTCATTGGCGGAGAGCCATCTGGCGGATTCGTGTTCAAGTAGATGGAGGGTGTCGTTTTTCAGGCTGCACAGAAAGCAGTGAAGGATCAGGTGGAACTTTGGATAGTCGTATTCAACTGTCTGGAGGAAGGAATCAACTGAAATGTCGGCATCCAGCTCTTCCTTGATTTCCCTTTTAAGCGCCTCTTCACGGCTTTCACCGCTTTCAATCTTCCCACCCGGGAACTCCCACATATCCTTGAAGTCTCCGTAGCCTCTCTGAGTGGCAAAAATACGGCCGTCTTTGACTATGACGGCCGCTACAACTTCTATGGTTTTCATCTGATTACCAGTCGTATTTCAGGTGCTTTACGGTTCTGTTGTCTTCTATGATCTTCTTCAGGGCATCTATTCCCATCTGGAGGTGGTCTTCAACATAGTTTTTTGTCACGATGTTGTCGCTGGCCTCGGTCTTGATGCCCTCAGGTATCATAGGCTGGTCGGAGACAAGGAGCAGGGCTCCGGTAGGGATATGATTGGCGAAACCGCAGATGAACAAAGTGGCGGTTTCCATATCCACACACATTGCCCTGGTGGTGGAAAGGAGAGTCTTGAAATGCTCGTCGTGCTCCCAAAGCCTTCTGTTGGTGGTAAATACCGTTCCTGTCCAGTAGTCTTTGCCGTGGTCTCGGATGGCTGAGGAAATAGCTCGCTGAAGCATAAATGCAGGCAGGGCCGGAACAATCAGAGGGTAATAGTCGTCAGAAGTTCCCTCTCCACGGATGGCGGCAAGCGGAAGGACCAGGTCCCCTATCTTGGTATGCTTGTCTATGCCGCCGCACTTGCCCAGGAAAAGGCAGGCCCTTGGATGGATTACTCCCAGAAGGTCCATGATGGTGGCGGCGTTAGGGCTTCCCATTCCGAAGTTGATTATAGTTATACCCTCAGCGCTGGCGTTAGGCATATTGCCTTCTTTCCCCACAACCTCAACTCCGAACTTCTCGGCAAACATATTCACGTAGTTGCCGAAGTTCGTAAGAAGTATGCAGTCCGTGAAATCCTCCAGTTTCCTCTTGGTATATCTCGGCAGCCAGTTTCTGGCGATGTTTTCCTTCATTATCGCGGCATCGGGATGGGCCAGCGCGTTTTTCTGTTCCATAACTATGATGTATTAGGTTCCTTGCAAATATAGTAAAAGATAGCTACTCTTCTTCCAGAAGTCGGCTAGGAGAATCAGTGTCTATGGATACGGCATCAGCCTCCACATCGCGGAGTTTGCGGTTGATCTGGTTGGTGCGGGTGGTGATAAGCTTGTCCATATCTTCCAGTCCCCCCTGGATCTTGCCCTTGGCCTTCTCCAGCATGTCAGCGAACTTGCCGAACTCAGTCTTTACCTCTCCCAGGACTTTCCATACGTCGCTGCCCTTCTTCTGGATGGCGAGCGTACGGAACCCCATCTGGAAACTGGTAAGTATGGCAGAAAGGTTTGTAGGGCCGGCAACCGTTACGCTGAACTCCTTCTGCAGGCTTTCCAGCAGGTTGTTGTCTCTTGCCACCTCCGCATACAGTCCTTCAAACGGCAGGAACATAATGGCAAACGGCGTGGTTTCAGGCACGTTGATATACTTGGAAATGTTCTTTGCCTCGTTCTTTATGGCAGAACAGAAATCCCTTCTGGCATTCTCCATAGCATCCTTGTCTGCAGACTCATAAGCCTCCAGCAAAGTGTCGTAGCGGTCCTTAGGGAACTTTGAGTCTATTGGAAGCAATATCGGATTCCCGTCCTGGCCCGGAAACCTTACGGCAAACTCCACTACGGCGTTTTTGTCTTCTCCGGTATGGGCATTGGCTACATACTGGCCCGGTGCAAGGTACTGTTCCAGAAGCATCTGGAGCTGCACTTCGCCGAGTCCGCCACGCATCTTCACGTTTGAAAGGACCTTCTTCAGGCCTCCAACATCCTTTGCCAGGTCACGCATCTCGGCAAGGCCGTTCTTGACGTTGTCCAGCTGGTTGCCCACAGTTTCAAAGCTCTTGCTGATGCGGTCGTTGAGGGTCTTCTCCAGCTTCTCCTCAACGGTGTCCCTCATCTTGTCCAGACTCTTTTCCGTGGTCTGCATCAGGTTCTGCTGCTGCTTTTCCATAGACGACAGCCTTTCTTTCTGGCTTTCCTCCATAGACTTAAGCCTTTGCTCCTGCATCGTTTTCAGGCTCTCAATCTGGTCTTTCTGGCTCTCGCGCATATCCTTTATCCTCTCCGATATCTCTTCCCTCTGCGATGTCTGCGCCCTCTCGTAATCATCCTTGTTCTCCTTGTGATAGTCTTTCAGGTTCTGGCTCAAATCTTTCAGATATGAAGAATTATCTTCCTTGAATGAATTGAGGAAACGTTCATTGTCATCCTTCAAGGACCTGATCATCCTCCCCTGCTTTGAGGAAAGAAGGAACAACATCACAAGCGCCACAACCAACAGCGCAAAAACAACATAAATCAATACCTCCGGCATAATCACACAATTATATTTTCAAATTTACTCAATAAAATCCAACAGGCAGGTCAATTTATATTTCTTTGCCCATCAAGAAATCATAAATGTCCATGAACAAGATCCCGTCATCATTCTGATAGTGAGGGCCATGTTCTCCCGTTATCACTACTTTTTGGAAAGAATCATCAATTTTCCTCAGAGACAATAGTTCTTGTTCACGTTTTGCATCATCCGGAATGCTCAGAGCCGACTGTATATAAATCCGTTTATAGCCTTGGTTGCAAACAAAATCCACTTCAAGGGCTTTCCTGATTTTTTTACCAGCCCCATCTTTGGTATTCCAAATAACCTCCCCCACATCCACAGTCATACCACGAACAATCAACTCATTATATATAGCATTTTCCATCAGATGGGATTTCTCTACCTGCCGGAAATTCAAAAGAGCATTCCTTAATCCCAAATCTTCAAAATAGAATTTTGAAGGAGTTTCAATATAGCGTTTGCCCTTTATATCATAACGCAAAACACGCTTAACAATAAACGCATCCTGAAGATAATCCAAGTACACCTTTAACGTATCTTGACTAATATTGCTTTTTTTGACAGAGCGAAATGTATCAGCCAGTTTTCTTGGGTTGGTCAAGCCACCAATCGCAGAGGCCAAAATCTTGATCAAATCTTCAAGATCTTCATCCAGTTTTATATTATAACGCTCTTTGATATCTTTCAGATAAGTATGCTTGAAGAGCCCTTTGAGATAGCTAGTACGGTCCTGTACTGAATCCATAGTCACAACCATAGGCAATCCGCCATAAGTCATATAATCCAGCCATAACTGCTCCATAGGCACCTCAGGCTTTGCATTACGGATTTCTTGAAATGACAAGGGATGAATCTTTACCTCAAAACCACGGCCGCGAAACTCCGTGATGACATCCTTTGAAAGAAAACGTGCATTTGAGCCTGTTACATAGACATCAGCATTATCCACGTGAAGATAAGAATTGAGGACATCCTCGAATTCACTCACAAGCTGAACTTCATCCAGCAGTATGTAATACATTTTTTCATCTTTCAGTTGGCTGTCTATATAATCAAGCAACTTGTCAGGGTTTCGAAGATCCTTGTTTCTGCGATCTTCAAGATTTATCTTGACAATATGCCGATCATCCACTCCTTCTTTTTTCAAGGCCTCAGAGAACAGATTGAAAAGCAAATAAGATTTGCCACATCTTCTCATACCGGTAATGACCTTAATCATCTTGTTATGCCTCAAGCTCATCAACCTGTTAAGCAGTGCATCACGTTTTATCTCCATATTCATTCCACATTTATGCGGCCATCCGCATTTTTATCGACTGCATAGTTAGTCAATTATATCGTTTTTACCAAATATTTCTACTTCAGAATGCAACAAAACCAGAACTTTACCGGATTTCCCGTCAGCGCTAATAGTGGTCAGGAGCTTAAAATCATAGTTTATGTGAGTTACGACTTTTGTGATGCATTTGACAGGAAAACAATATCTCCCGGCTTCAATAATCTGAAGCCGGGAGATATTGTTTACTGTTTTTCGAGAACGTTTCTATCTGATTTCCTTCAGCAGGCCCTTTACAGCTGCTTCAAGCTGAGGGTCCTTGCCGGAGAGGAAGTCGTTGTAAGGAAGTTCAACCCTTACGTCAGGCTCAAACTGCTTGTTCTCGGTAACCTTGCCGTCTGTTCCCATAGAACCGATCATCGGAATACCGAATACGATGGTAGGGTCGATCTGAGTCTCCCACCATACGGCTGTGCCGGTACCAGGTACAGGCATACCGTAAACCTTGCCGATGCCGTTCTGCTGATATACGAACGGGAACATGAAGGCGTCTGAGTAGTTGCCCTCGCAGGTGAGGACTGCACTCGGCTTCTGCCATCTTCCCAGAGGCTCGCCGTCGTCCAAAAGGTTTCCCTGAGGAGCGTAGCGCATGTAGGTCTTGGCGCCGAGCAGGGTGACCAGCTCGTCGTGGAGCCAGCCGCCGCCGTTGAATCTCGTGTCAACCACCACGGCCTGCTTCTTTACGTGCTTGCCCATCAGACGGTTGTAGATGACCTGATAGCTCTGCTGGTTCATTCCCTCAACGTGGACATAACCGATCTTGCCGCCGGAAAGCTCCTCAACCATTTTCTCGCATCTTCTAACCCACCACTCGTAAACAAGGTGGCTCAGGCTTGACTCAGCGACAGGACGGAGAGTCTGGGTGAAGGTGTTTCCTGCGGAGGACTTTACGGTAACCACGGTATTTGCGTTGGCGATGTTGTTGAGATATTTGTTGTAGTTCTCGGAAGCAGGGATGCTCTCTCCGTTGATTGCGGTGATGATGTCACCAGGGCGGATCTTGTTGGAGAGCTTGTCTGCCGGGCCGCCAGGGATGATAGCGGAAACCTTGATGCCCTCTCCGGTGTAGGTCTCGTCGAAGAGCATACCGAAGTTTGCTGTAACGTCACCTCCGGTAAGGACTCTTGCTGCATAGAATCGGCCACCGGTATGAGAAGCGTTAAGCTCGCCGAGAAGTTCGCTCAGAAGAACCTGGAAATCATAATTGTTGTTGATGTAAGGGAGGAACTTTGCATATTCGTCGTGATACATCTTCCAGTTGATTCCGTGAATGGTAGGATCGTAGAACTTCTTGGTAACCTGAAGCCACATGTGGTCGAACATATAGGCACGCTCGCCGGCTGCATCAAGTTCCATCTTGCCTGCAATCATGATAGGCTTTGCCATTCCGCTCATCAGGTCAACCTTTATAGGAGAACCGTTGCGGAGGGCGAACAGGCTCTTTTCGTCCTGGCTCAGTTCTGCTGCGGAAATCATTCCGCCAAGAGAACCCTGGCCAACCCTCTTGCTCTCGCGGCTTCTGGTATCGGTGCTCCAGAGTTCCATTCCCTTCTCGCCGGTACGCACATAATACAGTTTCTTTCCGTCTCTTGTAAGGAAATATCCTATAGGGCTTCCTTCCGTGCGGATATCGGCTATCCTTGTCTCTATGAGGTCAAAATCGTCGAAAACAATAGGCTTTACTTCTTTCTTCTCAGGCTTCTTGCCAGGACCGCCAGGACCCGGCTTGTCGCCCGGCTTAACGTCTTTCTTGTCACCTGGCTTTTCTCCAGGTTTTCCGTCCGGTTTCTTCTCGCCCTTTTCCTTCTCTTCCAAAAGCTCGAAGTCATCCTTGCTGAGCATGAACTTGTCATAAGACTCCTTGTCGAAGAAAGCAGCCTTGACTCCACCGCCGCCACGCTGTCCGCCACCGCCGATGTAAGTCATTGCCTGACCGCCGAAACCGAACTTTGCCATCCTTTCTCCGTATGCGCTGTTCACAGGATAGCGGATCTCTCCTCCATCGGCGCTGATCAGTGCGGTTGCACCGCCTCTCATCATGTTCTTCTGGTCATCAACCAGCAGCCACTTGCTGTCAGGACTCCACTCGAATCCCCAGTCACCATCGCGATAAGAATGGTTATGGCCCTTAGGAAGCACCGTAACTGTCTTCTTGCTCTTCAGATCCATAACCTTCAGGGTGTTGCGCTCGCTTATGTAAGCCAGCTTCTTTCCATCAGGAGAAACATCCGGCTGGAAGTTATCCTTGCCGTCTGCAACAACCTTGTCGAGATTTACAAGGGTGGAAGCGTAGAAATACTTCTCGGTCGTATCCTTCAGGGTAGCCTTCATGATGTTCCAGTTGCCGTCAACCTCAGCGGAATAGTAGATGGCCTTTCCGTCAGGTGCCCAGGTGATCATTCTCTCCTGGTATGGGGTGTTGGTGATTCTCTTGGTACGGCCGTCGTTGACACCTACTACGAAGAGTTCTCCGCGGTTGATCAGGGCAATCTCCTTGCCGCTAGGGCTGACAGCCATCTCGGTGGCGTTGTTGATATTCAGGTTCTTGATCTTCTGGTAACCGGAATTGTCAGCGATGTAGATATTGAGTTTCTTTGCCTTCTGGCCATCCTTGATGGTGTAGATATCGCCCTTCCAGACAAAGGAGATGGTACCGTTCTTTGCAATGCTGATCTCCCTTACAGGGAAGTCCTTGAAATCGGTCAGCTGGGTCTTGGTACCGGATGACAGATCCTGCTTGAAGAGGTTAAGGGCGTTGTTGGCCTTGCCAAGTTTCATCTCGGAGATATAGTAAACAGCCTTTCCGTCAGGACTGAATACAGGCTTCAGGTTCTCTCCCTCGTACGTGCTGACCTTGGTGTAAGTGTTTGCCTTGAGGTCATATACCCAGATGTCGCGGGTAACTGAAGAAGTATGGTGCTTTCTCCAAGGATCCTCATATCCCTTCTTGTCCTGGAACACGATCTTGCTTCCTTCTGCGTTGAAATTAGCCTCGTCTGCACCGGCTGCGGTAACAAGGATCGGACGGCCTCCGCCTACAGGAATCTTATAGAGGTTCTTGAACATGGATGAAGGGAAACGGATGCTCTCTGCCGGAGCAAACCTGCCGCTTCCGAAGAGGACATACTTTCCGTCCGGGGTGAAATCGAACGGATAGTCTGCCGTGGAATTATATGTAAGTCTAACGGGAACACCGCCGCCAGCCGGCATCACGAATATGTCAAAGTTGCCGTATAGGTCTGAAGCATAGGCGATATTCTTTCCGTCCCTGCTCCAGACAGGATAACCGTTGTAATTGTCTCCGCTGGTAATTGCGGTAGCAAGACCGCCCTCTGAGGAAACTTTGTACAGATTGCCCATATAGCCGAACACTATCTGGGATCCGTCTGGCGAGATTGCCGGATTGCGCAGCCATCTTACATCCTGCTGCGCGGTGGACACGTTAACAAAAGCCACAAGAGCCAAAGCCGTTGCGGCAATCTTTGCGATTCTTTTAAACAGTTGATTCATAAAAGGAATTATAAAAGTGATTATTTTGATTGATTCATTAATGCCATATCGGTTATAAAGGTACATTATTTAGACGAATAACTTTTAACTTTGTGACATTATGAAGAAAGTTTTTGTTTTGCTGGCTCCAGGATTCGAGCTTCTGGAAGCAACCGCCCCGATAGACGTGCTGGAAAGATGCGGAGTGCAGGTGGAAAAAGTCTCATTATCCGAAGACCTTCTGGTTCCATCTTCCCATTCCGTTTTCCTTAAGGCAGACTCTTTCCTCAGCGATGGGAAAGACGTGCATCGGATTGCCCTTCAGGGAGATATGGTAATCTTGCCGGGAGGATATCCGGGTTACAGGAATCTGGCGGAAAACAGCCTTGTCGGCTTGATTCTGAAAGAATACGAAAAGGCCGGAAAGTTTATCGCCGCAATCTGCGGAGCCCCGTCTGCTTTGGCAGGCTTTGAGATAATGGCCGGCAAAAAGGCAACCTGCCACACCTCCGTCAGGGATGCCGTAGCAAAAACATATCAGCTGTCAACTGAAAAGACAGAAAGCGACGGCCTTCTCATCACCGGACGCGGGGCCGGAGTTTGCCTGGAGTTTGCATTCGAGTGTGCAAAGGCTCTTGCAGGCGATGACATCATCGACGAGGTGAAAAGAAAAATGGAAATCCGCTGATTATTCCAGATTCATCTTGTTCAGGACCGGATTGCTGTAAACCTTCAGGTAGAGGTTCATAAGCGGCAGAAGGCTCTCCTTCCATCTTGAAAGGGTGGCGTGCATCACATCCGCAAAATTCTTGTATTCCTCCTTGGTGTACTTGTCTGTAAACTTAAAGGTATTGTACAGCATATCATAAGCTATATAGTTGGTGTTGAACAGCTTATAGCCACTGTAGATTCTGTTGTCTATGACGGAGGCTATGTAGGCCAGAGCCTCGTTGCGGTCCAAAGAGCCGGCAGCCAGGAGTTCCTCCGCGGTAATAGGCTCGCAGATCTGGATGTGAACCTTGCCCTTTGGAGAAAGTATGCCTTCCATTATGCTGCGGAAATCCTCCCCCTTTTCCTTGATGTAAGGATGTTCCTGGGACAGGTACAGTTCCCTCACCTTCTGTGTAATGCAGGTTTCCCACTCGTATGAAATGGCCATAGGTACGATGTTCAGGGCGGAGAAGTTTGTGCCGATGTTCCTGTCTCCGGAAAGGGAGAACATCTTGAGAACGGTCTGGCTTGTCTTGTCGTCCCCGTCCTTTGTGCGGCCGTTGCGCTGGGCTATCCATACTGAAGTGTTCCGCTCGTTAAGCACATATCTGATATAGCTGGAAAGATGCAAGGAAGTCTTGAAAAAATCCTTTGTAGTACCCTTCCTGACGACCTTGAACATACGGTTACTCTTGCCAATATCCGTTACAATGCCTGGCTGCATCAGATTGTCTCCAAATGTTATTTCAGAGCAGTCCAGTCCGCAGTTGTACAAGGCTATCTGCAAAAGAGCGGCATCCAGAAGGATATCCCTGTGGTTGGACACGAAGAGATAGCCCTTGCCCTTTTCCAGGTTCTGCAATCCGTCATATGTAAAGCCCTTTGTGGTCTTCTTTATAATGGCGTTGATGGCATCGAACATAAAGTCTATCTGGAACTGGCTCACGGTTTTGAAAGCAGAAAACTCCCTTATTTTGGCCTCAATATCTTGTCCTTCGTAGATAAATTCCATCACCTTTGGGAAATCCTTGTCCTCAGCGATACGCTGCATCGCTTCAGGAATCTCGTCGTCCCTGTAAGGACGGATATCATCCCAAACGTTGGAGATGTCTTTTGGAGTTTTATTACTTGTGTTCATAGATCAATCGAATACTGTTTTCTGGAGCCAATCCACAAATCTTTCCTGCCAGAGGTGCGCTCCGGATTTCTTTGAAGGGGAAACCCCGAAGCCGTGCCCTCCCTTGCGGTGGAATTCCACTTTGCAAGTTACGCCTAATTTCTCTAATTCGGAAGCAAATGTACGGGAGCCTTCAGGATCAACGATTGGATCGTCATCGCAATGAAGCAGGAACACCGGTGGAAATTCTTCCGTAACATTCTCTTCCAGAGAGAGTTTAGCGATAAGGGATTCATCACCTCTCAGGAGATGGTCTCTGGAAGGTTTGTGGGCATGGGGATCCCTCATCGTGATCACAGGATAGAGCATAGCCACAAAGTTTGCCCTGAAATGAGGATCGTCCTCCATTGCAGCGCAGCCAGCCAGATGCCCTCCGGCGGAAAAGCCCACCGCCCCTATCTTCGTCGTATCTATGCCATACTTCTTGGAACTGTCCTTGATGAAATCCATCGTAAGACGGTAATCTTCAAGCTGCTGCGGATATCTTGCCCCGTAGAATCCCATCCTGTAGCGCAGGACAACTGCCACAAAGCCCCTGGAAGCAAACCACTTGGCCACATCGTGACCTTCTTTGTTAATTCCCAGGTACGTATAGCTGCCACCCGGCATTATCACAACGGCCGGACGGTTTTCTCCAGCCACCTCAGGCACATAGACGAAAACCTTGCTGCGGTAACGGCCCTCTATCTTGCATTCACTATCCTTCCACAGCTTGTGGACATCTGCAAGCTGCTGGGAAAAGGCATTGACCGTAAAAAACAGCAGAGCCGCCGCAAGCAGCCCCTTAAACCATATCACCTTCCGAACTGTACAAATTCCTGTCATAGTCCCTTAACTTCCTGAAATCTTCATCGGCATACATCTTTCCCTTCAGGGAAGCGTAAGCCTGAGTGTAGTATCTTCTGAACTCCTGGGCCTGTTTAAGCGGCCTAGGGCCCCAATCGTCTAATTCAGCCGGGGTTATCCTGTCGCAGAACTGGATGGCGACCTTACCCCTTCTTAGTATGTGCTCTCCCTTCGGAAGAATTTCTCCCGGGCCGAAAAGCACAAGCGGAAGAATCTCCATATCCAAATCTTTGGCAAGGGAGAAAGCACCGCTCCTGAACTTAAGTATGCTGCAGTCTTTGCTCCTTGTACCCTCCGGGAAAACAAGAATGGATATTCCTTCCTCCTTAAGAGCCTTGAGTTTCTCAAGGTTGGCCTCAACTCCGTCGTCAATGCAGACAAAGCCGGCCTTGCGCACAAAGTTACCATAAACCGGAGACTTATACACCCATCCGTTGGTAACAACCGCTATCTTGTCTGATAGGCCCAGCAGGTACATGAGGTCCAGATGAGACTGGTGGTTGCAAATTATGACGGCAGGTTTTTCATTCCCGAGAATCTTTTCAGCCTCTGCAAAAGCCTCCTTTCCCTTAAAGACGCCATCGCTGAGAATCAGGGAGAAAGAAGATCTCGGAAGGCCGTTGGCAAAGAACCTCATAACGCCTTTTATCTTTTTCCTCAGCGATGAGGAACTCTCTTTCTTTCCAAACAAACCTCTCAATTTGTAACCCACCAGAACCAGGACAAAGACAAATCCGGACCACAGGGTAACCAGGATGTCAGCAATCCTTACCGGGAAGATTCTGTCCTGACGGTCTTTCTTCAGAGACTTGCAGACCAGGAAACGGAAGAGTACCGGAGGAAGTATGAAGGCCAGGGCCACCACGCAAACCATTCCGATAACGGCCACGCTGCCAAGCGAATGCAGGGCAGGATGCACGGCAAACACCAGAGAGCCCACTCCGATGAACATCGTAAGGGCACTCAGGGTAACTCCAGTCTTGTATGAAGACAGCAGCGGCTTTTTGAAGGTGTGCTCGTACTGCAGGCCTTCCACCATAAAGATGGTGTAGTCGTCTCCGAGTCCGAATATGAACGTTGCAAGTATGATGTTTACGATGTTGAAGCTTACCCCAAAGATTCCCATTATGCCCGTTATCCATATCCAGCTGACCACCATAGGAAGGAAAGCGGCAAGGGCAAGTTCCAGGCGGCGGAACGCTATCCACAGGAATACGAACACCAGTATGGAGCAGATTGCCAGCACCTTGTTGAAATCATTCTGGAGTATGTCTATCATCTTGTCCGTCATGGAATAGGAATCGAACAGGAAGGATCCTTCCGCCTTATCCTTGAAGTCTCCGTATGAGGAATAAAGTCCTGCCACCTTGTCTTTAGGAGCATAGAGAATGTCCATTACAATCGTGGACGAAGTGTCTTTCAGGATGAATGGAGACAGCAGCGATGCCACAGGAGAGAAGAAATCCTCGTCCCGAACCGTAAGGTCAGAAGACAGAAGTTCCCTGAAAGCGTTGAAGGCATCCTTGCTGAAACCTGCCTTAGGAGCGTTTTCATCCAAAGCCTTGAGAAGCGTTGCAGAATGTTTTCCGGAGAATTCCTTCCACATTCCGAGCCTTTGAGCCTGTGCGGCGGAAGATGGCATAAACGGTCCTATTCCACTTACCTTCAGGATATTGCCATTCTCGATTGAAGACTCGTTGAAAGCCCTTCCCTTTTCTGAAGCCTCAAGGGCCTGGTCCAGAGTCTTGCCTTCAGAAACGGAATATACCGCAACCGCATCCTTGGCGGCACCATAGGAAGAAAGGTCCTCCAGAAGCTGGCTCTGGGCCGGAGCCATATAGTTGATCTTTGTGAAATCTCCGCTGAAAGTAACCTTGCGGCTGAAGAAAAACAGCACCACCGTAACAGCCAGAAGAATCCAGAATACCCAGCGGCTTTCCTCCGGGCGAAGGCTAGCCCACTTGCCCATCCATCCGGCATCTCTTGGCTTGTAGTCCTTCTCTCCCACCCAGTGAGGCAGGAAGAGCACCACGAAAAGAATCGCTCCCACAAGTGCAACGGCGGCGAAAAGCCCGAAGTCCCTCATTCCGGAAGCGCTCATAACCAGCAGGGAAAGAAACGCTCCAACAGTGGTTATGTTTCCAATCACCATAGGACTTGCAATATCTCCCAACGCCCCTCTGGCATTCCCCGTAAAGCCCAGACGGGTGGAATACAGAAGAGAGTAATCCACCGCTATTCCGAAAATCACGCAGCAGGCCGCCAGAGCTACGCTGGAAACCTCGCTCTTGAAAGCTCCCATAAACGCAAGTCCGGCCGCAATGCCGAAGATTACAGGAATGCAGATCAAGACAATCGGCCTGACCCTTCTGAAATACCAGGCAAGAAGAAGGATTATCAGCCCTACCGCTATTCCGGCGCACCAGACGGAATCCCGTTTCATCCTGTCCGCATTCATCACGGCAATAACAGGAGAGCCGGTAAAGGTCATTTCGACATCCGGACAAAGTGCCTGAACTGAATCCCTTACCTCATACACCTTGCTGAGCATCTGCTTGTTGTGGCTGGTCTCGCTGCCTCCGTATTCTGAGGAGAAACTAACCATTATCGCGGAGGAATCGGGAGTATAGAGATAGTCTCCGATTACCCGGTATCCGCTCCCGGATCCAAGTTCGGAGAGTTTTTTCAGCAGTCCGGAAGAAAAATGGAATGGATCAGCAGCTGTAATGCCCTGGGTGATTCCGGATGAGGAAACCAGAGATGCCTTGTCCTCTTCCAGAGCCTGAAGGAATTCTCCCTTCAGCACTATTGAATCCATAGCAGAGTAATCTGCTGAATCCAGGAAATAAGGCATATTCTCCGCGATGAAGGAAGCCACACCCAGCATTGAGGATGCATCCACCCTCAGCATTGGATCTTTTATGCCCTCAATTTGGGCATCTTCCACGCGATAAGAGAATTCGTCAGCCGCTTCCGCAAGACGGTCTATGGTTTCATAGATATCTTCCTTGTTTTCCTTAAGCCTGATGAGGCCCATCACCTTGTCCTGCTTCCTGAGGTTCTGGTAAACGAACTGGCTCTGGCGGCTGCTCTCCCCACTTCCGTACGGAAGGAAGGCCGCAATGTCTTCATTCAGGGTAATCTTGCGGATGCAGAGCCAGAAACCGGCCAGAAGTACCAGTGGAATCAGGAATGCAAGCCATCTCCTTCCTCCGGCAAAGAAATCGTATATCCTCAGGAAGAACTTCTCCATATCATCTCCTCCTGAGTTTTTCTATGAGCATACGAGGGTAGCCGTATACGACGGCTGCTCCCGTAAGAAATGTGTTCATAAGAGATATCCTGGTGAAGTCCGCCCCCTTGCGGAAATGGGTCACGCGGTCCTCGGGATAGATCACGTCCACCGGCACTTCCATAAGTGAGAAGCCTCTCCAGGCCATCCTCACAAGAATCTCAGTCTCAAACTCATATCGGTTACCGAGAAAATGCACGCTGCAGATTTTCTCCAACGGGTAGAGCCTCATTCCGCTTTGCGTATCGCCGAGTTTCTTTCCGGTCTGGACCGTAAGCCAGAAATTGGAAAAGTTGTTGGCAAACTTTCCTCCCCCGTCTGCCCCCCTGCGGTTGCGGCTTCCAACTATAATCGTTCTCACCCGATCTTTTTCAGGAAGGTCCAGAGCGGCTTCTATCATAGCCTTGGCTCCGGTAAGTGTATGCTGCCCGTCCGCATCAAAGACCATCGCATAGCGGAAACCTTCCTTCAGGGCCGTCTTGAAACCCTGCCTGAGGGCATAGCCCTTGCCACGGTTCCTGGCGTACGAAACCATAAAATCAGGATTTGCCCCACGGGCGGCTTCCAGGCTGGAATCGGTAGAGCCGTCATTCACGGCTACGACACTGTAACCGGCTTCCTTTATGCTGGTTATGACTGCCCCTACAGTCTTTCCGTTGTTATAGAACGGCACTATGAAACACAAGGGCAGATCTCTCATATCGCTAATTGAAAAGTTGAGGATCGATTTCAGAATCCTTCTTCACGTTGGAGAATGTGATCAGGGTGTATCCGGCGTTGTTGCGGATCTCGAAGGACTTTATAAGGGAAGTCGCGATGTCGAACTTCATCACCACGGAGTCCACCATCCCCTTCATACGCGGGCTGGTCGGTATTGCAGTAACTTTCAGGTCCTTGCCGTCCTTGACATAGGAAACCTTGTAATCTTTGAGGTTATCGCTGAGATTGCTGATAAGGCCGGTTACCATTTTTCCGGTCTGGGAGAATCCCCTTGTCAGGGCTCCGTCCCTTTTTCCTCCGCGAACCATATATGCACCCTTTTGGGAAAGTACTCCGTAGAAATCCTTGCCGTACTCCCATCTCATGGAAGAAGGAGCCTTGTACCAGAGTTTCCCGCTCTGTACAGCATCTTCCTCCAGCATCTGAAGATGCTTTGTCTCAACAAAATCCGCGGTCATCGTCTTCATACTCGTGGTGGAAGACATAATGCGGGCAAAAGCCTCCTTCTCTGCCGGAGTCTGGGCATAAACCCATCCGCAGGCAAGAGTCAGCAAAGCCAGTATAAAGAATCTTTTCCCTCTCATTTCTGAACTATCAGTATTGCACCTATAATTATCAGAGCAACACCCACATATCTTACAAAAGGAATGTGCTCGTGGAATACAAGTCCTGCAACTACCAGACCAAGCACGTAGCTGAAGCTGATCATAGGATATGCGGCGCTGAACGGATAGTTCTTCAGTATGTAGAACCACAGCACTGACGCTCCTCCCATACACAGGCCGCAAAGCAGGAAATTATAGTCCGTGAAAAGCTGCTTGATGCACCTCCAGGTAAAGGACAGCTTGTCTATCCTGTTCATCGTAAACTTGAGAAACATCTGGCCCGCAACCAAAAGTGCGCTCTGGACTACGGAAAGAAGAATCAGTTTGTACATAAGCCGCTTGTCAAGATAAATGAATATGTGCCTCTGCTGCAGGAAGCAAGTAGGATCCTCCCAGTCTTGCCGCCTCTTTGCAGAAGCTCTCCGCAATAAAGCAGACCGAAGGCCGATGCCGTAAAATACTGCCCGCAATACTGCTTGTAGGTAAGCTGCGGAACCCCTTCAGGAAGAAAAGCAAAGCTGCCCGGGTCTTCTCCCGGAAGAAGAGAGGTTACCACCGCGTCTATGTCTTTCCATTCCAGGGCGTTTTCCCTTAGCATACGGTCAAGTTCCCAGGAAGGGTTGCTGCGAGTCATAACCACATCCTCCACGGCAGCCACGGCCCCTTCAGGACTGTTTGAAAGGACAAATCCAACCGCACCTTCCGAAACCGGGATGCCTTTCCAGTAAGTCTCCCTGTCCATCAGGCTGTATAGGCCTTCCGTCATCTGGTCCGCCGCGCAGACAATAACGTTGTCAGCACTTCCTTTCTGCAGCAGCATAACGCTGTCCAGAAGAGCTCCCTCAAACGCAAACCTGTCGTTCACGTGAGTGGAATTGAAGCCGTGGCATCCTAGATAAATGGCTATCTGGGAGCCTATTGTATTAGGTGTGGAGCAAATGAACTTGGACGGGTTGAGCATATTCTCCCCGTTGTCAAGCATCTGGTTAAGGAAGACTTCCGTATCCCCTACGCATCCTATGCCGGTTCCGGAAACTATTGCATCCGGGCATTTGATTCCAGCCTTGTCCAGCACGTATTTCGATACCGCTATGCTGCGCTTTACGATGGAATTCATCCTCCTGGAAACCATCGGCGGAATAAACGGTTTGAAATCCGGATCCTTGCAAAGTACCATCGCCCCTTCCTGTGGAATCGGAGAGAAACTCTCAAGCGTGCAGAAAGGCTCCTGGGCAGAGATATGGGAAGATGCTTTTATGTAAACCGGACTTCTTTTCATAGCTCTGCACGTGAGAATATTAGGGATGAATCATTGCCCCCGAACCCGAAGGAATTGGAGAGCACGTGATTCAGTTTGATGTTTTCAATTTTCTCGGCGACGGGAGTAAAATCCAGCCCAGGATCCTTTGTCCGGAACCTGAGGTTGGCCGGGATAAACCCGTGCTCGATGCACAGAATGCTTATAACGGCCTCCAGCCCCGCAGCCGCGCTTGTAGCGTGACCCGTAAAACATTTAGTGGATCCGACATATGGCATCCTGTCTCCGAAAAGGGTCATAAGAGCCTTGC
This sequence comes from Bacteroidales bacterium, assembly GCA_017961175.1. Classification (GTDB taxonomy): domain Bacteria; phylum Bacteroidota; class Bacteroidia; order Bacteroidales; family UBA932; genus Egerieousia. The sequence goes on from JAGCXV010000035.1 coordinate 17,061, forward strand.
CTTCAGACAGGTCGTTATTCTCCGTTCCCGTACCGTGGGCATTTACATAATCTATGTCGGACGGCTCCAGGCGGGCAACTTCAAGAGCTTTTCGCATTGCCTCCAGTGCACCGGCCCCGTCAGGAGAAGATGCTGTCTGGTGATAGGCATCGCAGGTGTTCCCCCATCCGGAAAGGAAAGCCCTGATCCTCGCGCCCCTTTCAATGGCGTGGGCCTTGCTTTCCAGAACAATATAAGCAGCCCCTTCTCCCAGATTCAGCCCCTTGCGGCTGGCGTCAAACGGCCTGCAAGGCTCCTGGTCCAGGATCATAAGGGAATTGAATCCGTTAAGATGGAATTTTGAAAGGCATTCCGTACCACCCGCTATCACGATGTCATAGCGCCCGCTTTCTAGCAGTTCCGCCCCAAGGGCTATGGCATTGGCAGCAGCGCTGCATGCAGTGGAAATCACGTCCGTGAAAACCACATCGCAGTCCAGGCTGTCTGCTATGGCGTCGGTCGATACACCATCCAGATGAAGCGGGATAAGAGCGTCATAATCAGAGCCCTGGAAATACTGCCTGTAATAACGCTCGGTGATGTCCATTCCGCCAACTGTAGTGCCGTTGATGAAGGCAACCCTGTCTGAGGAGCCAAGCCTGGCATCCTCCTCAGCCTGCCTTGCGGCCACTATTCCAAGAAGGGAAGAACGGGAAAGCACCCGCCCCCTGTCTTCGTGGCATAGGTCATACAACTGGGCGTCAGACAAATCAACCTCCCCGCAAGGAAGGTTTGAGTGTATGGTTTTCAGATGTTTAGGAGAAACTAGCGGACTGATGCCGTCCAAAAGAGAGTGCAGGGTCTCGTCAAGACCTGTTCCCAAGGCGGAAACTATACCGGCACCGGTTATGGCTATCCGTCCACACATCACTGGAAATTACTTGTTTGCTTCAATATATCTCGCGATTTCGCCAACGCTAACAAGCACGCTTTTGGCCTTGGAAGGATCGGTGAACTTGATTCCGTAATTCTTCTCCAGAAGCACCAGAAGCTCCAGCGCGTCTATGGAGTCGAATCCGAGTCCTTCAGGCCCGAAAAGAGGTGCCTCGTCTTTAATGTCCTCAGGCGTAAGCTCTTCCAGGTTCAACGCATCTATAATTTGTTCTTTCAGTTTCTGTGTATCCATTCCATTTGCGATTTAAGAGGCGCAATTTACCAAAAATTTTCAAACCTGCGTATTTTCGTCTATTTTCCAGAAGTCGTAGAAATTGAACCACTGCAGCGGATTTTCCCTTATAACCGTCTCAAGAATATTGACATAAGCCTGTCCGTAAGCCTCGGCCCTGGCTTCCCTTCCCTTGATATCTGGAGAGATTGTTATTGGTTCCACGTGCACCCTGTAATGGAAAAATTTCTTTGTTCCCAGAATGAACATCGCGATTATGTCCGCATTGTATTTCTCGGCGATTGTGTAGATTCCAGTCGGGAACATCGCTTCCTTTCCCAAGAATGTGTACTTGTGGTTGCGCCTTCCGGTAAATACCCGGTCTCCCGCCATAGTGATTGCCTCACAGTCTCTTATGACGTCGTTCATCTTGAAGATATGGCTCATGTCCTCGCTTACCGGAATCATCTCTATGTTGTTTACACCCATAGCCTGTGAACGGAATTTCTGCATCTGCTCGGTCTCCCCGGCAAAAGCCAGCACATTGAGTTTCTTAGGAAGATGGCCGCATACATAAGAAGATATCTCAAAGTTTCCGATGTGGGCGCTCACCATAACAAGTGGCCTCTCTGTGGAAAAATACTTCACCACCACTTCCTTCTCCAGCTGCGGTACGGAAAAGCGGTCCCTGTGGCCGGCATAAACATAGAAACGGTCCATAAGGAAACGAGAGAACAAAAGGTGATTGCGGAAAGTTCCCCAGCAGGCCCCCGCAAAGGAAAATCCCTGCCTGTGCCTAAGGTATGAATAGATTGCCCCCGCTCTCTTTCTGGCCGCTATCAGGTAATAGATGACGGCAAAGGGCAGGAAGCAGTAAATCACTCTGATATCCACCCATTTGAGAAGACGCAGCAGAAAAGACTGGTTAGCGTCGCCGCCTTCTGTTTTACCTTTCCAATCCGGCATAATCCTATGTGTTGAGTCCTCCGTTGATTTCCACCACCTGGCCGGTTATGTAAGAAGCCTTGTCGGAAGAGAGGAAGCAGACAAGATCCGCAACTTCCTCGGCAGTTCCGAACCTTCCTGCCGGAATTGTCTCCCTCAAGGTGTTCTGGTCAAGTTCCCTGGTCATATCGGTCTCCACGAATCCCGGAGCCACGGCGTTTACCGTAACCTTTCTCTTTGCAACCTCCAGGGCTAATGCCTTGGTTGCCGCAATCACTCCACCCTTGGCCGCCGAGTAATTGGTCTGCCCCGGCATTCCCTTTATTCCGGAAAGCGATGCAACGCTTACCACCCTGCCCCATTTCTTTTTGGCCATAGGTGTTATGAGCTTGCGCGTGGTGTGGAAGAATCCGTTAAGGTGGATGTTAACCACATCATACCAGTCCGCATCCTCCATCCACATCAGAAGCCCGTCTCTGCGGATACCGGCATTGTTTACCAGAACAGCTATGTAATCGTCAGGATGCGAAGCCATCCACCCGTCCAGCGCGGCATCCGTCTCCTTCAGGTCTGCCACATTGAACTTCAGAAGTTCGGCACATCCTCCCAAACTCTCTATCTCGCGCTTGACTTCAAGAGCCGCGTCCTCTCTGCTTACATAGTTGATTATCACTGGATAGCCCTCTTTTGCAAGAGCCTTGCAGATTGCAGCTCCGATTCCGCGGCTGCCTCCGGTTACAAGTGCGTATTTCATAATTGAACTAATTTTCTTTTTAGGAATTCTTCAGCGAGGGGAAGGTGCTCCAGCCTCCCTACGTCTATCAGCTCCAGAGAGCGGATGAACCTTCCTTCAAAATGCCAGTCGGCAGCATTTGAAAGATAGAAATCCACTATGGAGAATTTCTCCTCCCAGCTCTTCATAATTTCCAGTATCCGAGGAGAAAGCACGTGTATTCCGCCAAACGCGTAAGGTCTGAGTCCAGCTATATCTGTAAACGGAGGCTTTATCTCTCCCGTCTTTATATTCTCCCAGCCCCTTAGCCTCATCGCCTGGTCAAACAGCAGACGGCGGTCACTGTAACGGCCGCTTACCACAACACATCCTACTACATCAGAAGATTTCATCTTCCTGCAGCAGGATTTGTAGAAACGCCTAAGGTCCAGATCTGAAAGTATATCCACGTTATGCACCAGGAAAGGCTCCCCGTCAGAAAGAAGGGAGGAAGCGTGGCGGATTCCGCCACCAGTATCGCGGAGCAAATCGAATTCCTCGGAGAACTGGACCTTGAGACCGCAGCGTGGATTTTTCTCAAAGAACTTCCTGACAGCATCTTCCACCATCTGCCCAAAGTGATGGACATTGATTACGATATCCCTGAAACCAAAGGCAGAAAGCCTCAGCAGCTGCCACTCCAGAAGGCTTTTGCCGCCGACCTCGACCAGAGCCTTCGGCCTGTCGTCGGTCAGAGGCTTGAGCCTCGTTCCCAATCCCGCTGCAAATATCAGAGCCTTCATCCAGGATTAAACTTCCTCTTCTATATCAAGTTCGCGATGGGTAAGCTTTACCTTCACGTTGAATTTCTTTGCAATATGGTCTGCCAGATGCCTTGCACAGTAAACACTGCGGTGCTGGCCTCCGGTACATCCGAAGCATACCTGCAGGTGAGTGAACTTCCTCTCCACAAACCTCTTTACGTGAGGGTCCACAATATCATACACGTTTGCAAGGTATTTCTTGATTCCGCCTTCATCCTCGAGGAACTTGATAACCGGCTCGTCCAGGCCCGTGAAAGTCTTGTACCTTTCGAACTTGCCCGGATTCTCCAGACCGCGGCAGTCGAACACATATCCTCCGCCGTTTCCGCTGTCGTCCATAGGAATGCCCTTCTTGTAGGCAAATGAGAATATATGGACTTCAAGCGTAACATCCCTGCGCAGATCCTTGAGCTGGCGCATCTTTGTAAGGTCCGTCAAAACCTGCTGCAGATAAGGATATTCCGTAAACGGTTTCTTTATGAGTTTCCTCAGGTTCTCGATGGCAAACGGGATGCTCTGGAGGAAATGAGGCTTCTTCTCGAAATATCCCATGAAACCGTAAGCACCCAGCACCTGGAGAGTCCTGAAGAGGACAAACAGCCTCAGATTCTTCTCAAACTCCTTATCCGGAACCATGATGTATTTCTTGAGTTCCTTCTTGTAAACGTTTATCAGGATATCCTTCAGTTCATCAGAATAGTTTGCCCTTGCCTGCCATACGAAGGAAGCGATATCGTAGTAGAACGGTCCTTTCCTTCCTCCCTGGAAGTCTATGAAATATGGATTCTTTCCATCTTTCAGCATTACGTTACGGGCCTGGAAATCGCGATACATGAAGGTATTGCCGCGCATTACCCCCAACAGGTCCGACGCCATCTTCTTCATATCCTCGTACAGGCGTATCTCGCTGAAATCCAGCCCACTGGTCTTAAGGAAACTGTACTTGAAATAGTTAAAATCGAACCAGATGTTCCTCTCGTCAAACTCAGGCTGAGGATAGCATACGGAATAGTCCAGTGCCCTGCCGCCCTCAAACTGGAACTTTGGCAAAAGAGCCATTGTCTTTTTCAGCAGAGCCACTTCCTTAACGTTATAGGACCCCTTCTGCCTTCCGGAAGAAATAGCATCAAAGAGGGAAACCGTTCCCAGATCCTCCTGGAGATAATACACCTTGTCCGGAGATGCGGCATAAACCTCCGGAACGTTCAGACCGGCCTCCTTGAAATGATGCGCCAGGCAGATAAACGCGTTGTTCTCCTCCACGCTTGTTCCCATAGCCCCTATCAGCGATATTCCTTCCGCCTGAAGACGGAAATAGCGGCGGTTGCTTCCGCTCTGAGGCAGTTCCTCGCAGGTTACCGCCTTCTTGCCCGTATATTGTTCAAATAAATCCTTAAGCTGCTTCATAAAAAAACAGGATTGCTTACTATCATACAAATTTAATAAAACACTAGCATTAAACCAAAAAACCGTATCTTTGGATGTTTATATGTTAATGTGGATTATTATACACTGTAAATATGGAAAAGGAAGACAACCTGCTTAAGGTGATGAGCGATGTCTCATATTGCTCTGACAAATACCAGTATACGATGGGCAAATCATTCCTGGAATGCGGAATGAAGGATCGTGTTGCCTATTTCAACCTGTTTTACCGCAAGGCTCCGGACAATAACAACTGGGCCGTGGTAAGCGGCATCAGGGAAGCCATGGAGATGATAGCCAACCTTGGCGGAAAGTCTCCCGAGTTCTTCGAGAAATTCCTTCCGGGAGAGGGCTACAGGGAATTCCGCGAATTTGCCTCAAAGATGAAGTTCACGGGTAATGTGTATGCCATGAAGGAAGGAGAGGTTGCCTTTCCGAGGGAGCCGGTCATTACGATTGAGGCCCCTATCATCGAGGCTCAGGTGCTGGAAACCCCGCTTCTGTGCATAATGAACCACCAGATGGCGATAGCCACCAAAGCCAGCCGCGTCTGCCGCAGCACAAAGAAGGCCGTCAGCGAGTTCGGAAGCCGCAGGGCGCACGGCCCGTGGGCAGCAACCTACGGCGCAAAGGCCGCATACATAGGCGGTTGCGCCAACTCTTCCAATGTGCTTACAACAGAGATTTTCGGAACTCCGGCAAGCGGAACTATGGCTCACAGCTACGTGACAAGTTTCGGTTGCTCCATCAAGGGAGAGTACACAGCCTTCGAGAACTATATCAAGACTCACATCGGCGAACCTCTGATTCTTCTTGTTGACACATACGATACGCTGAACTGCGGTGTAAGGAATGCAATAAAGGCATATAACGCCTGCAGAATAGACGACTCTTATCCACAGGGTTACGGCATCCGTCTGGACAGCGGAGACCTTGCATACCTTTCCAGAAAGGCAAGGGAGATCCTGGACGCTGCCGGACTGAAGAACTGCAGGATATTCGCCACCAATTCCCTTGACGAGTACCTGATTTCCGAACTGGAGCAGCAGGGTGCCTGCATAGATTCCTACGGAGTGGGAGACGCCATCGCCACCAGCAAGCACAACCCTTGCTTCGGCAACGTTTATAAGCTGGTGCAGGTGGACAATGAGCCTGTCCTCAAGCGCAGCGAAGACAAAGTCAAGCTCATAAACCCTGGATTCCAGGTAACTTACCGCATCATCCAGAACGGAATGTTCAAGGCTGATGTTACCTGCCTGAGGGGCGATGCCACATCGAGGAAGATCGAGGCTGGAGAAGAACTCAAGATCCAGAACGAGTTTGACGAAACCCAGAGGAAGAAATTCAAGAAAGGAACGTACACTTACCGCATCCTCCAGAACCAGACAATGAAGGACGGAAAGATCTGCTACACGGACGAGCCGATCGAGAAGAAGAGGGAGTATTTCCTCGATAACCTCAAGAGTTTCAACGAAACCGAGAGGCGTCTTATCAACCCTCACATCTACAAGGTGGACATCTCCGACGAACTCTACGACCTCAAGATGAAACTAATAAACAACCTCATAAGGGAAATTGACGAACTGAAGGAATCCTATGAGCAATAACAAGATAAAACCGTCGCTGAGGAAAATCCTCTTCTGCTGCCTTGCCCTCGGGGCTGTGCTTCTGGCCAGTGCCTGGAGCAGGCCGACCGGCAATGTCGGCAAGGGAAGGTTTGTCCTTAAAATCAGCGACACAATCGTAAAGACGGCTTACCAGCAAATGATAGACTCGCTGTTTGAGCTAAATCTCAGCCCGGATTCCCTCAAGAAAATGGGCCTCAGCGATGCAGTCCTGTTCTCCCTGGATTCCCTGAGGAAGGCAGACTCCATCGCCCAGATAAAGGTCTATACCCCTAAGGAACTCAGGAGAATGAAGCGGGACAGCATCCACAAGCACAACGACAGCATCATCCGCAATACACCGAGAGTGCTTGACACCTACCTGTTTGCAGACAGTATCAAGTACACGAGGATATTCTCCTGGACTCACGACACCTATCTCAACAACCAGGAAATGCAGAAGATGGACACCACCTTCAACTACCATTTCCACGACCTGCCTTTCCACCGCGATGATATCAATGCCCAGTATCTTGGAGTGAGCGGAAGCGCCGCCCTGCCTTTCAATTACCATAACAGGCAGACCAATGAACTGTTCCCGTTCTTCTCTCCATATATGACTTACACGTATATGCCTGAGAGCATACCGTTCTACAACACCAAGACCCCTTACACGGAACTCGCATATTACGGAACCCTGTTTGCCAACCGCCAGAAAAGCGAAGACAACATAAAGTTCCTGCACACACAGAATTTCACCCCGTCCTTCAACTTCTCCATTCTCTACCAGAGGAACGGAGGCGGCGGACTTCTCCAGCACGAGAAGACGGATTTCAGGACATTTGCAGTCACTGGAAACTATCTGGGCAAGAAGTACATAGCCCAGGGAGGATACATCTTCTCCCGCCTCAAGAGAGAGGAAAACGGCGGCGTGGAAGATCTGAAGATGATCAGCGACACCACCATTGACGTGCGCACCGTACCGGTTTACCTGAACAACGCCAACTCCATAATGCGCCGCAACACCTTCTTCATCACCCACAGCTACGGAGTCCCTATCCGCTGGAAAGTCCAGAGAGATTCTCTGGGGAACAAGATTGCCGACACGCTTAGCACCGGTGAGGGAACAGCCACATACTTCGGGCATTACGGAGAGTACTCCGTCTACAGCAGAAGCTATACAGACTACATAACGGACTCTGTCGGAAGCTCTCTTTACCGGGACATCTTCCTTCTGAATCCGACAACCTCGGCAGACTCGGCCAGGGTAATGAATCTGGAAAACCGCTTCTTCCTGAAAATCCAGCCTTGGAACGCGGAATCCGTGGTTTCGAACCTGGACGGCGGAATCGGCCACCAGATGCTGAACTTCTACGGTTTCAAACCTGAGTTTTTTATAAGCGGAAACCAGAACAAGACCTACAACAACATTTACGCCTACTTCGGAGCCGGAGGAAAGTTCAAGAAATACTTTGCCTGGAACGCAAGGGCAAAGGCTGACGTTGCCGGCTACTACAAGGGTAACTTCTCCCTGGATGCTGCAATGAGGTTCTCTTCCTGGGCTGTCAAGGACGGAATCCACCTTACCGCAAAGTTCTCGTCCTCAATACGCAAGCCGTCATATTTCCTGAACAACTACACTTCCAACCACCATCTGTTCGACTACGATTTCGACAAGACAACCAGCACCCGCATCGAGGGTAAACTGGAGATTCCTCACTGGGGGCTGGAAGCATCCGTCGGATACACCTTGCTGAACAAGAACGTATATCTGGATACTCTCTGCATCCCTACCCAGAACAACGAGGCAATGAGCATCCTTAGCGCCTATATCGCAAAGAACATAAAGGTGGGGCCTCTGCATCTGGATAACCGCATCCTCCTCCAGACTTCCTCAAAGCAGGAGATCGTTCCGCTTCCAAAAGTTGCGGTCAACCTAAGGTATTACCTTGAGTTCTATGCCGTAAAGAACATCCTGAACGTACAGATCGGAGCCGATATGACCTACAACACAAAGTATTACGCCCAGGCTTACGATCCTGCTCTGGGAATGTTCTACAACCAGGAGCGCTACAAGATCGGAAACAATCCTTATATCGACGTATTCGTAAACCTCCAGTGGAAGAGGGCCTGCATCTTCGTCAAATGCGAGAACGTGCTGCAGGGAACCCCTAACAACGAGTATTATTCCACTTACAGGTACATAAGGCCTCAGAGAGCCCTCAAGCTGGGCATCTGGTGGCCGTTCTACATCAGGTAATGAGCAAATTCTGGAAGACAAAGACAATGAGAGTGTGCGCCATAGCAGCTATGGTGCTTCTGCTTGTCTATATCTTCCTGATTGCCGGCTTCCACCCAACCCGCCCGGACAATTCCCAAAACGGCGCCCATTCTTCCATTATGGGAGACACTCTCTACTGTACCGTGATAATGGACAGCAAGATTGCTCCCGGAACCCCTGCACTCAAGTTTGCCTACGACCTTATCCGCCAGTTCTCCATAAATCAGCGATGCAAGGTTGAAACAAACGTGGAAAAGTCTTCCCTGAGAAACTGGGAAGACCTGGCTGACAAGCTCACCGACGTCATTATCTTCAACTCCGCAAAAGACACTATACCAGGAGCGTTCAAGGATTATCTGGTAACATCCATACCGATGGAAAATGATTATGTATGCGCAATGAGATATGACGACCACGCCATAATCGAAAACGTGAATTTCTGGATTACGCATATAAAGCCTACTGCCGGATACAAAAAGCTTTACGCCAAACTCCACAAGACTGAAAAAAACGGCGAGGTGTGGAACCGCCCGCCGTCCAAAGACGGCATCTCTCCTTACGATGCTCTGATAAAGAAATACAGCGAAACCATCGGCTGGGACTGGAGACTGCTCAGTGCCCTGATATACAAGGAGTCCGGATTCAATTCCGGAATCGTTTCAAGTATGGGGGCCGTAGGTCTTATGCAGGTTCTCCAGCACATCGCGGATGCTATGGGAGTGGAGAATATCTACGATCCTGAGCAGAACATCAAGGCAGGATGCAAGATTCTTGGCAAGACCCATAAGAAATACCTCTCCCAGGGAATGGACGAGGAAAACGCCCTGCTCTTCACCCTGGCTTCATACAACGCCGGAGAAGGCAGGATCCAGCAGTGCCAGAAAGTTGCCAAGGCGGAAGGCCTGAACCCTAACGTGTGGGAGAATGTGGCTTCTGTAATTCCGCTTATGGCAGACGGTTACGACAAGAACGGAGTAAAGGTTCCGCCGTTCCGCGGAGGTGCCCAGACCATGAACTACCCGGCAAGGGTAATGGGCCAGTACGAAGTCTACAAGAACGCCGTGGATGAATAAAATTATCTTACCCTGATTGTCTTTGACGGCTGGATCCGGCTTATGAAGTGGCAAGGTATCAGAAGTATTGCCATAATAGCCGCAAAGCACAGCACATCCGCCGCAACTATGCTCCACCAGGAGATATCTATCGGCACATAGCTTATGAAATAGTTCTCGGGATTAAGCCTGATAAACTTGAAATGCTGCTGAAGAAGGCAGAAGACAATCGCCAGCACATTTCCGATGGCAAGTCCTGTCAGCACAATCCTTGCGCTTTTTGCCAGAAAAACCTTCTTGATTCCGGAATCTTTCATTCCAAGGGACTTCAGCACCCCTATCGACGATATGTTCTCAAACAGGATAATCAGCACGCAGGAAATCATGTTGAACGCAGAAACGGCAATCATCAGTATCAGGATAATCAGCACGTTCATGTCCAGCAGCCTCAGCCAGTCCACCAGATTCCCCATATCATCATAGGATCCGGACACTCTCGGAAAGTTCTCCCCTTCCATGCCCGTATAGACAAGATGGCCTATCTGAACCTTTCGGCTCATATATTCCTTGTCGCTATGGTCGGTGAACATTATCTGATATGCGCTTGCCCTGTCTTCCTCCCATCCGTTCAAACCGTTTACCAGCTTCTTGGAACATATCACGTAGAACTTGTCCAGGTTCTCCAGGGAAGAAGAAAACATCCCCAGAATCCTGAGCCTGCGCACCTTTACGCTCTGCCCGACAAAATAGAATGTTGCCTTGTCACCGACTTTGAATCCGAGCAGATCTCCAAGTTTCCCAGATACATAGCAACCATCCTCCGAAATCAACGAATCCACTCCCTTGAGCATCACTCCCTGGATATCTTCCTCAGTCTTTATCATTCCAGGCCTGTAACTTACACCCAGAACTTCCTTCACGTACGGCAGTGCAAGGATATCCTCCTTTGCAGAAAGCGGCGCCAGGGAATACTCGTCCGCATTGATATAGTCAGACCCTCCGGACGGCAGCATAACGGAAACGTTCACATCCCCTGCAAACTCCGCCATCTTGTCCAGCATCTGGCTCCTGAAGCCTCTTGAAACTGATATCGCGATGATAATGACCATAATGCTCACCGCAACAGACAGTATGGCAATGACATTGCCAAGAGAGGAAAGTCCCTTCTCCCCTCTGCTACCTATCCTGTTCGCGATAAACCAGCTCAGTCTCATCCGAAAAGAAAAAAATTCTTAAATTTGCACTCCCAACGCGGAAATAGCTCAGTTGGTAGAGCATCAGCTTCCCAAGCTGAGGGCCGCGGGTTCGAATCCCGTTTTCCGCTCCACTTCACAAAGATAGTAATTATTGATTTTGCTTGCCGGACGATTCCCTTGGAAGAATGAGATTCAGCAAGATTCCAATCAGCGATGAAAGGGCCACACCGCTCAGGGTAAAGGTTCCCGAATTAATCGCAACACCACCGATTCCTGTTGTAAGCATTATTCCTGCAATTACAATGTTGCGGGAGTTGTTGAAATCAACCTTGTTGATCATCAGGTTCTGGATACCGACGATTGCAATGGAACCGAAAAGCAACAGCATTATGCCACCCAGTATCGCAGTCGGAATGCTCAGGAGAAAAGCCCCAAGTTTCCCCATCACGGAGAACAGTATAGCGGTAATTGCCGTTATTCTCAGCACTTGAGGGTTGGTAACACGGGTAATTTCGATAGCACCCGTTACCTCGCTGTAAGTCGTAACAGGAGGACCTCCTACCAGAGAACCGAATAGAACGGCAAGGCCATCGCCGAGTAAAGTGCGGTGAAGGCCTGGTTTATGCACAAAATCCTTCCCTACCACCTGACCAATGACATAAATGTCTCCCACATGCTCGATTATGGAACAGAAAGCTATCGGTATCATGCAGAGGAAAGGCTCCCAGGCAAACTGTGGCATCTGCCAGTGTTCTATGTTCTGTGGAAGAGAGATCCACTTGGCGGACAGTATGCCGGAATAATCCACCTTGCCAAGACAGATAGCTACGATGTAACCGACAAGTACTCCGGAAATAATAGGTATCAGTTTCATCAGCCCCCTGCCGAATATCATAACCACCACAGCCACAGCCAGGGCAATTATCGCGAGCAGCCAGTTCTCCTTGGCCATATCAACAGCCGAAGGAGCAAGAGACAGGCCTATCAGCATAATCGTAGGGCCCACAACCACAGGCGGAAAGAATCGGTCCAGGAACTTGGTTCCCCTCAGTTTAACCAGCAAAGACACTATCAAATAAACCAGCGCGACACCAATGAAGGCTGTCAATGTTCCACCCATTCCCCATTTCTGGGAAGCAAGTATAATCGGAGGAACAAATGCAAAGCTGCTGCCCAGAAAGACCGGAACAAGCCCCTTGGAAACCAAATGGAAAATAAGAGTGCCGCAGCCTGCTGAAAACAATGCAGTTGCAGGATCCATTCCAACCATGAGCGGAACAAGAACGGTTGCTCCGAAGGCCACAAAAAGGAACTGGACGCCTACAACTATCTTCTTCCTCGGCGACAGGCTGCCAATGTCAAGCTGGTTGTCCTTCACTTTATTTCTGTTGTTTGCGGCGTTTCTTCTCGGCACGGAGGAGGTTGAGTTCCCTTCCGGTCTGGCCGGCAACGGAGGTGTTTTCCTCGGCTCTTCTCACAAGGTATGGAACAACGTCTTTAACCTTTGCATAAGGAACGTACTTTGTAACGTTGTAGCCCTCGTGGGCAAGGTTGAAGGAGATGTTGTCGCTCATTCCCAGAAGCTGGGCGAAGTGAATCCTTGGATCGTTGTGGGCAAGACCCTTCTCGTCTATGAGCTTGGCAAGGAGGCGGTTGCTCTCCTCGTTATGGGTTCCCATAAAGAGCTCGAAGTGGTCCAGACGGTCCATAACGTACTTGACTCCTGCGTTGTAGTTGGCATCGGTTGTTGCCTTGTCCTTGCAGATAGGATCAGGATAGCCCATAGCAGCGGCCCTGGCCCTTTCTTCCTCCATATATGCTCCTCTTACGAACTTGATACCAGCAATGTAGTTGTTCTTTACGGCATCCTCATAGATCTTCTCAAGGTAAGGCATACGGTCGTGGCGGTACATCTGCAGGGTGGCGAAGATGATAGCCCTCTTCTTGTTGTAGAGCCTCATCATCTCATCTGTCTGGGCGTCAATTGCATCCTGGAAACAATAGTCTTCGGCATCGATGATAAGCCTTACGTCATTCTCGTATGCTCTCTTGCAGAAAGCTGCAAACCTCTCTTGGTAGGCCTTGAATTCCTTTTCCTCTTCCTCGGTGAGAGGCTCCCTCTTTTCGGAAGCCTTGGAAAGAAGCTCATCGGTGATGATAGTTGACGGCTTGAATACGGCGTATGCAAGAGCAGGGTTGCCCTTTGCAAAATCTATGGAGCGCATGGTCTCCTCAAATGTGAACTGGATACCCTCAGGGGTCTGCTTGCCCTCGGCGGAGAAATCCAGGGTGGATTTGACATTGAAACTCTGGAGATGGTCTATAGTCTTCTTGCAGTCCTCCAGGGTTTCACCACCCACAAACTGCTTGTAGAGAGTCGGTTTTACTGCCCATCCTATAGGGAAGCCTATCTTGATGGCAAGGTTGGAAGCTCCCTTGAGGAACTTAACCATACCGGGGTTCTTGATTGTATTGAATAGCAGGAGCGCATTCTTCAACTCGCCTTTGCTTTTGGAGGAGAATGCAATTTCAAGGTTATTGAAATCTACCATAACGGTTATGTCTAAATTGTCTTATTTAAGCTTCACCAGAGTGTCGAGCACCATCTTGATGAGCTTCTCGATATAAGGATGATAATCTGTGATCGCTTCTTTGCGGTAACGGTTTGCAATGATGCAGCAAACGGTGATGGCCTCATGGCCCATCTCCTTTGCAAGACCTGCGATGGCGCTGCCTTCCATCTCGTAATTTGTTACCTTGTAGCCCTTTGCGGCAAAGCTCTCGAACTTGGCATTCATCTTAGGCATCGCCAGGCCAAGACGGAGCACGCGGCCCTGAGGACCGAAGAAACCAGGAGCGGAAATGGTCATTCCCTTAACGGTCTTTCTCTGGAAAGCCTTGATGAGCCTCTCGGAGTTCCTTACGATGTAAGGTCTTGGAAGATTAGGATCCCAGCCCATATGATCTACAAGGGCGTTTTCTATTTCCTTGTCGGTGACACTGTCGCGGTTGGCATACCAGTTGACAAGGCCGTCGCAACCGATTGAATAGTGGCTAAGTACATAAGATCCGAGCGGAATCTCAGGCTGGAGGGCGCCGCTGGTTCCGATCCTGACAAGTGTAAGGCTGCGCTTCTGATCCTTGATCTTGCGGGTGTTGAAATCGATGTTGGCAACAGCATCCAGCTCGTTCATCACGATGTCTATGTTATCTGTTCCGATACCGGTGGAAAGGACGGTAATCCTCTTCCCCTTGTAAAGTCCGGTCGTGGAAACAAACTCGCGGCTCTGCTTGGTAAACTCGATGGCTGTCATGAACTTGGCTATCATAGCAACGCGCCCAGGATCGCCGACAAGTATCACTGTGTCAGCAAGTTCTTCAGGACGGAGATTGAGATGGTATATGGAGCCGTCGGCATTAAGGAGCAGTTCGGATGCCGCAATCTTTTTAGTTCTTGAAGTTTTCATATGGTTCTCGTTTTAATTTTCTCAAAATTAGTAAAAAATTATAAATTTGCCTCGATGAAAAAGATAAATTACTTGACACTTATACTTGCCAGCGCCATTCTGATGGCCATTATGTTCTTCGGGGAAATTTACCGGGCATACCCGCCTTTCCTGGTGCTGACCATCATCACTTTCCTGATTTCACTGGTTAACCTGTTCCTGATCCATCATAAAAACCTCCAGCAGAGGCTCTGCATATACAACGCCATCGTCCTCCTGGCTTATCAGATATGGATTGTCTGGCTTCTCTGGAGCATAAAAAAGAACAGCGGGCTCAGCCTGCAGAAGTTCCCCATATCGGTGGTATTCCCTATCATCTGCGTAATACTCAACGTATTGGCTGCAAGCATAATAAGAAAGACCATCGCCGCAGAGGAATTCATGAAGGTTCTGCGGAAAAACAAGAAGAACGGCAAACTTCCCAAGAAAGGCTGATCACTCGGTCAGAGAATAAGTCAGATCCTTGAACACAAGGTCTTTCTCGGCGACAGTGCCATGGTGCCAGCTTTTCCCCTTTTCCTTGCTTTTTACGCGGAAGGAAAACTGGTAATGCATAAAACCGTCGGCTGAGATTGAGTCCAAAGCCTCGATCCTTACCTTATCGACATATTCCGGCAAATGGATGTTTTCCTTGGAGGAGTAAATCTCGCTGTTGAGGATGCGCCTTAAATCATTTGCCCTCAGCGATACCTTGTTGTCTCCCTGCAGGGAAAGGAAAATCACAAGACCGATCCATCCCGCGATGAAAAGAAAGAGAAACCTGAGCCCCCATTTTTCCGCTTTGCTGAAACGTTTTTCCATTTCCTAGTCTAATACTCCTGACACTAAAATCACAATCCACATCACGAATCCCAGGACAGTGCCCCAGACCAGGGTCTTGCGTGTAGCTTCAGACTTACGGTCTGCCTTATCGTAATCCTTTTTCTTGAAGGCAGATGCAGATTGGATTCCAAAGATTATGGCCAGGATTCCCAGCGGACAGCAGCAGCAAAACATCAGGGCAAGGCTCCACCCTAAATACATAGGCGGCTGAATCTCCTTTACTGGAGCCGGAGAAGCTTCAAAGTTATATTTTCCGTAATCCGGCTTTGTGCCTTCATGGGGAAGGGAGGCGTGGCAGATCCTGCACTCCTTAAGCCCCGTTTCATTGGCAGCACCGCATTCCTGGCAATAGATCTTCATTCACTAAAGGTTTTTCTCAGGATAAAGGCTGTCCCACCAGGACGGGTCATCCTTGAGGTATTTCTGGAACCAGGCCATAATCGTATTGCTCCACTTGATTCTCTTTGGGTAATCCAGTATCCAGTGGTTCTCTCCCTTCACCTCCACGAAAGCAACCTCACGACCCAGGATCTTGAGGGCAGTGAACATCTGGATGCTCTCGATATGAGGCACATTGGTATCTGCGGACCCGTGCAGGAGCAGCAGCGGGGTATGGATCTTGTCAGCATTGAAAAGCGGAGACTGGCGGGTGTACATGTCTGGGTTGTTCCAAGGATAGCTCTCGCCGCTGGCAACGTGACCGTAGGAATATCCCCAGTAGCCCTCTCCCCAATAGCTTGCGATGTTGCTGATTCCGGCGTGTGAAACGGCGCAGGCAAACAGATCCGTCTTGGTCTGGAGGTACTGTGTCATAAAGCCTCCGTAGCTTGCTCCGATGCAGCCTATCTTGTCCTTGTCCACATATGGATGGCTCTCGCAGAATTTCCCTATTCCCTCAATGATGTCATCGGCGACATAGTCTCCCCAGGTCTCCACGTGACGGGCGGAGAACTTCTGCCCGAAACCTATCGCTCCGCTCGGCTGCACGACATATACCACATAGCCCAGAGACGCATAGTACTGCTGCGGATAACGGCTTTCCAGAGAGCGGGTTGTAGGTGTACAGCCTCCGTAGTAGTTTACTATGAGAGGATATTTCTTCGACGGATCGAATCCCGGAGGCAGATAGAATCTTCCCTGGATTTCATCGCCGAGGCGGTTGGTAAAGTTCCACGGGTGGCACTCGCCCATTATCACGTCTTCGTACTTCTCAGAAGAGACATCCTCCAGAAGCACGTCCTGGTCTTTCTTTATGTCTTTTAGATAGAGCTTGGAAGGAGAAGACGCCCCGCCTCCGACATAGCACATCATCTGTCCCTTTTCCGGCAGGTTCCAGGATGTCACGACTTCAGGAATCTGGGAAAGTTTCCTGTTCTTGCCATTCTTTGGATCAAAGGCATACAAAGTCTTGTATTCGCCTTCTGTGACCCCGGCATATATCTTCCCGTCCTTGCGGTTCCACGATACTCCGTCAATGGAAGGGTCAAAGTTTTTGGTGATGCATCTTGCAGAACGGCTGGCAATGTCGAAAATGTACATCTGGATATCGTACATGTTCGGAGTCTGGCCCGGAGTCATGTTGCCGATACCGCCAAAGGTTTCCGGAGAGCCCAGAACCAGAAGGCTCTTGGCATCAGGAGAAAACATCGCCCTGGAAAGGAATCCGTCGCCGCGGATGATGGTGTCTACAGCCCATGTCTCAAGGTCTACGATGCAGACATCCGTGCTGTGGGACGGCCTCTTCTGAACCTGGAGGTTTCTCATGCCCACAAGCAGATATCTCGAATCGTCAGAGATATCCATAGGATAAACTGCCTTGCTTCCGAAAGAAAGCCTTCTGAGACTGCCTGTTTCCAGATCATAGTAGCTCATATAGGTACGGTCTCTCCAGCCCGGCTGCCTGTCGTCAGGATCAAGAATCTGATAGACATTCTCGTCTTCCTTAGGACCTTCAGCCTGTTCTCCGACAATCATGAATTTCATGTTAGGAGCAAGGAAGAGACTCCCCTTGGGAAGATTCTCGGCGACAAGTTCATCCGGACCACCCACAGTAGCCTTATAAAGCTTGCGGTTGCCGTCTACGGTTTCATACCATGAATATTCGTTTCCGCCGTTCAGCCAGGAAATTCCACCCTTTTCCCTTATGACCTTTCCCGTAGCGATTTCCTTGAGCTGGGTCTTGCGTGTGGTCTTGGCTTTGCGGTCTGTATCCGAGTAGCTGACAATTATATACTTTCCATCTTCCGAAATGCTGGCATTCCCGAGTTTCTCCCCGTAAAGCACCTCATCCATTCCAAAATAATGCTTCGGAGACAGTGTCCAGGCAATCTCGCTGTCTGATTTAAGGTTGACAAAGAGCGAATCCTTGCCTTCAGCATCGCTGAGCACCTTTATGTCTATGCGGTGCTGCCTTGGGTCCAGCTTGAGTCCTTTAAGCGGACTTTCCTTGCCGTCGAGATATGCCTTGTAGTTCCCGGCACCCTTTATTTCCACATCCACCTTCTTGAAATTCAAGTCGTTGATGAAGAAAGAGAATACCCCGACGCTGCTGCCTTCAGAAGCGGGAATGGCTCCGGCGGCAACTTCCGTTGTCTGCTTGGCCTTCAGCGGAGCCGCATCCATAAGGCTCTTGCGGTCAAACGCCTTTCCCTTGGCATCCTTGGTCTCGAACAAAGGAGAAGAGACCTTGTAAGGGCCGGCATAATTGAATTTATCTACAGTTGTAACCTTCTGGGAATAAGAAGCGGACCAGGCCAGAAGGAGGGCCGCAAAAACAAATATCCTCTTCATCTCTATTGCTTATTCTCTTTCTGTTCCTCAATGAAACCTTCCGCCTCCTGGCTTTCAAGAATGTCTACAGAATCCTCCAGAGACGGATCTCTTTTCCAGAGGATATCGTCTATATACCACTCGTCCCCGTCAAAAACCAGAAGAAGTGTGTAGTCTATGTTGTAGCAAGGAGGATCTACATAATTCAGGTCCGCCTCCGCAGTGCGTTCTCCTGTTATACGAACATCCTTAAGACTGACCACTCTCTTTGTGGAATCCTCGCAGCAAACGTCAAACACCTTTCCTGTCCAGTTGAATCCCATATAACCGGAAAGTGCATTCTCTTCGGCCTCCTTCACCCTCTTGTAGATGTCAAGGATCTTGGCTGTAAAGAGTTTGGGCATATCTGCATCCATAATTGGATTGCATTTCATCATATTTTCCACCCTCTGCTTTACATAGTCAGCCGTCTGTTTGCTCTCATCCTGAGCAGGCTGTTTATTGTTCTTGCAGGAATAAACGCAGGCAGCCAGGCAAAAAGCCGCAACTGCCAAGAATTTTGTTGCTTTCATAACGATTCGGATATTTTCTGCAATTTAGCAAAACTATTTGAATTATCTTTGAGTTGAAAATCCTCAGCGATATGAAAAGACAATTCATAGTTGCAATACTATTCTTTTCCGCCCTTCTTCTGTCGGGCCCGGCCTCCTTTTCCCAATCAGGCAAAGGAGACATTCCTGTCGTTCCAGACTCTTCCGGCATTCATATCTTCAGCGTAAACACCTGCCCGGGAGAAGACTGCTCCACACAGATGAATGTAAGCTTCGCAGCGGACAAGGATATCACCGAATGCTATGTCTACCTGGTTTCCAGCCGCAAGAGGCGCTCCGTCGGAGGCTACAGGCTAATTCCCTCGGAAGCAACTCTTTGCATGGTGTATGACAGCATATATTCCAAGAAGGCCAACGGGGAGAATTTCTATGAGGATGCCGTCTTCCACAAGTTCAGCTGCTCCTTCACCAACCTGAAACCGGACACCCGTTATGACTACTGGATTGTGGCAGCATATAAAGACGAATACGAGATCCAGCGCTATGTATCTTCAAAGACCTATACCTTCACTACGGCAGGAAGGAAAGAATGGAGCGCCTGCATCATCTCGGATTTCCATAGCTACCCGCCTCTTCCGAAAAGGCTCGTCAGTGCGATGAATATGGTGGAGACCGTAAACACCTATGCCAAAGAGCACAGCAAGAGAGGATTCGACTGGGTGCTTCACCTCGGAGACGTGTGCGCCTGGGGCGGCAGCTGGTCTTTCTGGAAGGAAATGTACAGCCAGGATGCCTTCAGGAACTATATGTGGGCGGGCCTGAACGGCAACCACGACAACATGTCAAGGAAATACCAGCTGACGAACAATTATTTCCGCTACGCCACCGCCAACCCTCTGAACGGATATGAGGGAGAGGAAGGCGTCTGCTACCATTTCACCTACGGGAACGTTCTGTTCGTGATGCTCAACAGCGAGAGCATGAGAGACAGCACCGGGCTCGCCAAGGCCCAGGAGTGGGCCCGGGGCGTGCTGAAATCCAGCAATGCCAGGTTCAAGGTAGTGTGCGAACATTACCAGTGGTTTTTCGGGGAGAACGGCAAGACCAGCCAGATGAGGCGGTGGAAAGACCTCTTTGAAGAATGCGGGGTGGACCTTGCCCTCGGAGCCAACAATCACATCTATGTAAGAAGCCAGAATCTGCCTACACTATATGTCCAGACACCTTCCTCGGATAACGAGAGAGGAGTGGAAATGAAAGAACTGGAGTACAACCAGGACATAATTGCAAAGCGCTGGACAGAAGGAGGAAGGACTATCGGAGCCATGCTTATGGAAGTGGACAGGAACTCCATCTCCCTCACCCTTCTGGACCGTAACGGAACAGTGCAGGATTTTGTCGTGATTAAGAAATGAAAAAGATACTTTTAGTCTGCATAGGCGGATTGCTTCTGGCTGCCTGTTCAAAGGGTTCTTTGGATACGCCTGAGGAAAGCATTACACCGCCCAAGAAAGACACTGTATATGTCAATCTGCCAAAGGATTCCTGCAACAATTACTTCTACAGTGTAAACACCTGCCCTGGAGAATTGTGCTCATCCGAGATAAATGTAAGCTGGGGCGTAAGACTGAATACGGAATACTGTATCGTTTACCTGATGGATGAAACGGGCAAGATTCTCAAGCAGACCAAACTTCCGGCCTCAAAGGCGGAAAAGTGTACGGTTTATGACGGCATATATTCCAAGAAGGCTAATGGAGACAATTTCTACGAAAGCGCCAGATTCCTCAAATACAATTACACCCTTACACCTTTATCCCCTGACAAGAAATACTCATACCGCATAACCTCGCACTGGATTGATTCACAAGGACGTAAAATAAGTGCCACTTCCGATACCTACCACTTCAGGACCGCCGGGGCAGACAGATGGAATGCCTGCATAATTTCCGATTTCCACAGTTACCCGCCACTTCCGGGCAGGCTTTCCTCGGCGATGAAAATGGTGGAAACCGTCAACAATTACTCAACCGGTAAAAACGGAAAGGGCTTTGACTGGGTACTGCATCTGGGAGACGTCGTAGCCTGGGGAGGCAGCTGGTCTTTCTGGAACATAATGTACCGCGAGAAGCCTTTCAAGAACTGGATGTGGGCCGGCCTTAACGGCAATCACGACAATATGACCAGGCAGAGCGATTACAGCAACAAGTTTTTCAAATACGCTACGGCCAATCCTCTGAACGGATACCAGGGAGAAGAAGGTGTCTGCTACAGTTTCACATACGGTAACACTCTGTTTGTGATGCTCAACAACGAGGATATGGGAACCAGCGCAGGACTGGAAAAAGCGCAGGCTTGGGTACGTCAGACCCTCAACCGCAGCACTGCCAGATTCAAGGTTGTATGCGAACACTACCAGTGGTTCTACGGATCCACCGGAAGCACTTCACAGTATTCCAGATGGAAAGATCTGTTTGACGAGTGCGGAGTGGACCTGGCGCTTGGCGCCAACAACCATATCTATGTAAGAAGCCACAAGCTCAATAACACGGTATATATCCAGACTCCATCGTCCGACAATGAGAGAGGACAGGATTCTATCGGGGAACTGGAATACAATCAGGATAAGATTGCTTTCAGATGGAATGAGGGGCCTAAAACCATTGGAGCCCTTCTGATGGATGTTGACAATAATAAGATAACCATTACGCTTCTCGACAGAAACGCCCAGGCTTTGGACAATGTCACGATAAGCAAATGAGGGATTACTGCTGCTTCTTGATGCAGTATTTGCTGATTACGCTGTAGGCTTCAGGCACTCCCAATTCTCCGGCCTTGCTCATATCCAGGCATCCCTTCTCGCTGTCTTTCAGATAGATCAGCACAAGACCTCTATTATAATAAGCCTCAGATAAC
Source organism: Bacteroidales bacterium (assembly GCA_017961175.1). Lineage (GTDB taxonomy): Bacteria > Bacteroidota > Bacteroidia > Bacteroidales > UBA932 > Egerieousia. Next base: position 38,808 of record JAGCXV010000035.1, read on the forward strand.
GCCGGATAAAGCTGGATTGCCTTTGTGTATTGGAGGATAGCTTCCGGAAGGTCTGAAGACAGGGTGTAAAGGTTTCCGAGATTGTAGTATGAGTACGGGAACTCCGGCATAAGGGCCACAGCCTTCTTCATATCGTGGATTGCAGCCGTGTAGTCATAAGTCGAGCGGTTCTCGTTCACCCTCGCCCTTGCCGTACGGGAGTTATCCAGACTAAGCACCTGAACGTTCTGCTCCATCGATGAAATGAAGTCTATCATCTCCGCCTGCAGGCTTCCGCGGTTTATGTAGAAGAACGGATTCTCCGGCTGCAGGCTTACGGCCTTGTCATAATCTCCCAGAGCCTCGTTGTAGCGGTTCTGGGAATCGTTTGCCAAAGCCCTTGAGAAATAGACGAGTGCGTCGATGGCCTCCTGGCGCTCCTCCATCTTTGCAATGACTCTTGAAAGTGAATCCCTCTGCCTCTTCTGGAAAGGATCAAGTTCCTGAGCGTCGTATGAGTGCCTTACAGCCTCAAGATTCGAAGCAACCGGTAGATCCTCTATGAAAATCTCCATCTTCAAGGACTCGTACCTTCCGTCCATAGCCCTCTTCTCAGGCCTCTGCTCTGCAAGGTTGAACTTGAACAGAGGTTTAAGCTGGATGTCCACATCCCTGTACTGGAGAAGCTCGTTGTTGGAGAAATCTCTCTTGGCAAAGTCGCTCTCCAGGGAAATCATCTGGTCAAACCTCTTTGTGGTATCAGCAAATATCTGGGCGGAAACGGAATCCCTTGTCTTGTAACGGTATTCCTTGACTTTCTCCTTTGCAATCTCCTCATCCCTCCTGGCGGAATTGTACTGCCCCAGGCGGGCCTTTGCGTATGCCCTGTTCATATAGGCCTTTGCAAAATCAGGATAGAGGTTGATGCACTGGGAATAGTCGTCCATTGCGTCCCTGAAACGGTTCATCTGGAGAAATACCGCAGCACGGTTGAAATATGCCAGCACGTTCTGCGGATTTACGGCAATCACCCTGTCATAATCGTCCAGAGCATTGTCATAATCCCCTATCTGCGAGCGAATCAGAGCCCTGTTGTAAAGAGTCAGAGCATTGCCAGGTTCATAGAGCAGCACCTTGTTCAGATCATCCAAAGCACCGTTAATGTCTTTCTTCTCGTAAAGGATTATGGCGCGGTTGAAGTACGCGAATGTATTTGCCGTATCCAGCCTGAGTGCAAGATCCAGATCCTTCAGCGCCAGGGTATCTTTTCCCTGCATAAAGTAAATCCTGGATCTTCTTATATATCCTTCCGGATCGCTGATGTTCAGGCTTATGGCCTTGTTGTAATCGTCCAGGGCCTTCAGTGTATCTCCAAGGAATGTATAGGCAGCGCCCCTGTTAAGGTAGGCATCCGGCTCGTTCCCTTCCTGGCGGATGAACTTGTTGAAGTCCTCCACCGCCTTGTCGAACTGCTGGCTAAGGAAATAGGTCACACCCCTGCTGAAATAAAGGCCCGTGTAGCTCGGCCTCAGATCCACCGCCTCTTCCAGATCTTTAAGCGCCGCCTCGTATTTTCCAGTACGGCTCAGCGTGATGGCCCTGTAATGGTATGCAGGAGTATATAGAGGATTGAGGCTCAGCGATTTGTCAAAGTCCCGCTCAGCCCCTATGAAATCACCGAGATTGTACTTTGCTATGCCCCTGAAAAAGTACGCGTCGTACAGCGTGGAATCTATCCTGATAAGGGTGTTGAAGTTGTCTGTAGCGGAGGAATATTTACCGTCTATCAGCAGCTGCCTTCCCCTTAAGAAGAACTGGTCTATGTCATATTGCGCAAAACCCTTGGCCGGCGCCAGGCTTGCCAGCACCCAAAGTACAAGAGCTATCGCTAAACTTCTTTTCATCATATGGGACATCCTTACAAAGATAATGCTAATCGCGGAAAAAAGTCATAACTTTGTCAATTATGCAATCTATGTGCAGAAATACGGTTTTCACTCTTGTGGTTTTGGCCGGGATGATTCTTCTGGCCGGGAGACTTTTTGCACAGGACCGGATTTCAAAGCAAAGCCTGAAAAATACGGTGGTTGCACTTACGGATGCGGATCTGAAGGGAAGGGAAAGCGGTACAAAGGAAGCAAAATACGCTCTCAGCGTAATCACGGATTCTTTCTATGACAGCGGAATAAGCAAGAAGGGTGAGTCTTATCTCTATGGTTTCTGGTACTGGAAAGGTTTTGAAAAGGCATTGGGTATCAATGTAATCGGAATGATACCTGCAGATTCTTCCGTGGAGAATCCGAAGACTGTGGTAATCGGAGCGCACTATGACCATCTGGGAGTTCTGGGCGGAAGGATTTATCCAGGTGCAGACAACAACGCATCTGGAGTGGCGGCTATGATAGAGATAGGAAAAGCATTGGTTGCCTTGAGAAATTCCGGATCCGTTTTCAGGCAAAACATACTGCTGGTTGCATTTGACGGCAAGGAGCAGGACTACCTTGGAAGCACAAGATTCCTTTCGGAACAGATTGATCCTTCATCTGTTTCGCTGATGATAAATCTGGACCAGATAGGAACCACACTTGCACCACCGAAGGCTGCGGAAACCGGAGGGTTGCTTCCAAAGAACTATCTCCTTGTACTGGGAGCGGATGAAGAAATGGAGAAGGTTTTTAATAATTGCAATACCGGTGATGACAGCCTTGTCCTGGACTTCTCATATTACGGGAACAGGAAGGTGTATGACATCATAAACGGTATGGGAGACCAGACTGTATTCCGCGGTTATGGAATACCTTCTATCCTGATAACAAGCGGAATACACAAGCACACAAACAAGACCACGGATACGGTGGATATAGTAAACTTCAATGCCCTGACTCAGCGATGCAGGTTCCTGCTGAAGGTTATCTGTAAAATAGTGAACTAGGAAAGATGGAATTCAAGATTGACTCCAGATACAAGCCGACGGGTGACCAGCCGGAAGCCATAGACGCCATTGTCCGGGCCATTGAGGACGGGGAAAAGGCGGTGACGCTGCTGGGAGTAACCGGAAGCGGCAAGACCTTCACGATGGCAAACGCCATTGCGAGGCTGGGGCGTCCTGCGCTGATACTCAGCCACAACAAGACCCTGGCGGCACAGCTATACGGAGAATTCAAGTCCTTCTTTCCGGAAAACGCTGTGGAGTACTTTGTATCTTACTACGACTATTACCAGCCGGAGGCCTACATCCCTACCACTGATACCTACATTGAAAAGGACCTTTCCATCAACGACGAGATAGACAAGCTGAGGATTGCAGCCTCCGCATCCCTGCTTTCAGGAAGAAGGGACATTGTGGTGATTTCTTCCGTTTCCTGCCTGTATGGCATTGGCAATCCAGCTGATTTCCACGCAAATACAATAACGGTTAAGGTGGGAGATGCAATCGCGAGGAACACATTTCTGTATAGGCTGGTGGACAGTATGTACTCCAGGAGCGACGTGGAATTCAAGAGAGGAACTTTCCGTGTGCGGGGAGACAGCGTGGACATATATCTGGCATACGGGGAAGAAGGAGCAAGAATCGTTTTCTTCGGAAACCAGGTAGAGGAAATAGAGATCTTCGATCCTGTAAGCGGTACGACAAAGGAATATCGCGACGAGATATCCATCTACCCGGCAAACATCTTCTCCACCACAAAAGAACGTACAGCCCTGGCAATAAAGCAGATACAGGATGATCTGGTACAGAGGTACGAATACTTTATGGCCGATGGCAGGCCTCACGAGGCCAACCGCCTGAAGCAGAGGGTGGAGTATGACATCGAAATGATAAAGGAACTGGGGTACTGCCCGGGAATAGAGAACTACTCCCGCTATTTTGACGGGAGAAGCGCCGGGAGCAGGCCGTTCTGCCTCCTGGACTACTTCCCGAAGGACTTTATAACTTTCATAGACGAAAGCCACGTGACAGTTCCTCAGATAAGGGCTATGAGCGGAGGAGACCGCTCGCGCAAACAGACACTGATAGAATACGGATTCAGGCTTCCTGCAGCGGCAGACAACCGCCCTCTGAGATTTGAGGAGTTCCAGGCCCTTACCAACCAGACGGTTTATGTGAGCGCCACTCCGGCAGACTTTGAACTGGAAGAAAGCCAAGGGCTTATAGCTGAACAGCTTGTAAGGCCTACTGGACTTCTCGATCCACCAGTGATTGTGCGGCCTACCAAGAACCAGATAGACGACTTGATGGAAGAGATAGCTGTCCGGGCGGAAAAGGACGAGAGGATACTGGTAACAACCCTTACCAAGAGAATGGCGGAAGACCTTTACAAGTTCCTGTCCGGAGCCGGTGTAAGGTGCAGCTATATCCACTCCGACGTGGATACTATGGAAAGGATCCAGATCATAGAAGATTTCCAGAAAGGACTGTTCGACGTGCTGATCGGAGTGAACCTCCTCAGGGAAGGCCTTGACCTACCGCAGGTTTCCCTTGTAGCCATTCTGGATGCAGACAAGGAGGGCTTCCTTAGAAGCACTACCGCACTTACCCAGACTGCTGGCCGAGCCGCAAGAAACCTGAACGGGTGCGTGATAATGTATGCGGACACCATTACCCGCAGCATGAAGGAAACGATTGACGAGACCAACCGCCGCCGTAAAAAGCAGATGGAATACAATAAGGCCAACAACATTACCCCTACCCAGATCGAGAAGGTTGAAAGGAATGTCCTTGGCCGAGACAGGACTCTGGCAGAAATTGCGTCAAGGTTCGATGTGCCTGACGCAGAAAGTGTTGCGAATGATCCTGTAATCTCATCCATGAGCAATGCTGAGCTTCAGAAGAGCATAGAAAGCTCAAGGATAAAGATGGAAAACGCTGCAAAGGAACTTGACTTCCTTTCAGCCGCCCGTTATCGTGATGAAATGAACGCCCTTAAGGCTCTGCTGGAAAAAAAGAGGTAAATGACATGGAAAGCACCCTTGTAGATAAAAGTTATGCCATTGCCCTGGAAGCCTTGAAAGGAATGGAAAGGGAAAACCATCATCCTTTCATTGAACATCCCGAAAATGTGGCCCGCATCGTATCTGAAGAGATAGGTCTGAGAGATGATGCAGTTTGCGCCGTATACCTTCACGAAGCCTCCAGAGGAAACGAGGAACTCCAGATGAAACTGCGCAAGGAATTTCCGGCGGACATTATGGGTATGGTGGACGGCCTGAACAGCATCTCCAAGATCACCCCAAAGGAAACCAGGCTTCAAGCGGAAAACTACCGCAAGATGATTGTCTCCTACTCCAGGGATCCGAGGGTAACGCTCATCAAGATAGCAGACCGTCTGGAGATTATGCGCAATCTGGCTATATTCCCGAAATCCAGCCAGATGCGCAAGCTCACTGAAACCCAGATGCTCTACATTCCTCTGGCACACCAGCTGGGTCTTTACAAGATCAAGGGAGAAATGGAGAACCTCTATTTCCGCTATTCCGATCCGGAGCATTTCAGGGCTATAAGCAACAAGCTGCTGGCAACCCGGAAAGAGAGGGAGGCTCTGGTCGCTGAGTTCCTCCAGCCTCTGGAAAAGAAACTTAAAGATGCGGGGATACGCTATACACTCAAGGTCAGGACAAAGACCGCCTGGTCAATCTGGCAGAAAATGCAGAAACAAGATGTTCCGTTCGAGGGCGTAAGCGACGTTTTTGCCATCAGGTTCATACTGGACGTTCCCCTGGAAAAGGAGAAAGAAGCATGCTGGCAGGTTTATTCTCTGGTGACCCAGGAGTACAAGCCAGACGTATCTCGCCTTAGAGACTGGATATCAAACCCTAAGGAGAACGGATACGAGAGTCTCCACACCACCGTGGAAAACAAGGACGGAGCAAAGGTGGAGGTTCAGATCCGCACCCAGAGAATGGACGAGATTGCCGAGAACGGACACGCCTCCCACTGGAGCTACAAGGGAATCAAGGCTGTAAAGGGTCTGGACGAGTGGCTTGGCGATGTCAAGAAAGCGCTGGAAACTCCCGGCCTCTTCTCTGACGGATCGCTGAGAAAAGACCTGAACGAAATATTTGTCTTCACTCCGAACGGAGACCTCAAGCAGCTTCCAAGGGGAGCCTGCGTTCTGGATTTTGCATTTTCCATACACTCCAACCTCGGAATGAGCTGCAGCGGCGCAAAGGTCAACGGAAAGGTAAAATCCATCAGGGAAGAACTCCATACCGGAGACGTGGTGGAGATTATGAGCCGCAAGGACCAGAAACCGTCCCGCGACTGGCTGAACATAGTCATTTCCTCCAAGGCCAGAAGCCACATAAAGAGTAAGTTGAAGGAGGAGGAAGGCAAGATGAGCCGCCTTGGAAGGGAGACCCTTGAGCGCAGGATGAAGAACTGGAAGATGGAGCTCACGGACGAAGTCCTTTCCAACCTTGCCAAGCATTACAAGATGAAGTCCATAGGAGACTTCCTTATCGCGATAAACGACCAGACGATCAGCCTTCAGGACGTAAAGGACTACCTGAGCGGAGCCACCCCGGAAAAGGAGGAGAAGGAAGACAAGCAGTCTGCCAAACTGCTGGAAAAGAGCACGAGAGGCCGCTCGGACTATCTTGTCATCAGCGACAAACTGGACAATATAAGTTTCAAGATGGCCCGCTGCTGCAACCCTATCTTCGGAGACGATGTATTCGGTTTCGTGACGGCCAGCGGAGGTATCAGCATACACAGGATATCCTGCCCTAATGCAGCAAGGCTGATCAGCCAATATCCTTACCGTATCCAGAAGGTTAAATGGAGACAGACATCCACCTCGTCCCAGTTCCAGACAGGCCTTAAAGTCATAGGTATCGGAGACGCATCGATGTCCAATGCCGTTATGGAATGCGTAGTAAAGACAGGAGCCAGCATAAGGGCATTCAGGATCTCAGAAAGACAGAAGGCAAAACTCGAGTTCGTGGCCGAGATGGAGATTTCAGTAGGCGGCAACGCTCACCTGGACAAAGTAATCTCTGCCCTTAAAAAAATGCGTGAAGTGTCAAACGTTATCAGAACTTCTCGGTAACGATGTTCTCGCCATTGTATATCAAGACGAAAATAGGCCTGTGGTCAGAAGCCATCTTTTCCGGCTGAACCCAGGAGGCTACTCCCTGCTTACCCTTTTCCAGATCCTTCAGGAAAGATTTTCCGGCTCCACCTTTATAAACCATGATATAGTCCAGGGTGCGGTCCGGATTGTCTGAAGGGAAAGTCTTAACCTCATATGCTGAAAGGACTGCGAAGCTCTCTGCAAGAATCCTCATTTCCATGGAATTAGGCTCAAAGTTAAAGTCTCCTGCAAGGAAGAACAGTTTGTCCTTGTTAATGCCTTTCTTGACAATCTGGGCAATCTTTCTGCATGCGGCGATCCTGGAGTCCTTGTCCAAAGACATGTGAACGCTGCCCAGATAGAATTTATCGAATTCAACTATGAGCAGAACCCTCGGTTCCTCAGCGCCCGGAAGAGGATAGTATGTAGAGTGTACAGGCGGCTTCCTGGTCAAGATTGCATTGCCGTACTTTCCGCCGTCAAAATCCATCGCTGAGGCAAAATAAGCTGCATAGTCTCCTGCCAGACGGGCGATTGTCTTTGGGGAGTCAGAACCTCCGATTCGGGCAGTCCCATTGTCAACTTCCTGAAGGGCAACGACATCCGGCTGTACAATGGAGATTTCCTTGGCTATCCTTGCAAAATCCACCTTGTCGTCCATTCCTTTTCCATGACGGATATTAAAACTCATGATGGAAAGAACATGGTCTTCCGGTTTTTCGCTGCGTATCTTGATTTTCTGGGAAAATCCCGCGCCGCATAAAAGGAACAATGTTGCGGCTAGTAAAAGAATCCTTTTCATAACTACTACGGTTGAATCTATGCAAATATACTAAAAGATTAATTGAGGATTTCATCCAGATTGAAGACAAGAGTTCCTTCCGTATTCTCTATTTCTTCTGAACAATGGACATGAAGGTTCTCCGGGAAAGGGCTCATTGCAGAAAGAAGGGCTGAGTCGTCGTTGTCCTCGTGGTAGGAGTGCACCTGGATTTCAGGATGTACGAGGGCCATCATCAGAGAGAACTGTCCCCGTCCGCCATTGATGACGGAAACGGTTTCAGACGTCAGGCCAGCATCTATCCACTGGCTGAAATCATCATATCTGCGAAGCAGACGCCTAGTTTCCCTTTCCAGAGCATAGCCCTTGAAGATGTACTTGTAAATGACATACTTGTGGAAGGAATGAGTGTCTTTTACGGCGTTGCCACCGGCTTTCCTTTCAAAAATGCGCCCGAATGTCAGTGGCATCTTCCTGTATTTTCCCCTCTTTTTCACCAGGAAGGAGAATAATGCAGGCGGCACTATCCAGGCCATCAGTACAACAGAGAACATTCCCACGATGGTCACCTCTGCAAGAGAGTGAAGCGCAGGATGTCTGGCCACTATCAGGGAGCCCATTCCGATGAACATGATCAGGGCGGAAACCATAATGCTGTTCTTGAACGAGGCCAGGACCTTTTTCCTGTAGGCGAACTCGTCTATCAGACCTTCCGTGATGAATATCGTGTAATCGTCTCCCTGTCCGAAAATGAACGTTGCAAGAATCACGTTCACTATGTTGAACTGCATTCCCAGAAGATTCATTATGCCTAGGATCCAGAACCATCCCATAGCCATAGGAAGAAACGCTATCAGCGTGAGTTCCAGTCTTCCGAAAGAAATCCATAGGAATACAAAAACTATGAGTCCGCAGGCAAAGCCGATATAGTTGAAATCGTCCGAAAGGCTCCTGGCAATGGATGAGTTCATTCCTGCAAAATCAAACGCATAGCCGTCCTCTCCAACAGCGGCGTCCAAAGTCTGTGCAGCCTTGCCGACATCCTGAGCCTTAACCACATCCACTACCGAGCAGACGCCACCTGATGTGCTGAATGAATTGCCGAGAACCGCCTGGCGGAGAGTATCGAAATGCTCAAACGGCTTTGCGGAATATTCCTCGGCAATGAGCGTCCTGAAAGAAGAGAAAGCCGTCTCTCTGAAGCTGTAGTGTGGAGCACGGCTGTCCAGCCTGGAGAGAACCTCGTCTTTATGCTCTTTCCAGAATGTGTTCCAGAGGCCTATCCTCCTCTGCTGCTCGGCCTTCGGAGCGATAAAAGCAATCGATGAAGAAAATCCTTCAATGACTCCTGCCTTTTTCAGGCTGTCCAGAACAGGAGCCATTGCCATCCGATGCTCCAGAGCCTCGTCCCAGTTACCGCCTTCCGCAACGAGATAGATATTTGATGTATCATTTACACCGGCCTGTACTCCTAGACCTTCCAGCAACCGTTCCTGCTTGGGCGTTAGGTAGTTGATACGGTTCATATCAGTATCGAAAGAAGTTCCGAAACTGAAATAGCCGAAGAATACCGTAAGGGCAATGACCACCCAGAGCAACCACCTTTTCCGCTCCGGAGCAAAGGAAGAAACGCCTTTGAAAAGAAGCTTCTCCTTCCCATCCCTTCTCTTTACAAGATGCGGAAGGAACACCAGCACAAAAACGATTGTTCCGATCAGCATAAACGCGGCAAAGAATCCCAGGTCCTTCAAAGCGGGAGCGTCCAAAGGCATAAGGGCGGCGAAAGCGCCCACCGTAGTGATATTGCCGATAAGAAGCGGAGCCACCATTTCCTTCAGAGCCTGCCGCACGGAACCTCCGTGATCCGTATGTGCCACAAAATGAAGCGGATAGTTAACCGCAATTCCTATTATTATGGAACCGATTCCAAGAACTATCAGGGAAACATCGTTTCTAAGCGCCGCAATAAATCCCATCGCAAACAGCCATCCGAACAGAATGGCCAGCCCTATCAGAAGAAGGCTCTTGATTCTCCTGAATGCCAGAACCAGAAGAATCAGAATAAGTGTCACGGCTATAGATATCGCCCTCTTGCTGTCGCTTTTGATTCTTCGGGCGTTGTCCACGGAAATAACAGGCGCCCCCGTAAAGGCAAGATCCACATCCGGACAGGCTTCCGCAGTCTGGCGGGCTATGCTGTCCAGATAATTGACCAGCAGGTTGTTATTGGCCGATTCCATCGCCCCGTACGGAGAGGCAAGCAAGGCAATGGCATAACCCTTACCGGGGGTGAAGATATATCCGTCGTCGAACTCGAACGGGAGTGCCAGCCGGCTTTCCTGTAGCCGGCTGATTACTGGTGAAAAAAGCGAAAGCGGATCGCTGCCGATACTGCTTGTGAAGAACCCCGTGGCAGGCATCATTATCATACCCACATCCGCCTCAAGAGACTCGTCCACATAGGAAGGACTGGAGAGGAGGCTATCCATCCTCTCGTAGTCAGAATCGCTGAGCATCAAAGGGATATTCCTGTAGACAAAGTCCGTTATCCCGGCATATCTGTCAAAGTCTATCTGAGATTCTATGCTTGTTATGTGCCTGCTTCCTTCACCCTCCCGGACTTTAGCGGAGAATGTATCAACGGCGTCGGTAAGGGCGCTTTCAGAGGATGCGGAGTCTTTCAGGCGGAACATCGCTACAACCCTCTGCCCACCGGAGATGTCCTGATATAAAGTTATGGCTTTCTGCTGGTTGCCGCCTGCCGGAAGGAAATCCCAGATATTCTCGTTGTACTTCAGAGACAAGGTCATAAGCACAAGAGCCGCCATTACCGCAAACAGCAGGGCAAGGCAAAGCCCCTTGCGCTTGGAAAGAAAATCGTAGATATGAAGGAAGAAATCCGTCATCAGTCCATATACTTTTCAACGGCCCTTTCCAGGTCTTTGTAGAAGGCAGCCTCCTTATTGGCAAGGTTGCGGAGCATGTCTCCAAGATCGTCGAAAGTGCAGGTTTCCGCCTTCCTCCTTTTAAACATCCTAGAAGCCCTTACGGCAAATTCCCTCCACAAATCCCCTATTTCCGTGATTCTGGCGGAATACTCATTAAGCTCGGCGATACCTGTCCTCTGCGCCGCCTCCTGAAGGAAAGCACCGTATATGAAGCGGAATCCGGCCCCTCCGGTTCCGATTTCCTCCAGCATCCTGACAACCTGGGCAACATTCATAAGGGCCTTCTGAGTACCCATTTTCCTTTCCCAGGTGCGGATTCTTTCGGAAAGGAACAGCATACCCCTGACTCCCACATACTTAACTCCCCTGTAGGTGCGTGTCATTATCCTGCAGTTCTTGGCGATGGCCTTGAGAATCATAGGCTTCATGTCCGGCAAATGAGGAGGGACGGACTTGATCCAGTACATTCTTCCGAACAGGCGGTACGAACCGCCCTTGGCATATCTGACCTTCAGAAGATCCTCGCGGCTGATTGTAACCTTGCAGGTGGCGTTTGAGTCCAGAACACCATAGTCTCCGATGGTTTCGTCCTTTCCTATTACGCAGATATTGTGGCCGTTAAAATGGAACCGGTATTCTTTTGGAACGTATGGCAGGTAATACATTCCCACCACAAGGGCCACCGGCTTTTTCTCCTTCAGAAGCAGATCGTCCAGTTTTCTCATACCCTTTTCCCTGTTGAAGTACCTTGCGGTTTCCGTCTTTATGCCAAGCAGTTTGGTAATGCGCTTGAAGAGGAAACCGGGAACGGTCCTGAAGGAAGTAAGGGGCATTCCGCTCACGTCCACAAAAGGCACGTGGCTGAAAAACAGTCCGCTGGCAAGGCCGAAAATCATCGGCTCGGAAAGGTCAATCCCGTGGAATCTCAAAAGGGCCGAAATGGCTCCGTTCTCGCAATGCGCCGCTGACCTGTGCTCAAGATTCAGTTCCATATCACTCCGGGATTGTTTTAAGTTCCGCTACGGTTATTCTCAGAGCCCCGGCATATTTTGCCAAAGTCTTTTCATCGAGGGCGGCAAAGTTTTCCGGACGGAAATGCCGGCGGATCTTTCGCCTTGGAATGCCGGTGTAATCGGAAAGGAGCCTTACGTCCATCAGATTCTTGGCGGCGTGATATTCCAGAGGGCTGCTTTCTCCCCTTTTCACTTTCTCTGCGATGAGGCCGCACTGCCCTCTGACTTCATCCAGAGCCATATCCAGGGCATCGTTCTTGGGAGTCCAGCCGTCGCTGAGGACAGCCTTGTACTGCCCTTTCTCGTCCACGGCGTAATTTACGTCACGCACTACAGAACCCTTGTAGTATTTCAAGTCCTGAGGAACCTCGTCTACTTTCATAACCTGTTAATTTTCAGCAAACGGTAAGCATGCAATAGCAGTAGGAGAACCTGGCGCTCTCCGGTATCATAAGAAGTATCTTCTGTCCTTTCCTGAGCTTTCCGCTGTATAGAAGTTCCTCCAGCATAGCAAAGGCGGATGCCGAGGCGATGTTCCCAACGCTCGGAAGATTCACAAACCATTTCTCGTCCGGGATGAAGAAACCTCTCCTGGCGGATTCCTCCAGTATCATGTCCTTGAAGAACATTGAAGAAAGATGAGGAAGGAACCAGTCCACATCTTCCGCCTTGAATGAATGCTTTTCCCCCATCTGGATAAGGAAGTCCACACCCAGTTTCACGATATGCCCGGAAAGTATACGGGTATCCTGCTTGAGGGCAAACACAGACTTGGAGAGCCATTCCTGTTCCGGGAAATCCGCCCACCCCTTCAGGCTTCCGTCCTCCTGTTTCTCCGCTCCGGCATACATACAGGTCTCCTTCGTGTTTGCAAAGGAAGTTATGTCTATCCAGTCTATCCTCAAAGAAAGCCCCTCCGGATTCGGCTTGTTTTCAAGCAGTACGGCAAAGGCCCCGTCCGAGAGCATCCATCTAAGAAACTCCTTCTGGAAAGCAAGCAGAGGCTGGCTTTCCAGCTGGGAGAGATACTCGCTTTCCTTCTGGAAATAGCCGGAACGCATCCATGCACTGAGCCTTTCGGAAGCGGAAACTACGGCATTGCGGGCATCGCCGAGCTTAACCGCCATATAGGCATATTTAAGGGCATCCACTCCAGTGCAGCAGCTTCCGGCAAAGGAAACCACCTCCATATTCCGGTTTCCGCCCAAAAGCCCGTGCACCATAACTCCATGAGAAGGAATCAGCTGCTCCGGAGAAGCGGTGCCGCATGAAAGAAGGTCTATATCGTCGATGGTCAAATCCTCGCTCAGAAGCCCCTTGACAGCGTTTGCCGCCATCTGGGCGTTGGTGTGGGTAGGCTTTCCCTCCTTATCCAGCGCGTAGTACCTGCACTTTATTCCGTTGCGCGACAGGACTATCCTCCTTGCCTTGGAAGGCTTTCCGCCCACCATTCCGAGATAGCTTTCCATCTCGTCGTTGGAAACCGGAGAGTTCGGGAAAAAACCGGATGCTTTTGTTATGAATACTTCCATATAATCTTACACGTTGCAATCAATTTCTCTGTTCTGTTTAACTCTGCGAAGAGGATATGTAATCCAGAAAAAGAGCTGGACCAGTGGACTCAGCGCAAAAAGCACAAACAGAAGGTACCAGTAAAAGAGGGTCAGCCTCCCCTGACGTTTCCGGTCGCCGTAATCCCCCTTCTTTCTTATGAATTTCGCCCAGAACCCGAAGATCCTGTGACCGGTTTTTTCTATAGTCAGGACAGACGGCTTGTAACTGATGGCACCTTTTTCCAGCAAGGCCGCCTGAAGGCCGGACAGTTTTCCCTCACCCACAGCATTTTCTATAACTGATCCGAAGCGGGACGCTCCCCTAATGTCTTCTTCACTCACTCCTGCGGCAGGAAGAATCCTCGTAGCCTCTTTCTTCCCCTTCATCAGCCAGCGTATTATGGTAACGGCGCTTACCAGGTTGGAGGCCCTGTCCTGCAGGACGATATGCCCGGCAAGCTTTGCCCCGGCCTGCTTGATGTATTCCTTGACCTTGCGGGAAGTCATAAGCCACATATTGCGGCAGGAGTTTACGAAAACAATGTTTCTACCCTTGAGATATTCCTTGACTTTCTCATCGCTGAAGAAAGACTGGAGCGGCAAAGACGGGGAGAGGAACCAGGACTGGCCGGAGATTATCACTATATCAGCATCAGCGATGTCAGAGAAGTCCAGCGGCTCTATCCCGGATGGCGGAATGCCGAGTCTGGTCTCCGGAAAAACCTGGAAAAACTCTTTCCGGCTCCACGGGAACGGATAATTGTGCTGCGGGGTAATTTCCTTGTAGACAGCACTCATAGAGCCGCAGATGCTTTCCGCCGCCTTAAGAGCCTGCCCGCTCTGGGAATAATAGAACACCGCCGCTTTCATAATCAGTTTTCCAAAGGGGTAAAGACATAAGTTGTGAAAGACCTCGAGTAAGAACAGCCATCCGGTCCCAAAACCGGAAGGATGCGGTCAAAATCCTTTCTCAGCCTTTTTCTTATAAACCATCTGTCCAGTGGCCCCATTACGTTCACAATCCTTGTCTTCCCATCCTTGCGGGTAAAGTCGAACGCCTTGACTCCGAACTCGTTCATAAGGGTTCCGGCGACGTCACCGTCTTCTCCCGTCTCAACTATGCAGATGCCGGTAAGTTCCCTTTTCCCTATCTTCATCAGCACGCTGTACTCCGAGCGGACAAGGGTGTCGGAAGCGGGAATGGCGTCCACAGCTTGACAAAGGTTAATCAGCATCAAACAACTTATCGTCCAAAGAACCATCGGTCTTAACGTTCAACAGTTTAACAATAGTTTCATCTCCGGTCTTCTCCTTCATCTTCACGATGCTGACCATAGTCAAAGAGGGGTTGAACCAAATTTCTATGCTTTCGTAAATCTGCTTTATCTCTTTCTTTTTCGGAGTCAGACGGGCAAAATGGGAATCCCCATCCCTGAAAATCTCCACTGCAAAATCGGAAGAGTTCTTCAGCCCGCCCCCGGTTATGCTGCCGAGCATAATGTCCGCTATCTGCCTGAACATCTTATTCTGCTTTACGTCTATGCTCTGCGACGAAGAAGCGGATTCCATCTTTACCTTTCCGCCGTTCAGTATGAAAATGTACTTGTATGGAGAATTGTACTGCCAGCGGAGCCTGTCGGGCTTACTGAAATACATCACTCCCCTGGACTGCATTTCGCCCTTCAGCATCTTCATTGTCTTGGTCTGGGTGAATTCGCACTGCATCGAAACGGTCGCCGAGGCGGATGATTCTATCCTGTCCAGAATCTTTTCCTGCTCCTGTGCGGAAAGCCTCGCCTGGGCCTGAAGTCCAAGCGGAAGCATAATGCAAAGCAATATCGTCAGAAGCCTTTTCATTCCGTCATCGCCATCTTGATCAGTGTAGTAGCTATCGTCTCGTCTCCAACCTTCACCACCACGCTTGCCAGAGTCAGGTTGAGCACTTCCTCCATAATGCACACGTGGGTATGGAGTGTCTCTCCAAGACGCGGAAGCCTCTCCATTATGCAGTTCCTTATTGCACCTACAACCCCTATCCTTACCGGACTTCCCGCCACAATGCATCTACAACCCATCCTGCAGGCGCAGGACTGGGCCATATTCTCCAAAAGTCCGGCCATGGAAAGATGGCCTTCATCCAGGAAAATATTGTCTTCCCGGATTTCCAGAACGGTTTCCGTGTCTTCCTCGCTGCTGTGCAATACCTTATCCACCAGCATTAACGGCTGGCGTTGCGGTATGAGTTCGGTAACGGGTATATCCTGAAAGTTCACCATCTTTCCATTTTGATGAAATCAAAACGGAAAAATACGACATTTTTATGGATTTAGCAAGTCAGACCCTCAGATAGGACATCCAGCGAGGATCCTGTGAAAGCTGCCCGGGAGTGCCCGTGAATACAACCTCTCCGCCATTGTCACCGCTGTCCGGACCGAGGTCTATCACCCAGTCTGCGGCCTTGATCACATCTGTATTGTGTTCAACCACTATTATGGTGTTGCCGGCATCCACAAGTGCATTGAATGCGTCCAGAAGCTTTCTTACATCGTGGAAATGAAGGCCGGTCGTAGGCTCGTCGAAAATAAGCAGCTTGCCTTGTGAGCTGTTCTTCAGTTCGTTGGAAAGGAACTGGGCCAGCATTATCCTCTGGCTTTCTCCACCGCTGAGGGTGCTGCAGCTCTGGCCTAGCTTAACATAGCCAAGCCCAACCCTCTGGAGAACTCCAAGGCCGTTTGCGACCTTTGCGGCTGCCGGCTCCTTCTGGGCGGAGAAGAACTCCACAGCCTGGTCCACGCTCAGATCCAGAATCTGGTCTATGTTCTTTCCGTGATAGCGCACCTCCAGGATATCCTGCTTGAAACGGTGTCCGCCACATTCTTCGCAGACCATCTTTACATCCGCCATAAACTGCATAGGAACAACTATGTAGCCCTCTCCCTGGCAGACAGGGCATCGTCCGCCGTCTATGTTGAATGAGAAGAAGGAATTTGTATAGCCGTTCAGCTTGGCGTAAGGCTGGTCAGAGAAAATCCTGCGGATATCGTCATAGATTTTCAGATATGTAACCGGGTTGGAGCGGCCGCTCTTGCCCATAGGATTCTGGTCCACATATTCCACACCGGAAATCTTGGAAAGGTCTCCGCCAAGAGCCCGGAACGCTCCCGGTGCCTGCTGGCTTCCGATCTGGAAATGGCGGCAGAGGGCAGGATAGAGGACATCCCCTACCAAAGATGACTTTCCGCTGCCTGAGACTCCGCTTACTACGGTAAAGGCATTAAGCGGGAACTCAACCGTTATATCCTTGAGATTGTGTTCCATAGCCCCCTCGACAACTATCTTCCTGGACCATCGGCGAGGCTTTGTTTCCGGATAAACCTGGCGGCGGCTGTAGATATAGTCCAGGGTTAACGATCCGCGGAAATCCTTCCCTTTGGCTGCTGTTCCCTCAAAGATAACCTCACCACCGAAACTGCCGGCCAGCGGGCCGATGTCAATGAGATGGTCAGCAGCGTTTATTATGTCGCGGTCGTGCTCAACCACAACGATAGTGTTGCCCAGATCGCGGAGTTTCTTCATTACCTCAATCAGGCGGTGAGTGTCCCTCGGATGCAGGCCGATACTCGGCTCGTCGAGAATGTAAAGAGAGCCTACAAGGCTGCTGCCCAGGGAACTGACAAGATTGATCCTCTGGCTCTCACCACCACTGAGAGTGTTGGAACGGCGGTTAAGGGTAAGATAGCCCAACCCCACATCCTCAATGTATTCCAGCCTCTGGGTAATCTCCTTCAGAGCCCTTCCGCCAACCTCTTTCTGGTAAGGCGTAAGCTTAAGGCCGCGCAAGAACTCCAGAAGGGAACTCACGTTCATTTCCATAAGCTCACCGATGCTCTTGTCACCGATTTTCACATAGGAAACTTCCTTTTTAAGGCGCGTTCCGCCACAGGCGCGGCAGACTGTCTTTCCGGAATATCTGGAGAGCATGTAACGGAACTGTATCTTGTACTTCTTGGTCTCCACCCAGGCAAAAAAATCGTTGATGCCGGTAAAATATCCGTTGCCGTTCCAAAGGAGATCTTTCTGTTTCTGAGTCAGTTGCGCGTATGGGCGATGTATCGGGAAATCAAATCTCCAGGCGTTCTCTATGAGCCTGTCCTTATACCAGCTCATTAGCTTTCCCCTCCACGGAGCCACCGCATCCTCATACACGCTCAATGTGGTGTTTGGAATGACAAGCTTCTCGTCTATGCCCTCGGTGCTACCGAACCCGCCGCAGACCGGGCAGGCTCCAAGCGGATTGTTGAAGGAGAACATCTGCTCGTTAGGCTCCTCAAAGATCATCCCGTCAGCCTCGAACAGATTTGAAAAGTCTCTGAAAACCAGATCATTTTCAATTATGTATCCAATAGTCAGCCTTCCATCACCAAGAGAGAATGCAGTCTCTACGGAACTTCTGGTTTCGGAAGAATCCTCACTGCCGTCGTGGAGGAATCTGGATACAACCACATAAAGGTTTCCGGATGGTTTTGCACCATCCTTGAGGAACTGGTCCAGCTTGACCATTCCTCCATCGCCGAGAAGCCTCGTGAATCCCTGTTGCTTGAGGTCCACAAGACGCTCGATGAGCATTTTCTCCTCCGTGTCTATTTTTGAAAGGACATAGACCGCAGAGCCCTTTTCTATAGTATCGATGAATGAAAGCACATCCTCCACGGTTTCCTTCTTTACTACACAACCGCTTATCGGAGAATATGTTATGCCTATCTTGGAATAGAGTATCCTGAGATAGTCGTAGATTTCCGTGCTGGTGGCAACCGTAGAACGCGGGTTACGGGTGTTGGTCCTCTGCTGAATGGCGATTGCCGGCGGAATTCCCTCTATCTTGTCCACATCAGGCTTGCTCATCCTGCCCAGGAACTGACGGGCAAAGGAAGAAAGGCTCTCGGCGAACCTTCTCTGCCCCTCGGCGTATAGAGTGTCGAATGCCAGTGAACTCTTACCGCTGCCGCTGACACCGGTAATCACGCACAACTTTCCGCGCGGAATCTTCAACGAGATGTTTTTCAGGTTGTTGACCCGTGCGCCAGTTATCGTGATATACTCCTGGTCTGCCATTGGGATGTGAGGGAAATTTATTGGGCTTCCTTCAGACGCTCCGCATTCTCGGCTATCTGCAGCTGGTCTATAACCTCCTGGATTTCTCCGTCCATGAAGACAGGAAGATTATGGGTGGACCAGTTGATCCTGTGGTCCGTCACCCTGCTCTGCGGATAGTTGTAAGTGCGGATCTTTGCGGAACGGTCTCCGGTGGAAACCATAGTCTTCCTCTTGGAGGAAAGATTGTCCAGATACTTCTGGTACTCCATATTGTATAGCCTTGTACGAAGCTCATTCATAGCCTTTTCCAGATTCTTGAGCTGATTCCTCTCGTCCTGGCACTGGACTACGATTCCCGTAGGTATGTGGGTAAGGCGGATGGCGGAATATGTAGTGTTGACGCCCTGTCCGCCCGGACCGGATGCACAGAAAATATCTTTGCGTATATCCTTTTCGTTGATCTCCACGTCAAATTCTCCAGCCTCTGGAAGCACTACAACGGAAGCGGCTGAAGTGTGAAGCCTTCCCTGGGTCTCGGTCTGAGGCACACGCTGTACGCGGTGTACGCCGGATTCATATTTGAGAAGTCCATATACACCTTCTCCGGAAACCGTGCAGATGATTTCCTTGTAACCGCCTGCAGTTCCCGGGGTCTGGCTGGTAACCTCCAGCTTCCATCCCTTTCTCTCTATGTACTTGGAATACATGCGGAAAAGGTCTCCGGCAAAGATAGCGGCCTCGTCTCCGCCTGTACCGCCGCGGATTTCCATGATGGCGTTCTTTCCGTCCTCGGGATCGGCCGGTATCAGAAGAAGCTTGATTTCCTCCTCCATCTTTGGAAGAGACTCTTCCAGGGCGGCCATCTCCTCACGGGCCATCTCCTTGAGTTCCTCATCTTTTTCGTTGACAATAAGGTCCTTGGCGGAATCGTAATCATCCAGCATCTTCTTGTACTTCTCTCCCGCCTTTACTATCGGCTCAAGTTCCTTGTAGTCTTTGTTCAGCTGGACATATTTCTTCATGTCAGCCATGGACTCAGGGTCGGAAAGCTGCTTCTGTATTTCGGCAAGCCTGACCTTGAGACCCTCTACTTTTTCCAGCAATGTATTGTTTTCGCTCATAATCTTCCGGTATTAGTCAATGCTGCGGATCCAGCATCTTCTCCTCATATATAATTCCTTCTTGTAGCTGTCCCAAACCTTGATTGCCGCAATGTTGGTGTCTATCTGCGGATTGGATATGGCGCTCTTTAGTCTCTTCTTGTAGTAATTGGTCTCCATCTTGGTGTGGAAGATGGCGGAAAGCCCCTTGGACTGCCACTCCGGAGCGGAGCCCAGCAGCATAAGGTCCACCTTCTTGTAACGCCAGAAAGCCAGCAGGATAAAAAACCATCCTATAGGGAAAAGTTTTCCCCTTGCCCTCTTGAACGCCCTGGAAAGGGAAGGCACGCTTACTCCGAAAGCAGCCAGGTTACCGTCCTTGTCCAGCACCATGCAGGTAAGCCCTTCCTTCAGGTAGGAGAAATAGTGGTTGCCCATTTCAATTTCCTCCTCCCTGGTCAGCGGTATGAAATTATGCACCGCCTTGAAAGACTCGTTGTAGATCTTGAAGAACTGGGTCAGAAGCTTCTCCTTAAGAGCCTTGTCTTTCTTCACCTGCCTTATTTTCAGAACCTGGAGGCCGTACCTTTCTATCAGGAGCTTTGAAATCCTTCCCAATTTCTCTGGCAGGCCCTGACCAGGATCCATCTCGTACTGGATCCAGTCGCACTCCTTCTCAAACCCCATCTTCTGCATATAGTCCACATAGTACGGATGGTTGTAAAGGCAGTTTACCTGTGGTTCCTTGTCGAATCCCTCCACCAACATTCCCTGCCTTCCGAGGGTATTGTATGCCAGAGGACCGTGGATTTCTGTCATTCCCTCTGCCTTCCCCCACTTCTGGACAGCATCTATAAGGGCCTCGGCGATGGCCGGATCTTCCTCAAAATCAAACCATCCGAACCGTACCCTCTTAAGACTGTAATAGTCGTTGTAACGTGGATTGATTATGCCCTGAACCCTTCCCACAACCTTGCCTTTATCGTCATAAGCCAGGAAAAGCTTCCTCTTGCAGTACAGCAAAGCCGGATCCTCCTTTAGGGAATGCTTCTGGTCCATGTCCAGCGTAGGGACATAGTACCTGCATTTGCGGTACAGGCGGTTCTGGAATTTATAGAACTGCCGGAACTGTTTATCCGTTGTAACTTCCTTGATTGTAATTGGCATAATCACCCAATTTTGCAAAGTCTGCAAATTTAGCAACTATTCCTCAAGCTTCAAAATTGATTTGATTGCAGCCTGGGCGCAGACGCACCCAAAGACGGCCGGCATATAGGAAATCGTGCCCGTTCGGCTCTTGTGATTTCTCTCTTCAAACGGCACGATAGCCTCCCTGATCGGCAATTCTTCCGAGAACACGGCCTTGAAACCTTTGGAGATTCCCACTTTCCTCAGCCTCTTCCTCAGCATATAGGCCAGAGGGCAGTTGAAAGACTTGCTGATATCCGTTACACGGACCTTGGTGGCATCCCACTTTGCCCCGGCCCCCATAGAGCTGACCAAAGGGATCTTGCGGTCCATGCAGAATTTGATAAGGGCAATCTTCGGCGACATCGTATCTATCGCGTCTATCACAAAATCTGCCTCAGGAATGAGAGAAGGAATGTTCTCCTCTGTAAGATACTCGTCAATAACCGTAACCTTAATGTCCGGATTGATATCCAAAAGCCTCTGGCGGATAACTTCTGTCTTTTTTTGCCCGAGGGTAGAATCGAATGCAGCTATCTGCCGGTTCTTGTTGGTTATGGAATAAACATCTGAATCGGCGACGATAATATTCCCCACACCAGCCCTGGCTATCATTTCCGCGGCCATAGCACCCACTCCGCCAAGCCCGATGACCGCAACACGGGAAGAGGACAGGAGAGCCATCCCCTCTTCTCCAACCTGGAGAATCGTCCTTTCCCTGAAATCTTCCATCAGATTTCTCCCTTCCTTTCGAGTTCCTTGGCCTTGTCCCAGTACTCGTCCATCTCGGCCAGAGTCATGTCCTTGAGGGATTTGCCTTGCTTGATGGTATTCTCTTCAAGATATCCGAAACGGCGGCGGAACTTGGAGCATGTGTCCTCCAGGGCCGTGTCCGGATCAATATCGTAGAGCCTTGCGGCGTTGATTACGGAGAAAAGGAAATCGCCGAGTTCCTCCTGAGCCTCCTTCCCGCCTTTTCCCAGAGCCTCCTTGAATTCAGTAAACTCCTCAGCTACCTTGTTCCACACATCCTCCTTCTTTTCCCAGTCAAATCCGACGGCACGGGCCTTTTCCTGGATGCGGTATGCCTTGATTACGCTCGGAAGGGATTCAGGAACTCCGCTCAGCACGCTCTTGTTGCCGTCCTTTTCCTTTGTCTTGAGCTGCTCCCAGTTGCCGATTACCTCTTCCGCATTCTTGACCTGAACATTGCCATAGATATGCGGATGACGGTATATAAGCTTGTCACAAAGTTTGTTGCATACATCGGCGATATCAAACTCTCCCTGTTCCTTCCCGATCTTGGCATAGAAAACAACGTGGAGCAGAAGGTCTCCAAGCTCCTTGGAGATATTGAACATATCCTTCTTCAGGATAGCGTCTGAAAGTTCGTAGGTTTCTTCTATTGTCTGGGGACGGAGGGTTTCTAGAGTCTGCTTGTGGTCCCAAGGGCATTTCTCGCGGACCGTATCCATAACGTCCAGCAGCCTTTCAAAGGCCGCCAGCTCTCTTTCTCTCTTTGTTTCCATATTGTTGAGAGGTATTTACTATTTGGTCCTTGTAGGCGGGTACTTAAGGTCGTCAGGATGGGCTACCCAGAGATCAAACCTGAGCATGGCATACTCGGGAACACCCTTGCCGGAAGACATATTACCTTCAGCACCGTATCCGAGACCTGACATGAAGAATGTGACAGCCTTGTCTGCATACGTCATATTCTTTACGCCCCTTACAAATCCGAGAATCAAGGAAGAAGATCCCTCGGAGCCAGTTGAAATATCGTTGCTGCTCGAACTTGAACCGTATGTTGTCATGTCCTGATAGGTCTTGCCCATACTGACACTCAGCGGCTCATAGTCATTGGCAGCATCATATATCCTGTATTTCTTTGCGGTATCCCTTATATTTGTGTCAAATACATATCCGTCAAGAAGACGTCCCACATACCATACTCCAACCTTATCCCCAGCAACAACGGTATCTGCCGCCGGAATTCCGGACGGATGGGTATAGTTGCGGAAATACCAGCCCAAGGCTGTAGAATCGATCTTCGGAGAGAAGTTCAGCCTGGAATAGCTTTCCAGCGAGTCTTTCTGGTATTTGTTCACATCATCTATCACGATACCGGCCTTTATTTCATAAATCATGTTTATGGAATACTGCTGCCCGGTGTTGGTATAGCCCGATGAATTTGCACCGGCTGAAGTAAGCCACGGCGGTATGATTGCCGTAGCGGTGCCACCCTGACGAAGCTTACCCAAAAGTTCCTTCATTCCGGAAGCTGTGGAACTGTTGAGAATGAACAGCGACGGTCCGTAGTAGATCCCAGGGTCATATGTCCCCAGCATTCTGGCCTTCAGCGAGTCAGTAGTGCTCTGGCAAACACCTTCAAGTGTGTATGTGTTGTAGTGGATATAGATTCCGTCGTTAGTGCCGGGAAGTATCGGCCCGGTACCGGGATTCAGGCTCAAAATGGTAAGACCGGAAGAAAGTTTCTCTGCCGTCGGGCAATTGGTCTGGATATAAGCGTCCAGAATCCTCTCCTGGATTTCCCTGTCTGTAATACTTTTCTCCTTGGCGCAGCCGGCAAGAGCCAGAAATGCAACCGCCAAAAGGGAAAATCTCAACTTTATATTCATATTTAAACTATTTGTCAGTTCTTTACAATCTTTTCTATCTTCATCTCGAACAACAGAGGCGTTAGCTTCGGCAGCGTGTTCATGGTCTGGTTTCCGTAGCCATATCTCGCAGAGAAGATTATATAGCAGCGCTCACCTGTCTTCACGCCTTCCAGACCTTTCTTCAACCCTTCCACAAGGGCAGAATGGCCAAGCTTCGTGCCAAAAGCCTTCCCGTCTGTAACGAATCCGGCTTCCTCGGCAACCTCCTCGTCATTGGTTGCAAACAATGCTCCTTTGCCGCGGCTGAACACATATCCGCTGTAGTGAAAATATATGGAGTCCCCGTTTGCAGCCTCTGTTCCGGCCCCCTCTTCCAGTATAACTCTCACAACACCTTCGTTATAAACCGCCGTATAGTCAGAACTCGGCGATGATACATAACTATCTATCAACGCTTCCTGATTGGCATAAGTGTTCTTGCGGTCCTCCTTGTCGCAGCAGATTGCCAGAAGAGCCGCAATGCACAATATCAGATATTTCTTGGCCATACGAATATAATTCATATCAAAAGCTATGCCGAGAATCCCCCGAGGAACATCCTCAGAGACTTCTCGAAATAATCCGTCACCTCCTCTATCGGCTTGTCATAAAGCCTGCCGCCGGCAGCCCTCTCGTGGCCGCCGCCATTGAAGAACAGACGGCAGAACCGGTTCACGGAAACGGCTCCCTTGCTCCGCAAAGATACTTTAATATATCCATTCCCCTGCGTAAAAAGCGCAGAAATTTCCACATTCTTTATCTTGAGCGGAAGATTCACAAAACCCTCCGAATCTCCATCGCGATAATTGTATCTGTCTTTTGTCTCCTGGTCCAGAACCAGCACGGCTGCCTTCAGATCGGGGAAGATAGTCATCTTGTCCTTCAGCATCAGCCCCATCAGCCTCATTCTCTCCTCGGAGAAGCTGTTCATTATCTCCATCTGGATCTTTTCCCTGTCTATTCCGGCCTCGGCGATCTGGGATGCCATAAGGAAAGTGGAAGGGAACACGGAATTGCAGAAATTGTTGGTATCCGTCATCATTCCCGTATAGAGAGAGGCCTTGCAGGCCAGCGGAATCTCCGTTCCTGTCTTCTTAGATGCTTCAGAAACGAGCCACCAGGCCAGTTCCGAGGCCGAAGATACTTCCGTCTTGGAAACCGTAAGGTCAGCAAACTTCTCCGGGAACGGATGATGGTCTATCATAATCTTCCTGGCAGTGCTCTTCCTTATGATGTCCGCCATCTCCTCCGTCCTGGCCAAATCGTTGAGGTCCATACAGATAATGGTATCTGCCTCCTCCAGAAGGGAACGTGCCTCGTCCGGTTTTTCCGAATAAAGGACCACGGAGTCCGCTCCGTCCATAAACATCAGATAGTAAGGAATATGGTTAGGGACAACCATAGAAACCCGCACACCCTCCTTATCCTTGAAGAAACACTCCAGCCAGGCCTTCAGACCCGTGAGGCTTCCAATGCAGTCCCCGTCCGGATTGTGATGGCCCGCTATAACGATTTTCTTTGCCGGGAGGAGCATCTTGCAAAAGCTCCCTACGATTTTCGGATCAATTATCATAACTCTAACGAAAAGCAAATTTAAAAATAATTGGGTGATGAGAAGATTTTTTTTTATTTTTGTCCTTGTTAAACCTAAAGGAAATAAGAAACACACATATGAAAAAGTTATTTACCATTGTTATTCTCCCTCTAATCATCATCCTGTTGGGATATCTGATCGTTAAGGGCGTAATGAAACCTATCAAGTTCAACGAAGAAAGAGCTGCAAGAGAGCAGGTTGCAATTCAGAAGCTGAAAGACATCCGCGATCTTCAGGTTGCTTACAAGAACAAGTACGGAAAGTTCGCCTCCTCCTTGGATTCCCTGGCTGATTTCTACAAGAATGACAAGATGATCATCAACATGCAGATCGGTTCCGTCAATGACTCCGCAATGGTAGCGCATACGGAAGCTGTAAGGAATGCAAACAAGAAGAATAAGCTCACAGACAAGGATCTGTACGAACTCTACAAGAAAGGCGACAAGAATCTCGTATTCTCCATCAAGAGCGAAATCCCTGTCAAGGACACTCTCCTCAAGAGAGAAGATTTCAACATAGACCATTTGGCAGACATTCCATTCTCAGATGGTGCCAAGATCGGTCTGAAGAGTATCGTAAAGCAGGTTTCAGGCGTGGATGTTCCTTTGTTTGAGGCAACTATTCCTTTCGACGATCTTCTCAAAGGCATGGATCACCAGCTTCTGGTAAACCTTAAGTGCGAGAAAGACAAGATGAACAAGTTCCCTGGCCTGAAGGTTGGAAGCATTGATGCTCCTAACAACAACGCAGGTAACTGGGAATAATGTCAGAATACTCTCCGACACATTTATTCACTCTCGTACCTGAAGGTTTTTCAGACAGGAAAAACCGGGAAACTATCTTCTGCACCTTATTCCCTACGGAAAAAGATGCAGAAGTTCTTTCTATACCCGTCCCTCAGTATTCTGCAGTCCTGATTTACAGCTGGGAAGGCAGGAACCGGTCCATCACTCCGGACTCCGGTGTACTGCCAACGGTCTTCAAGCATTTGAAAGACCTGTCTGCTCTCAAGGACCACAACAAGCTCATCGTGGATTTTGACATAGAGCGCAAGCAGACCTGCATTCTCCTTGCTGAAGGAGAAAGGCTGATTGCCGCCAACAGCTACCACACCGTAGACTTCCCTACCGCAGTTTACTATATGCTGGAGCTTCTCAGCAAAAGCCAGATAAACCCTCAGCAGACTACCGTAAACCTTATCGGCAAGGCAGATGATGCCCAGCTGAAGATGCTCAAATCATACGTCAGGGACATAAAGCTCTGCCTCTAGACAAATGAGAATAATCGGAGGAAAACTTAAGGGAAAGACCATCAATCCGCCTGCAGGCTATCCTGCCAGGCCTACAACCGATTTTGCCAAGGAGGGACTTTTCAACATTCTGGAAAGCGAGTATGAGCTGGAGGGCTTCACCCTCCTGGACCTTTTCGGAGGCACCGGCAGCATCAGCGCGGAGTTTATATCAAGAGGCGGGAAAGAGGCCATATGCGTGGAAATGAACCGCAAGAACGCATCTTTCATAAGCAAGATGCACAAAAGCCTAGGCCTGAAGGAAATCCGCACCGTCCACAGCAATGTCTTCGATTTCCTGGATATCTGCACCCGCCAGTTCGATTTCATCTTCGCAGATCCACCATATAAGCTCGAGGGCATAGACAGCCTTCCGGACAAGATTTTCAACCGGGAAACCCCTATCCTCAGCGGTCAGGGATACTTTATCCTGGAGCACAGTGCAGACTATGATTTTTCCGCCCATCCTCATTTTAAAAAGGAGCGGCATTACGGGAACGTGCATTTTTCATTTTTTTCATAAAACCGTTTGCACATTCCAAAAAGATATCTATATTTGCACTCCCAACGCGGAATGGTGCGTTAGTTCAGTTTGGTTAGAATGCCTGCCTGTCACGCAGGAGGTCACGAGTTCGAGCCTCGTACGCACCGCAAAAAGCCGCCCGAAAGAGCGGCTTTTTTTTATACTGAGTTTAATAATCTATTCTATTTTGACTCCCTGGTCGGCGAGCATCTTCAGTCCGATATCCTTCAGTTTGAACTTCTGGATCTTGCCGCTGCCGGTAAGAGGATATTCGTCCACGAAGAGGACATATTTAGGTATCTTGAATCTGGAAATCTTTCCGAAGCAGAAGTCCTTTACGATTTCTTCCGTAAGATGTGCATCCGGTTTCTGGATAATGTATGCCGCAACAGCCTCCCCGTACTTCTTGGAAGGGATTCCCGCAACCTGGACATCCTGGACGCCAGGCAGATGGTACAGGAACTCCTCTATCTCCCTCGGGTAGATGTTTTCTCCTCCGCGGATAATCATATCCTTTATTCTGCCTGTTACCCTGAAGTTTCCGTTCTCATCCAGGTAGCCGAGGTCTCCGGAATGCAGCCATCCGTCCTTGTCGATAGTCTCGGCTGTAGCTTCCGGATTATTGTAATAACCGGCCATATTGTTGTAGCCGCGGTTGCAGAATTCTCCAACCTCCCCGACCTTGCAGAAACGTCCCGTTCCCGGCTCGATGATCTTGACTTCAGTATGCTCGAACTCGTAACCCACCGTCGTGCATCTTTCCTCAAATGACTGCTCGTATCTGGTGTGGGTCATTCCCGGAGATGCTTCCGTCAATCCATACACGCTGGTAACCCTCATATACATCTTCTCTTCAACCTCCTTCATAAGCTCGATCGGGCAGAGGGCCCCGGCCATGATTCCCACCCTCAGGCTCCTCATATTGAACATCTTGAACATAGGGTGAGTAAGCATCGCGATATACATTGTAGGCACTCCATAAACAGATGTGCACTTCTCGCGGTGAATGGAAGCAAGAACTACCAGAGGGTCGAACCTCTCCACCATCACCTGGGTGCATCCGTGCGTGATGACATTCATCGTGGCCAGCACTATTCCAAAGCAGTGGAAAAGCGGAACGCAGCAGCAGAGCCTGTCGGATGAAGAGAAGAGCATGTGCTCACCGGTCAGAAAACCGTTGTTGGTAATGTTGCGGTGAGTAAGCATCACTCCTTTAGGGAAACCTGTCGTCCCCGATGTGTACTGCATATTGACAACATCGTTGCACTTCACCTGCTTTTTCAGCCTGTCAAGTTCAGTGTCATCCGTGTATTCTCCGAGAATAAGAAGCTCCTGGGTGTTGTACATCCCCCGGTACTTCTCCTGTCCGATGAAAACCACGTTCTTTAGATATGGGAAACGGCTGCTTTCAAGTTTGCCTCTCTCGCACTCCCTGAGTTCAGGCAGCATCTTGTAGGTCATTCCGAGAAAATCCGTATCCCTGTCGCGGTCTATGATGCACAGTGTATGAAGGTCAGCATCCTTGCAAAGATACTCCAGCTCGTTCTGCTGATAATTCGTGTTAACGGTAACGCATACCGCTCCAATCTTGGCGCAGGCATACATAACTGTCAGCCAGTCAGGGACATTTGTCGCCCAGATTCCGACATGGGTTCCGCGGGTCACACCTATTCCTATAAATCCTTTCGCCAAAGTGTCCACACGATGATTCAGCTGGGAGTAAGTGAACCTCAGGTCACGGTCAGAATAGACCAGCGCCTCCCTGTCCGGACATTCGGAGGCCCATTTTTCAAGCCATTGGCCGATTGTCCTGTCAGAAAGCGGAAGTTCACGGCTTTTTCTTCTGAGGCGGCTCTGGATATCCGCCAGAATATCGGAGACCCTGCGGGATGCGTTATCTCTTATCTCCTTGATTCTTTTTACCATAGCAGAAAAGGGATTGAGCTAGGCCGGGAAATATGTTACTGCAAGTATCTTGCAAGGTTTCTTCTTGAGAGCTGAAGCCAGATGATGGGGTACTATGGAATCGTAATAAATACTCTGACCAGGTTTGAGGACATAAACCTGCTTTCCGTATCCGACTTCAAGCTTGCCATCGAGCACAAGCAGGAACTCTTCTCCTTCGTGAGATGCATAATACTTCTTTCCCCCGGCCGGGTCCAGCACAACTACTGTAGCGTCCATCTGCCTGTTTTTCTTCTGCGATGAAAGAGAAAAGAAATGCATATGGTCCCTTCCGGTGCTGCGGCCGCGGATGCCGTTAACCCTTCTCCTTGACTTGAGAGAAGAAACAACCGGAGAAAGATCTTCTTCCCCGTCCAGGAAAGTTCCTGTTCTGATTCCTAATACTTTTGAAATCTTAGACACATTACCAAGATTCGGTGTATCATCGTCATTTTCAATCTCTTTCAGATAAGATTTGCTTAATCCTGTTTCTTTCTTGATATCTTCAACCGTCATTTTCTTGGCTTCACGGACCGATTTTATCCGGTTACCAATTTTAGTATCGACCCTGTTCATGTCCTAATGCTTATAAATTAGAAGCGAAAATAATATTTTTTTCTTTCCCCGTATGCATAAATTATACCGCAACCGTAACAACTTCGCCCCGCAACAATACCTGAAATCAAATAAAAATCGTTATATTAGTGGCTGTTAAGGGAGAAAAAATATGGATTTCAGACTGAAAGTTTTTGTTACGGCTGCCGAGTTTTTGAATTTCAGCCGCACGGCCGAGACACTGGGTATTTCCCAGCCGGCCGTAAGCAAGCATATCAAGGCTCTGGAAGACCAGTACAAGGTGGAGCTGTTCTCCAGGCAAGGCAACAAATACCAGCTTACCTACAGTGGAGAAATCCTCCTGGAAAAAGCAAAAAGAATCTTGGCGCTCTACAAGGAAATGGCCCAGGAAAGCTCCCTGCTTTCAACCGTTACGGAAGGAAACTTCACGATAGGAATCCCACGTGCGCTTTACTATGGCATGTTCCCGGACTTTGCCGCAGACTGGTGCCGCCTCTCACCGAAGAGCAGCATCAGCCACAAAGTTTTGGATCTCAAACAGATAGAAAATGCAGTGAATAACGGGGAAGTAAGTGTTGGAATCAAGGCCGGCGGAAAGGAAGAGGAGCTGGACTATTTCTTCACCGATATTCTCCTTGCCGTTACCCCATCGCTGAATAAGGATAACCAGTATATAGATATCGCCGAGACAAGGCTTCTTTTTTATGAGGGAGATCCGGAGACTTCCGCAGAAATCTCAGCGATGCTTTCTGATTCCGGAATCAACCCATCCACACTGAATATCGCAGCCACGATGAAAGACCCGTCCTCCGCCATAAAATTCCTAGTGGAATACGGCAGGGGCACGTCATCCACGGCTCCGCCTCTGGTTTCCTTCCTCTGGAAGAGCCAGGTCAACGAACTGATAACCAGTGGCATTCTGAAGACCGTATCAATTACGGAACTTGAAGACACAGCCAGAATCAGACGGCATTACTCCGTTTGCAGAAACCTGGAGAACACCATCCCGACCTTTGCATCGTTTGCACGCGGCTGGGCCAAAAAGAAATCGCTTATATAAGGCTGGATTGATTATATTTGTATGGACATAAAACAGTTCCCGTTATGGAAGAAAAATATTTTGCTCACCCGACAGCGGTGATTGATGATGGCTGCACCATTGGAGAAGGATGCAAGATCTGGCATTTCTCACACATTATGGAAGGTGCTGTATTGGGAGAAAAGTGCAATATCGGGCAGAATGTGGTTATTTCTCCCGGTGTTACCCTTGGCAGAAACTGCAAGGTGCAGAATAATGTATCTGTCTATACTGGAGTTATCTGCGCAGATGATGTATTCCTGGGGCCGAGCTGTGTGTTCACCAATGTAACCAATCCCAGAAGCGCCGTAAGCCGCAAGGACTGCTACCGCAGGACAATGGTAGGCAAGGGTGCGACCATCGGTGCCAACGCCACCATAGTGTGCGGACACAATATCGGTGAATATGCATTCATTGGAGCTGGAGCGGTTATCACAAAGGATGTTCTTCCATATGCCCTTGTCGTGGGAAATCCGGCCCGCCAGATCGGATGGATGAGCGAAAGGGGCTGCCGCCTGCTTTTCAAGAAAGAAAAAGGCGGAGATATGATAGCCGTATGTCCTGAAAGCGGACAGAGGTATAAGCTCTATAACAAGATGGTTTACAAGCTGGAAGAATAATTACTATGAAAAAAGTGTTTCTTTCTTGCCTTTTGATATTGGCGCTTTCCGGATGTGGAGGCAAGAAAAGCGAAAGATCTGCAAATAACAGCGCCGGGACACAGACAGAAGTCAGCAGCAAATCTGACAAATCCGATTCCAGGAAGGCCAAAGAAGAAAAGCAGCTGGAAAAGGACCGCAAGAAGCTCTACGATATGCGGAGAGAGTACAGGGAAATGGCCAAAGAGCTCGATTATATCCCTGATCCGATGGCAAGAAGCAGGCATTCAGACAAGATGGACCGCCTCAACCGCCAGATTGGAGACCTTGAAGTTGAAATGCTCCAGAAGTACGGAAAACCTTATTAAAATCAACGATATGGCACTCATTACTTGCAAGGAATGCGGAAAGCAGGTATCCGACCAGGCGGCAAGCTGCCCTCATTGCGGCGCCCCTGTCAAGGCTGCAACTCCTGCTCCTGCACAGCAGCAGATGAATTACCAGCAGCAAATCGAAGCACAGCAGAAATCACAGCAGAAAAGCATGATGAAGACTATGCTTTTCAGCACACTGATCAGCGCAGCAGTTTCATTCGTGTCAAGACTCTTCTACCGCAGCAAGTGGTAGGAAGTAACGTTTTTCAAACCGGGATAGCCGAAGTAGCTGTCTGAGACAACACCGTGAATAACAATGGGTTTCTTGAGGTGTTCCGGATGGTCTACAAGGTTGAGGTTCTTCCGTATTTCACCGTTGGGCAGCTCTACCCCTATTGTCTTCTCCCTTAAAGCCTGCCACTCCTGGGCGCCGATTACGATGTTGGTCTTGGATGTAAATGGCTTTTCCTTTTTGAAGGAGGTGCTGGAAACGTCTCCGCCCACAATGTAACCGAATAGATTTATCGTGTCTCCGATATGGGTCTGGGCATACCATACGGAGTTGCAACCATAGG
Organism: Bacteroidales bacterium; assembly: GCA_017961175.1. Taxonomy (GTDB): domain Bacteria; phylum Bacteroidota; class Bacteroidia; order Bacteroidales; family UBA932; genus Egerieousia. The sequence continues at coordinate 70,748 of JAGCXV010000035.1, forward strand.
GGGCAATGCCTCCAAGATTGAAATACTCGTCCTTGCGGACCCTGGATGTGTCTGCCTTGAATGAGAATCCGTTGTATGCCACCTTGGTCAGGTCGTAGTCCAGGGAGATGGTTACAAGTTCGGCGGCCTTTAGCTTGCGCTTGAAAAGAAGCGTGTCCGTATAGCCCGGCTTGTCCGGCGGAGTGTAGGAAGAGTGCCCGTCCTTGTTCTTGTAGATAACTGATATGTCTCCAGGGTAAAAATATAGGTAATGCCGGGTTCCGTAGCCATATTTGGCAACAACGGTGTCTCTTTTAAGGTAAATGCCAGTTCCCTTGAACCAGCTCGTAAAGCCATAGGTAAAGCTGAAGCGGATGCCCCCTGTCAGCTGACGGGAAACGATTTCCACGCACAATGTGCTGTCTTTCTTGGCCTTGACACTTTGTTCCTGGCCGAATAAAGGATAAATGTCAGGCTCGGTAAACTCTCTGGAAGTTACCCGGATCTTGTAGGTTCCTGCCTTGACATAGAAAACGTCCGGACGCCCCACATACGAGCTGTCATAGACCGGCACTCCGCCAGCGGTTAAAATTGTGAGGCGGTAGTTGTTTGAATCAAGCGGGTTGGTGTTTATGGAACGGAGCGCCTCCTCAGAATCATCGGTAACCACAAGACAGCTGTCATATGATGCCCGGTCCAGATAAAAGGACAAGCCGGCCATACCCTTGTTCGGGTCTTCATCCTTTTCTTTCTCGTCTTCCTTTTGGGTAAGGGGCTTGATGCAGGAGGCAAGGCAGAGTGCCATCACCGCTGCCGCCATAATCCAGATGAACGCCCTCTGAAGCTGAGGCAGACATCCGGGATTCGGGTTCTCTGATTTTTGTGTTTTTCCCTTCATATCTTATGCACTTAAATGTTAGACAAGTACAAGATAATGCGGGAGTTGCGGGATTTGCAAACCAAACGGTAAAATTGACTGTGTCCGCCCCCTGAAAAACAAAGAGGATGGCTTTTGGACCATCCTCTTCTGCAAGGCCGAGGCCTTGACTTAACCTAAACTTAAACTATGAAAAACAGTGCAATTATAACAAAATCCGTTCCACATGCAAAATAACGGAAACCTATTGCACGATTCTCATCTTGGCAAACTTCAGCAGCAGGGTTTTGCGGCCGTGATCGTCGAAATCCACAATTGCCTTGAGGTCTCCTGCATTGCCGCTCAGGGATATAATCCTGCCCATTCCGAACCTCTCGTGCTCCACCCTCATGCCTTCTCTCATCCTGGTTGGCGCGTCAGCGACAAAGTTCTCATTCTTAGGCCTCAGCGATGTGGATGGAGTGAATTGCGGACGCTGCGGAGCCTGTGCCGGCGGATTCGGAATCGTACGGCGCTCTGTCCTTGGGAAACGGTTGAAGCCTCCGAGTCCGCCAAAGGCGGCTGTTGTGTGGGTTGGAGTGTCTTCATCCAGAGGGTTGAGGATGAACTGGCGGTCAATCTCGCGGATGAAGCGGCTCGGAAGATTGTTCTCATAGCTGCCCCAGCGGAACCTGGACCTTGAGAAAGACAGCCTGACCGCATTCTCCGCCCTGGTCACGGCAACGTAGAAGAGCCTGCGCTCCTCCTCGATTTCCTTTTCGGCGTTTCCGGATGGGCCACCGCTTGGGAAGAGGTTTTCCTCCAGACCCGTGATGTAGACATACGGAAACTCCAGACCCTTGGAAGAATGGACTGTCATCAGGGAAACCCTGTCGTCTTCCTTGTCTTCCTTAGCGGCAGGATGAGAGGTCTCGGAACTCTCCTGAGCAGAATCCGAATCGGCGACAAGAGCAACATTCTGGAGGAAAAGGTCGAGTGTAACCACTTCAGGGCCATATTCTCCGTCGTCATCATATTGCTTGAATTCCTCGACGCCCTCGTCTACGAAGGTCTTTATGCTGTCCAGGAACTCCAGGACATTTTCCAGAATGGTCTGGCCGTCAAGAGAAGTGTCCTCCTTCAAGGCAGCCGTAATGCCGAAGAGATTGTCCATCTCCATCACAATCTGGTATGCATCCACCGTCTGGACCTTTGAACGGAGGGTTTCCATCTTGAGGACGAAGTCCCTCACCTTGTCCAGCAGGCCCTGGCGTATCTGGAACTGCTCTGCCGTATAGCTCATTACCGCATCCGTAAGGCATTTGCCGTTTTCTGCAGCAAGGGCTATGATCCTTTCCATCGATGTTGCGCCGATGCCTCTGGACGGATAATTGACAGTGCGCTTGAAGGCCTCGTCGTCCTGAGGATTGACAATAAGCCTCAGGTAACACAACATCCGTTTGATCTCAGCCCTCTCGTAGAAAGAATGTCCGGCATAAATCTTATATGGAATGTTTTTCTTGCGTAACGCCTCCTCGATACCGCGGCTCTGGGCGTTGGTGCGGTAAAGGACGGCAAAATCGCGGTAACGTGCACCGGAGCGATGGATCTGGGCCATAATCGAAGAAGCTACCAGAAGAGCCTCCTCCTGCTCCGTGTAGGCCTGGATGAGCTCGATCTTCTGCCCCACATCCCTCTTGGAATAGCATTCTTTGGTGATGCGGCCCTTATTTTTCTTAATGACGGAATTGGCGGCGTTTACAATGGTCTGGGTTGAACGGTAATTGCGCTCCAGGCGGAAGACTCTCGCATCCGGGTAATCCTTCTGGAAGTTAAGAATGTTCTCGATCCTGGCCCCGCGGAATGCGTAGATGCTCTGGGCGTCGTCACCCACCACGGTAATGTTCTGGTGATCCTGGGCAAGAGCCCTGAGAATCACATACTGCAAGTAGTTGGTATCCTGATACTCGTCGATGAGTATGAACTGGAAACGTGCCTTGATCTGGGCAAATGCCTCGGGATGTTGCGCCAGAAGGCGGTAAGTGTTCAGCAGGATATCGTCGAAATCCATCACTCCCTGCTCCTTGCAACGTTTCTGGTACATCTCATAAATGCCCTGGATATGAGGGCGGCGGGTACGCCTGTCGGACTCCAGGAGTTCCGGATGGTTCAGATACTCCTGCGGAGTTATGAAATTGTTCTTGCACTCGGAGATGCGGCCGGATATCTCGTTTGGCTTGTAGACCTTGTCATCCAGCTGAAGTTCCTTGATGCAGCGCTTTATCAGGGCCTTGCTGTCGTCCTTATCGTAGATGGTGAATCCCGGAGGAAAATCCAGCAGTTCCGCGTATTGCCTTAAGAACCTTAGGAATATGGAGTGGAATGTCCCCATATAAATCATCCTTGCCGCCCTCTCCCCCACCATATCGGCGATCCTCTGCTTCATCTCCCTTGCAGCCTTGTTTGTAAAGGTAAGCGCAAGCACGCTGTAAGGCTTGTATCCGTGAGAAAGTATATTCGCGATTTTGCAGGTCAGAACCTTTGTTTTGCCGCTACCTGCACCGGCAACTATCAGACAAGGCCCCGTAAGGCACATAACCGCCTCTTTCTGAGCTTCATTCAACCCTTCCAGAATTTTGTTCCCTTCATTTTCCATACAGTTAGCAAATTTAAGGAATAATTGTTTTCCGCGATAGTTAAAAATAAGTGTTTTTCTGCGATTTATTGATTATATTTGTCGGTTGTAGAAAAGTAAGACATTTACAATTAAAATAATAATCAACAAACAGATATGGAGACTATAAGACTTCACAAAGGTTTGGACCTGCGCCTTAAGGGCGAGGCCCAGAAGAAAGTCTTGCAGACTCTCGGGGAGGAAGTCATTTCCGTAAGGCCTTCAGACTTCAGGAATATGGTTCCGAAACTTCTTGTTGCGGAAGGCGACGCCGTAAAGGCGGGCCAGTTTGTTTTTGCAGACAAGAAAAGGCCGGAGATTGGCTTCTCGACTCCTGTTAGCGGTGTGGTAAAAGCCATTGTAAGAGGTGAAAAGAGAAAGCTTCTTGCAGTGGAGATTACCCCGGACAAAGAGACTCAATATGTGCAGTTCCAGCAGTTGAGCCCTTCTTCCGCTACCCGGCAGGAAATTCAGAAAGTATTGCTCGAGAGTGGCTTATGGGCCTGCATCATTCAGCGCCCGTACGGGATTATCGCTAATCCCGAAGACACGCCAAAAGCTATCGTGATCTCTGCCTTCAACTCCGCTCCTCTGGCCGCCGACATCAACTTTACCCTTAAAAATGATGCCGACGCCATTCAGCTGGCAGTGGATGCACTGGCAAAGTTTACAAGCGGAAAGGTATACGTGAACCTCGATGCCAAGAATGGCGCAGGTTCCCCTCTTAACCTTCTCAGGAACGTTGAGAAGACAATGTTCAAGGGTCCGCACCCTGCAGGAAACGTGGGAGTTCAGATCAACCACCTCTGCCCTATCGGCAAGGGAGAAACCGTATGGACTGTTCAGCCACAGGCTCTTGCCGCTATCGGAAGACTGCTCTCAAAGGGTATCTACGATGTAAGCAGAACCGTAGCGGTTGCCGGCCCGAGAGCCCTGGACCCGGGATATGTAAAGTGCGTTCCAGGAACTCCTATGAGTTTCTTCAGGAAGGCAGCCGGAGTTAAAGAAGACGAGAAACTCTACGGACAGGAAGTCGGTGTAAGATACATCAGCGGCAACCCTCTCTGCGGAGAGAACGTCGGACCTGACGGAAACCTCGGTTTCTATGACGACACCGTAACATTCCTTACGGAAGGTAATTACAGAGAACTCTTCGGATGGGCAAAGCCATTCAGGATGAAGAAGTTCAGCACATCAAAGAGCTACTTCTCATGGCTTGCTCCTAAGAAACAGTATGAGGCAGACACCAATGTAAACGGAGGCGAGAGAGCATTCATCGTTTCCGGAGTTTACGACAAGGTACTGCCTATGGACATCTACCCTGTATATCTGCTCAAGGCCATTCTGGCGGGCGATATCGAGAAGATGGAACAGTTCGGCATTTATGAAGTAATCGGCGAAGACTTTGCCCTCTGCGAATATGTGGATCCTTCCAAGATAGAGATCCAGAAGATCGTGGACCAGGGTATAGATCTGATGCTCAAAGAAATGGCTTAAGGTTATGAATTGGATTCTAAAGACAATGGACAAGATGAGGCCGACATTCTCCAAGGGAGGAAAGCTCGGCTGGCTCCACTCTACCTTTGACGCCTTCGAGAGCTTTGCAGCCGTTCCTGCAACTACTACGACAGGAAAGGTTCATATAAAGGACTGTGTGGACATAAAGAGAGTCATGAGCGTTGTTCTGGTTGCCCTGTTCCCAGCATTCTGCTTTGGAATGTGGAACACGGGAGACCAGCACTCTTTGGCTTTCGGACTCCAGTGGGGATTCTGGATGAAGGTTTGGTACGGTTTCTACCGTATCCTTCCTCTGATCCTGGTTTCCTACATAGTTGGTCTCGGCATCGAGTTCGCAGTAGCTCAGGTCAGGGGCCACGAGGTTAACGAGGGATATCTGGTAACAGGATTCCTCATCCCTATGATTATGCCTATAGATGTTCCTCTGTGGGTTCTTGCACTGGCAGTTGCCTTTGCGGTAATCTTCGGAAAGGAAATCTTCGGCGGAACCGGAATGAATATCTGGAACCCGGCTCTGCTGGCAAGGGCATTCGTGTTCTTCGCCTATCCTTCAACGATTACGGGAGACTCCGTATGGATCGGAGGGCTTGGCAAGCACGCAGATAAGGTTGTTGACGGATTCTCCGGCGCAACCCCTCTGGCCCAGCTCGCAGACACCGGAACTTCTCCGGACTTCCTGCAGATGTTCATCGGTAACATCCCGGGATCATTCGGAGAAACTTCTACCATCGCCATATTGCTGGGTGCCGTCCTGCTGATCTGGACCGGCGTTGCCAGCTGGAAGATTATGGTCAGCTGCGTTGCAGGCGCCCTTGCAGTAGGAACGCTTGCCATCGGCTTCGACGCTTCAGTCAACCATCTCGTGATGGGCGGCTTTGCGTTCGGCGCCGTCTTCATGGCTACCGACCCTGTCTCCTCCGCACAGACCGAGACGGGCAAGTGGATCTACGGATTCCTTATCGGAGTCATGTGTATAGTTCTGAGATTGTTCAACCCTGGATACAGAGAAGGTATGATGCTCGCTATCCTGCTGATGAACACAATGGCACCACTTATCGACTGGTGCGTTGTCAGACGGAATGTCCGCAGGAGAGAGAAGAGAGCTGTAGCCGCTAAATAATCGCGATATGGATACAAATAAAAATACATACACGGTAATTTACACGATAGTTATGGTAGCTATCGTGGCTACTATTCTGGCCTTGGTTTCCATGGGTCTGAAGGACAAGCAGCAGACCAATGTCAAGGTAGAAAAGCAGATGAACATCCTGGGCTGCGCGGGCCTTGCTAAGGACGCCAAGACTGTCAAGGACAGAAACACTTACGTTCAGGACGAGTTCAAGAAGTACATCACCGAGGCTCTGGTAGTAAACTCAGACGGAGAAATCCTCAAATCCGAGACCGAGAACCTGGATGTCAGCGATGCCTTCAAGGTATCCACGGCAGACCAGTTCGACATCATAAGGAAGATGGAAGGCATTCAGGACGAGGCTGAAAAGCAGAAGCTTGCAAAGCAGATCCAGCTCCCTGTATTCGTCTGCCAGACTCCTGAAGGAAGCAAGAACTACATTCTCTCCGGCTATGGAGCAGGCCTCTGGGGCCCTATCTGGACATATATCGCAGTCAAGGAAGACGGAAAGATCGCAGGCGCTCTCTTCGACCACGCCAGCGAAACTCCTGGCCTTGGCGGAGAAATCGTTACGGACAAATTCCGCTCACAGTTTACAGACAAGGTGATTCTGGAAGGCGGAGAGATCGTTCCTATAACTGTTGTTAAGGGCGGTAACGCCAACGCTGAGAATAACGAGATCAACGCTATCAGCGGCGCGACCATCACATCAACTGCAGTCCAGAAGATGATATCCAACTGGATGGATCTCTACAAGCCTTATCTCCAAAAGATTGTAAGCGGCAATGCTCCTGTTCAGGCAGAGGCTGTCGCTGAGACTGAAGAAACAATTAAATCAGAATAGTTATGGCAATGGACAAGAAAATATTCACAACACCTATTATCAAGTCCAACCCGATCACGGTGCTGGTGCTTGGTATCTGTTCTGCCCTTGCGGTAACTGTCAAGCTGGAACCGGCAATCGTGATGGGAATCTCCGTTACCCTTGTGACAGGACTTTCAAGTTTCCTTATCTCGCTGATAAGAAAGACCATTCCTAACCGAATCAGGATTATCGTGCAGCTGGTAGTAGTTGCAATGTTCGTTATCCTGATTTCGGAATTCCTTAAGGCTTATGTTTACGACGTGAGCAAGCAGCTCTCCGTATATGTTGGCCTTATAATCACCAACTGTATCATTATGGGTAGAATCGAGGCCTTCGGACTCACCGAAAAGCCTCTGCCTTCCCTTGTTGACGGTCTGGCCAACGGACTGGGATACGGACTGATACTGGTGATTGTAGCATTCTTCAGGGAACTCATCGGAAGCGGCACCATCTTCGGGCTTCAGGTCATCCCTCAGAGTTTCTACGATGCCGGCTACATGAACAACGGACTGTTCATCATGCCGCCTATGGCATTGATACTAATCGGATGTCTGATCTGGATCCAGAGAAGCTTCCAGAAAGACGAGGACAAGAAATAAACATATATCATTATGGAAGCACTGAACATTTTCGTAAAGTCGATTTTCGTTGACAATATGATCTTTGCATACTTCCTGGGTATGTGTTCATTCCTGGCAGTATCAAAGAATGTCAAGACAGCGATAGGACTGGGAGTTGCCGTGATCTTCGTTCTCGGAGTCACCCTCCCTATCAACTATCTGCTTAACAAATACCTGCTCAGCCCGGGAAGCCTTACCTGGATTTCTCCGTCGCTGGCAGAGGTAGACCTGAGTTTCTTGAGCTTCATCATCTTCATCGCCGTTATCGCTTCGTTCGTTCAGCTGGTGGAGATGGTCGTTGAGAAATATTCTCCGTCCCTTTATTCCTCTCTGGGAATCTTCCTTCCGCTGATAGCAGTGAACTGCGCCATCCTGGGTGCATCCCTGTTCATGCAGCAGAGGGCTTTCCCGAGCCTCGGAATCGCAACATGCTACGGACTTGGAAGCGGCGTGGGCTGGTTCCTTGCCATAGTTTCCATTGCGGCAATCAGGGAGAAGATAACTTATTCCAACGTGCCTAAACCTCTTCAGGGACTGGGCATCACGTTCATCATCGCCGGCCTGATGGCTATCGCCTTCATGGGCTTTATGGGAATTAACATTTAGGAGGATTGAGTATGAGTACAGTAATTATCGTTTCTATAATCGTATTCCTGATCATCACCCTTCTGCTTGTTGCCCTTCTGCTTTTTGCAAAGGCCAAGCTCCTGCCTTCAGGAAATGTTACCATAGACATCAACAACGGCGAGAAGCAGCTTGAGGTGCCAACCGGCGCAACCCTGCTTACCACACTTGCAGACAACAAGATTTTCCTTCCTTCCGCCTGCGGTGGAAAGGGAAACTGCGGAATGTGCAAGTGCCAGGTTATAAGCGGAGGCGGAACTATCCTGCCTACCGAGGTCGGATTCTTCAGCCGCAAGGAGCAGCTCTCCAACTGGAGGCTCGGCTGCCAGGTAAAGGTTAAGGAAAACCTGGGCATCCTCCTTCCTCCTGAAGTTCTCGGAGTCAAGAAGTGGGAGTGCACCGTGGTAAGCAACCACAACGTGGCTACCTTCATCAAGGAATTCGTAGTGAAGCTGCCTGTGGGAGAGAACGTCAACTTCCGCAGCGGCGGCTACATCCAGATAGACGTTCCTGCCTGCGAGGTGGATTACAAGAACATAGAAGTAGAGCCTGAATATCGCGGAGACTGGGAGAAGATGGGAATCTTCGACCTGAAGATGGTCAACCCTACTCCGACATTCAGGGCTTACTCCATGGCCAACCACCCTGCAGAGGGAAATATCATTATGCTGAACGTGCGTATCGCAACTCCTCCGTTCGACAGGGCAAAGAAACAGTGGGTTCCGGTAAATCCTGGTATCTGCTCTTCTTACATCTACTCTCTCAAACCAGGAGACAAGATCACCATCAGCGGCCCTTACGGAGAATTCTTCATCAAGGATACCGACAACGAGATCGTATTTATCGGCGGTGGTGCCGGAATGGCTCCTATGAGAAGCCACATCTTCCACCTGTTCAAGACATTGCATACCAAGAGGAAAGTCAGCTTCTGGTATGGTGCCCGTTCAAGGAGAGAGATGTTCTACGATGAGGACTTTGCAGAAATCGCAAGGGAGAACCCTAACTTCTCCTACAACGTTGCACTTTCCGACGCTCTCCCTGAGGACAACTGGACAGGCCCTACCGGCTTCATCCACCAAGTACTGTTCGACAACTATCTGAAGAACCATCCGGCTCCTGAAGATATCGAGTATTACCTTTGCGGCCCTCCTATGATGACCAACGCGGCTGTCAATATGCTTGATAATCTGGGTGTTCAACCAGATAATATCATGTATGACAACTTTGGCGCATAGTTTATGAACAATGTAATAAGCATGAATCCAAACGCCCTTGTGGCGTTTCTGCAGAAAAGTCCTTGCGACTTTACCAAGGAAGATATAATAAAGTACATCAAGGCCAACGGCATCCAGATGGTCAACTTCATGTATCCTGCAGGAGACGGAAGGCTGAAGACGCTGAATTTTGTAATCAGCGACGAGAATTATCTCAACACCATCCTCTCCTGCGGAGAAAGGGTTGACGGCAGCAGCCTGTTCAAGTTCATAGAGGCTTCCAGCTCGGACCTCTATGTCCTTCCGAGGTTCCGCACCGCCTTCCTGGACCCGTTTGCAGAAATCCCTACGGTTACGATGCTCTGCTCCTTCTTCAACAAGGACGGACAGCCGCTGGAAAGCGCTCCGGAACATACCCTCAAGAAAGCCTGCAAGGTTTTCAAGGAGAAGACCGGTTGCGAGTTCCAGGCGATGGGAGAGCTTGAGTACTACGTAATTGCTGAAGACGATAACCTCTTCCCGGCAACGGACCAGAGAGGTTATCACGAGAGCGGCCCGTTTGCCAAGTTCAACCAGTTCCGCACCCAGTGCATGCACTACATCGCACAGGCGGGCGGACAGATCAAGTACGGACACTCCGAGGTTGGAAACTTCACCCTCGGAGGAAAGATCTACGAGCAGAACGAGATAGAATTCCTGCCAACCGATGCGGAGGATGCCGCAGACCAGCTCACCCTGGCAAAGTGGATTATCCGCAACCTGGGTTACCAGCAGGGATTCGACGTAACCTTCGCTCCTAAGATCACTTCCGGAAAGGCCGGCAGCGGACTGCATATCCATATGAAGATAACCAAGGACGGACGCAGCCAGATGATTGCGGACGGTGCCCTTTCCGAAACAGCCCGCAAGGCTATAGCCGGAATGATGGTGCTCGCCCCTTCCATCACCGCGTTCGGCAACAAGGTTCCTACATCATATTTCCGTCTGGTTCCTCATCAGGAGGCCCCTACAAACGTATGCTGGGGAGACCGTAACCGCAGCGTGCTGGTAAGGGTTCCTCTGGGATGGACAGCCGGCGGAGACATGAGCTGCGTTGCCAACCCTCTGGAGAAACCTTCCGGAATTGACACTACCCAGAAGCAGACAGTTGAGATGCGTTCTCCGGACGGAAGCGCAGATATTTACCAGCTCATAGCAGCCCTCTGCGTGGCCTGCCGTATCGGCATCGAGATGCCTGACGCTCTGCAGGTTGCAGAAGACAAGTATGTGAACGTGAATATCCACGACGCCCAGTACGCAGACAAGCTGGCACATCTGGAACAGCTTCCTGACAGCTGCCAGGCAAGCGCCAAGTGCCTGCAGAAGCAGAGGGAATTCTACGAGAGGGAAGGAGTATTCTCACCGAATATGATAGACGGAATCATCTCCCAGCTCGAGAGTTACAGAGACGGATCGCTGAGGAAGGAAATTGAAAACAGGCCTCAGGAAATGCTCCATATGGTAAAGAAATACTTCCACTGCGGATAATCAAAACATATCAATATGAAAAAGACCCTATTTTTATTCATCGCGATGATTGCCGGCGGCAGCCTGATGGCCCAGCAGCTCGGACAAAACGAACTGGCAGAGCTTAAGGCAAGTTTCAACAACGACGGCTACGCCAAGAGCATCCACAACATCATCTCCACGAACAAGGGTATCAAGGCTCTGGCCTACAACCCTTCTTCAGTGGTTGGAACAGACGACTTCTTCAAGTACAATGTGGAAGTCAGCGGCATCACTGACCAAAAGAGCAGCGGAAGATGCTGGATGTTCACCTCAATGAACCAGCTCAGGCCTATCGTGATGAAGAAATACAATGTCAAGAACTTTGATTTCTCCCACAACTACAGTTATTTCTGGGATATCCTGGAGAAGGCCAACCTCTTCCTGGAGAACGTGATTGCTACATCCAACCTGCCGTTCGGCGACAGGGCTGTGGACAATCTCTTCCACTCTCCTGTAGGAGACGGCGGCGTATGGAACCTGTTCTTCAACATCGGCGAGAAATACGGTGTTGTTCCAGCTGACATCATGCCGGAAACCGAGCAGAGCAATTCTACCGGACAGTTCCTTGGAATAGTCAACGAGAGGCTCCGTAAGGGAGGCTATGAAATCCGCCAGGTTTACGAGAAGGCCAAGACCGTTATGATGAGCGGACTCGCAGGGGATCCTCACACCAACGCTGAGAAAATCAAGATGGAAACCCTGAAGGACGTTTACCGCGTGCTTGCAATCTGCCTCGGAGAACCTCCTGCAGAGTTCACCTGGAAGTACCGCGACAACGACGGCAAGATCCAGACCGTAAAAACCACTCCTCAGGAGTTCTACAAGAGCATTGTTCCGGCAGACTACAACGCCAAGGACTATGTTATGATCATGAACGATCCTACAAGGGAGTACTACAAGATCTATGAGATCGACAACTACCGCAACACCATCGAGGGAATCAACTGGACCTATCTCAACCTCCCTAACGAGGATATCAAGAAGGCTGCAGTCGCTTCCATCAAGGCAGGCGAGCCTATGTACGCTTCCTGCGACGTTGGCAAGCAAAGTAACACTGCCGGCGGCGTTGGCTACATGGATCCTGGAATGTACGATTACGGCCAGCTTCTGGGCATTGACCTGAACATGGACAAGAAAGCCAGAATCCTGACCCGCCAGAGCGGTTCTTCACACGCTATGCTTATCGTTGCCGTGGATACCGACGAGAACGACAATCCTCTCAAATGGAAGTTCGAGAACAGCTGGGGACCTCAGGCCGGCAAGGGCGGATATCTCATATTCACCGACAAGTGGTTCGACGAATATATGTTCCGCATCGTGATTAACCGCAAGTATCTGGACAAGAAGTCCATCAAGGCTCTTGACCAGAAGCCTGTCATGCTTCCTGTCTGGGATTATATGTTTTAGCGGATTTCAGCGCACCTTCAGGATGCGGCGCATAAGCGGATGAAGGCTGTTGCAGCGGTTTCCAAGATTGTTGACAAAGCCTAATCCCAGAGAGTGATATCTCAAAAGAATGTATCCCCTCGGCCAAGACGGCTGAGGGGTTATGTTTTCTCTCGCAAGGAACCTCAGGGCCGTTTCCCTGTCTATTTTCGCGCAGGAAAATTCCAGTGCGGATACTTTACCGTCTCCGGTGGAATTCACGGAAAAACGGGCACTTTCCGCGCCAATCAGGGCTGTTGAGAGCGCAAGGTCTGCATCGGGGATTATCTTCCCGGCCTTGATTTCCCCCACCCTGCATCCAAGAGTCTTGACACAGGATGGATTTGCTTCAGAAATCCAGTTGGCAAAATCAAGGGAATGGCCCAAAGCATATATCTGATTTTTCGCTTTGTCCAGAACCAGACCGTCTCCTCCGGCAGAAACAAATCTAGCCTTGCGTGCAGACAATCTCCTGCTGCCTGAGGCGGAATTCTTCCTCAGCACTGCAAAGAACTGCCCTTCTCCCGGAACCAGTCCCGGCACAAACTGATATCCCCAAAGAAGCTTTACAAGTCCGGGAACAATGTCCGTCCCTTCTATAGGAACATATTCTGCACCCAGATGCTCAGCGATATATTTAACATTATCCTGGTTTTCAAGATGATTGTAAGTGCAGGTGGAGTATATCAGCAAGCCTCCTTCCCTGAGTGCAGGCCAGACATCGCTGATTATGGACCTCTGAAGGGCAGCGCAATCCTTTACGCTTGCCGGACTCCATCCTTCCACGGCATCCGTACTCTTTCGGAACATTCCTTCCCCTGAGCAAGGCACATCTGCCAGTATCAAGTCGAAGAAACCTTCGGCCCGGCCAAGTGCGGCTGCGGAAGCATTTGTGACGATTACATTATTCGCTCCCCATTTTGCAATGTTATCAGTCAGCGGAGGAACTCTCTTCCCCACCGCCTCGTTACAGACCACAAGCGGCTGTTTGTCCTTAAAAATGGATATCAGATGCGTGGATTTACCTCCAGGGCTGGCACATAGGTCCAGCACAGCGTCTGATTCTCTTATCAAGCCGGCTAGAAGGGCCGGAAACATGCTGGAAGAATCCTGCACGTAATATGCACCCGCATGGAAAGACGGGTCAAGGGTAAAATTCGGCCTTCCGGAAAGGAAAAATGCGCCCCCACACCAAGGTACGGGACGCATATCAAAACCAAAATCCGGCTCGGACACTTTCAGCGGATTAAGCCGGATAGATACCTCTGCAGAGGAAGAACCGTCTCCCAATACGTCCAGCAGGGCATCTGCGGCATAATCCGGTAAAGACTCCCTCAGGAGGGCCTCAAATTCTTTCATTGGTTAGCAGCCTGCTCTGCGATTTTCTCCGTCATCTGGTCCAGAACGCTCTGGATCTTCTTCCCCATCATTGCTTTGATGATAAAGTTCATCTGGGCCTCTACGCATACCTTAACCTTGCTGGAATATGCGTCCTTGTCCTCTATCTTGAAAATCAGGGAAAAATCAAGCGGAAAACCTTCCATTGGCCTCATCACGATGCGGGAATAAGGAATCCTCTCGGCGACTTTAAGGCCGAGGTGCATTCCGTTGTAATCTCCCTCAACGGTGTCTGGCGTAACGGTCACCTTGTCCTTGTACTCGTCAGGAATCCTGTCCTTCATCAGGGTCAGGTCTGAAAAGGAAGTGAATACGGCATAAGAAGGAGACTTTATCTCAACCTCCTTGCCCTCAAATGTTTCCAAAGCCATAATAACGGTGATTTATTCTTCTTTAGCCTCTATAGTCACTCCGTTCCAGGTGGAAGGATTGATTCTCCATTCCTTCAGGACTTCCACGTGCTCTGCATCAATGTAATTTTCAGCTACGGCCTCTTCCAGAAGAGAGTCGTACTGGCAGAGGGTGTGGAGTTCCACATCCTTGTACTCAAATTCCCTGCGGCTGAGCGGGAAGTTGTAGGAGAAGATTGCTACCATACCCAAAACGATTCCACCTGCTTTCCTAAGTGCATCACATGATGACAGGCTGCTTGCTCCTGTAGATACCAGATCCTCCACTACCACAATTCTCTGGTTTGGCTCTATCTGGCCTTCTACCTGAGATTGTGTTCCGTGATCTTTCGGTTTCGGGCGTACATATACAAACGGCTTGCCCAGAGCCTCCGCTACCATAACTCCCCAGGCTATCGCCCCCGTTGCCACTCCGGCCACAAGGTCAACGTCCTTGAAGGAATCGTTGATTACAGAAACCAGAGCCTCTGTAATCATTTTTCTTTCAGCAGGATATGTAAGCAATTTGCGATTGTCGCAATATATCGGTGATTTCCAGCCTGATGCCCAGGTAAAAGGATTCTCCGCATTCAACTTCACTGCCTTGGCGTTCAGCAAATGCTGCGCTACTGTCTTTTCAATGTTTTCCATAAACTCCTCAATCTTTTAATTCTCATCTTTTTGCCAAATGACAAATATATGAAAAAACTGTATATTTGTAAAGGTTATATCTAAAAGGACACTTGAATGCTGAACATATATTTCAAAAAGCGCATACTTTCAATATGCAGCAGCGGGGAAATCTCTGCTGTCGCGGATGAAAGGTTTCTCCTTAGACCGGACTCTGAGTATGATTTATCACGCATTCCTTTTATGATGGAAGACAACCTCTCTTTCCAGCATCTGGTTGTGGAAATTCCATCTGGAATGACATTGGAAGAGTTTATGGATAAAATGCTTTCCGGAGTAAAGAAAATCAATGCAGGAGGCGGGCTTGTTCGTGATAAGGAAGGAAACTATCTGATGATATACAGGAATGGAACCTGGGACCTCCCGAAAGGTATGCAGGAAGATGATGAGGACATTGCCGTAACGGCAGTAAGGGAAGTAGCAGAAGAAAGCGGAGTGGAAGCAACGGTTGAGGATCTGCTAAAGGTTACACGGCATGCATACAGGATGTACGGTTCTCTGAATGTAAAGACCATCTGGTGGTACAGGATGAAGGCAAAAGATAATGCCTCCATATGTCCGCAGACAGAAGAAGGCATAGAAAAATGCGAGTGGGTAACACCTGATGACCTGGACTACCGCCTGGCAAACACCTACCCTTCCATCCAGGATGTTTTTGAAGCGGCGCTGAAAAAGTAATCAGTTCCTAAGATCCACCACCTGGCATCCAGGATGCTCAGAAAGAATAATCTGATAGTCAGAAATCTTGTCCGGCAGTGCTTCTCCGGCAGATGTGACATCCACTACAAACGCCTGGTCTTTTTTCAGCACTACAGTGATTCTCAGAACCTTGAATGAAGCCCCGCTGCCCGTAACGTAAATGTCTGCACGCTGATAATAAGCCTTCCCTTCCGGTGTCACGCTGAACTTTATGCAATCCCTGTCTTTCACCTTCCCGGCAACAGGATCGGAAACCTTCACTCCTTTTCCTGACTTGGAAAGGATGGAAAACGGGTTATCAGAAATTGAAGTGGATGTGCTCTTTCTCTCCTGAATTACATACTCGTTTGACTGCTCGCTATAGGAAGATACCAGGGTTGGAGTGTACTGGAACTCGCTGACTCCGTCCATCTTCATATAGCCCCTGTCCGGAAGGGCAACAAAGAAACCGCGGTTATAATAGGCGTTTCCCTTCTTGTCCATATTGGTTATGACAATGGAAAGCTTGCGGGCGGAGAAGACATAGTCAGAAGCGCTTCTGAACAACTTCTCACCTTCAGTCTGCCCCCATAGGGAGACCGAAGCAACCATAATCGCCGATAAGGCAGCCAGATATGTAAAGAATCTTTTCATCTATCGTCCGTACTCGTTTCTGATCTCTTCCAGCTTGTCGTCCAGGCTGAGAAGGTCAGGAATGAGACTCGGCCGAGGTTTGGCTCCGTCCTGAGGCCCCACTATTCCCGCTTTCTCAAGCTGGTCGATGAGTTTGGAGGCCCGGTTATAGCCAATGTCCATCTTCCTCTGAAGGAAGGAAGCGGAACCGCCACCAGCGGAAACTATCAGACGCGCCGCATCGTCGAACATCTTGTCCCTCATCCTGAGGTTTGTCTCGCCGAGCGGAACGCTCACATCCATCCTGCCACCACCATTTCCTCCGGAACTCTCCTCGTCTTCTGGAGGTTCAGGCAAATACAGTGCCGTAGAATAACCTACCTGGTCGGAAATGAAGTTGACCACGCGGTTAATCTCCTTGGTTTCAATCAGTGCGCACTGGATTCTGGTAAGCTCACTGCCGGTTGCATAGAGCATGTCTCCGCGGCCGATCAGCTGGTTAGCGCCGCTCTCGTCCAGAATGGTGCGGGAGTCGATGCTTGAGCGCACGTAGAACGCAATCCTGACAGGGAAGTTGGCCTTGATGTTACCGGTAATGATACTTGCGGTAGGCCTCTGGGTTGCAATTACCAGATGGATTCCGATTGCTCGAGCAAGCTGGGCAAGACGCGTAAGAGGAATCTCCACATCCTTGCCGGCGGTTATGATAAGGTCTGCGTATTCGTCGATGATCAAGACTATATAAGGCAGGAAGCGGTGCCCCTTGCCCGGATTGAGCTTGCGCTCCAGGAACTTCTCGTTGTATTCCTTTATGTTCTTGACTCTTGCGGCCTCCAGGAGCTTGTATCGGTCGTCCATTTCCTTGCACAAAGACCTCAGCGTACGGACCACCTTCTGGGTATCCGTGATAACCGGAGTCTCCTTGTCTTCCGTTTCAGGAAGGCAGGCCAGGAAGTGGTTTGCAAGGTTGGAGTACAGGGAAAGTTCCACCCTCTTCGGGTCCACGAGTACAAACTTGATTTCAGAAGGATGCTTGGTGTAGAGCAATGATGTAACCAACGCGTTCAGTCCCACGGACTTACCCTGTCCGGTAGCACCAGCCATAAGCAGGTGCGGAGCCTTTGCAAGGTCGAACGTGAATACATCTCCGGAGATGGTCTTTCCCATAGCCACAGGAAGGGCATAGCCGCTTTCCTTGCTGCCCGGCTCCTTCATCTTGGTCTGCAGATACTCTATGCAGGACAGAAGGGATACCACGCTCGGCTTGTCGTTTGCCACCTCAATGCCCACGGCGTTGGTGCCTGGAAGGGTAACAACCCTGACACCCCTTGCAGCAAGGGATAGCTGGATATCCTCCTCCAGCCTCTTGATCTGGCTAACCCTGATTCCCGGGGCCGGAACAACCTCATAGAGAGTAACTGTAGGGCCCTTTGTAGCCGTTACCTTTGAAACACCTATCTTGTAGTTTGCAAGAGTGCTTACAATCTGGTTCTTGTTCCTTTCCAGCTCATCTCGGGAAACATCGTACCACTTGTCTTTGTATGTATCCAGGAGATCCAGCGTAGGAGCCTCGTAATGGCTAAGCTCCAGACGAGGGTCAAATGTCTTCTGCAGTTCTTCTTCAGTATATTCTCCGAGGAGCTCATTGCCCTCACCATCAGTTTCCTTGATTTCAAGCTCCACATCATCTCCAGCTGAGGCAGATGTTTCCGCACCATCCTGAGCTTCTGTCTCAGACTCATCCACAAGTCTGATTTCCATATCCTTGCGGCGCTGCTCCAGAATCTCCTCCTCGGTCAGGCCTTCAGGATTGTCTTCAGGAATATCTTCGATTACGTCATCTCCATTCTCTTCAGTTTCAGTTTCTTCAGAGCCCTCTCCGGTCTCGTCTTCAGGTAAATCCTCTCCCTCCAGGTCTCCGGTCTCTGCGCCCTGGCTGGCCTGTTCCAGCTTCTGGCCAACTTTCTCGAATCCACCGCTGATTTTCTTAATGAGGCTCTTGTTGATGATTATGCACCAGCCAATTATCGCGAGAATAAGAATTGCGGCAGTGCCCGGAGTGCCCAGCATAGTCTTCAGCCACTTGTTAACCGCAAAGCCGTAGGATCCTCCGGCACTTGTACCAAAGAGGCGGTCAACGCTCGTGAACGAGAATACGAATGAGAAGAATACGCTTAGAAGAATGCATCCGAAAACAGTTATGAAGAAAAGCCTCAGAAGCCTTACCTTCTTTATCTTCAAGCAGAACAGTGCCACCCCGAAGAAAAAGAACGGGATGATGAAAGCTCCCAGGCCAAACAGCTTGCTCACAAGGAGATTGGCCCACCAGAGGCCGATTTTTCCTCCGCCGTTCTCAACCGTGGAAAGAGAACTGAAGATATCCGTTCCCATATAGGAACTCTGGTCCTGTGCCCAGGTAAACACGTAAGAAACCAGCGCTATCAGCGTATAGATCGCCAGCGCCAGAAATACCAGACCGCAAATCAGGTACAGCCCCTCTTTCCTTTTAGGGGCCGCCATTTCCTGCTCGGCGATCAGCTGGTCTTCTTCTCTCTGTTTTTTCTTGCTCTTAGCCATATCAGTTCTTCTTCCACTTCTTTTTCTGCTGTTTCTTGCCATTGTGCTGAGGACGAGGCTGCTGCGGATTGCCAGGAATATGCGGCTTGCGGGTGGAGGCGTCTGCCGTTCCACTGCCTATGTGCAAATCCGGCGGAACTATAAGCTTTCCTCCTGACAGATTCTTGATATCCTCAAATATCGTCTCCTCGGCCACGGAATCCTTGTTCCAGATCAGGTACTGCTGCTTCATGTAGTAAGCAATCACCTTGATCATATGCTTCTTGAGCTCGTCGTCCGGACGGTCCGCAATCAGGTCTATCATGTTCTGGATGTTGCGTCCGTAGCAGGTTGCCCTTATCTTGTCCTCTTTCAAAGGAATAGGATCCGGCTTGGTGTTTACGCTCTCCCTGGACGGAAGAGGGTAAGGAGAATCGATGTCTATCTTGAAGTCAGAGATAATCTGCACGTGGTCCCAAAGCTTGTGGCGGAAATCCACCACATCCCTCAGCTGGGGATTCAAAGTCCCCATCACGGAAACCACCGCCTGTATCTGTTCGTTGCGTTTGGCCTTGTCGGGTATGTTAACCACATACTCAATCATATCCTGCACGTGTCTGCCGTATTCCGGCATCAAAAGCTTAGCCCTTGTAGTATTGTAGTCTTTGTTTTCCATACGATGGCGAATTTACGAAAAGTTGACGATAGTTTTTCTCAGATAATCGCAGAAATATTCAGATTTTAGCGCATATCGCGTAAAAATATAGCCGTATTTAAGGAGTTCTCCCTTCTTTGGACTGAGAGTATGCCCTTTCTCTATAACCTTGCATTGGAGGCATTCCTGGCCCGCAGAAAGGGCTGCAGAAATATCGCTGAAGAAATTCTTCCCCACCCGGCATCCGGCCTTAAGCATAATAACTGCGTCAGCATCCCCGGAAGAGAAGTCCAGGTTATCCAGAAGCACCCTGCTGCTCCTCCTGAAAGCCGCCACCTTGTAATCCACTCCGAGGGCGGAAACCTCCATTGGAGAATCGTCTTCCTCCGCGACAGGTTTCTCCGGGGAATCTCCCCACGCGGATTGGGCAAGGCTGCGGCAGGTTATTTCTCTCAGCGAATCCGACCCGCATTCTGAAAGGAGGACTATGAATTTCCATCTCTTGTCTGAAGGAAGATAGGCTTTGAGCTTCTTTCCCCCGACTTTGGATTCAATCCCTGTCAGAACTACCTTACAGGACGGAATACTGTCCAAAAGCGCATGGTGGGCTTCCGTCCATCCGTCAGCAGCGTCGCTTACCAGGACATTCAAGGCTGCGTTTTCCAGATAGGCCGACGGAACACCGCTTTCAGAAAGCGGCGGATGAACCATTACCAGCAGATTGCCGGAATTGTCCTCCATTAGCCTGGTAATGTCTGGATATCGGTAAGCCGTAGACGACGAGTCCATATCCTGTCCGTCTTCCATAATGTGAGAGCCGCCCATAAGAGACGCCAGGCATCCGGCGCGCTTGAATCTGTAGATTGCGGAAGCACTCATTCCCAGGATGTTGACCAATGCCCCAGCCTTCGGCACCTGAGACTTTATCGCCTCAGCGATGCTCTCTGCCTGAGTCTTCCACCTCAATGCGTTGGAATATTTTTCACGCCCTGCCGGCACTTCTTCAACGGCCCCAAGCAGAGCATCTCCCCCACCGTCAATCGCGGAGGAGAAGTCTTCCAGTGTCCTTAATCCGGCCTTGCGTCTTGGAAAGAGTATCCTAGAAATGATAAATGCCAGAATCCAGATGGCAAGCAGCACTACCGCCAGAGCCGCGCTGCTTCTCCAAGGGAGAGTCAACGGGCTGCTTTTCTTCTCTTTGATATCCAGAGTGGCAGTGTTGCCGGCTGCATCTTCCAGCCTTCGGAGATAGTATGAGAAAGTGCGGCTGGTTGCAACGGAATCCGTGGAAAAATAGCTCAGGTGGATATTCCCCCTTCTGTTCCAGACCAGCATCTTCCGCATTGCACGGATGCTGGTTTCAGGATTCCAGGAAGAGAGTTCCTTTGAGACCTCCCCTTCCGTCAGGCTACTTGCCAGAAGACGGGAATAATCCCCCTTCATAGCGCTGATGGCACCGCCTTTAGCAACAAACGGACTTCTCAGATAATGGCAAAGCGCAGATGCCAGGGAATCCGGTTCTACCTTGACAACCGCGCTTTTTCCATATTCTTTAAACGTAAGGCACATAGCCCCTGAGCCCAGAAGCCAGAGGACTCCCAGAATCAGCGCCAGCCTACCGAGGTGGCAGCCGTGTTTTCTGCCTGTGTGCCTTCTCACTTAGCCTTTGCTAACTGAGCAATAGCTGCAGCAGCCTCCGGAATCTTGTCCTTGATTGTCGTGAACAATGAGGTTGCCTTTGCATAGTTTCCGCTCAGAGCCTCATAAACGGCCTTGGCGTAAGTAACATAAGGAGCCTGCTGGCTGGTTCCTCCTGCCTTGATCTTGGAAAGGAGTTCTCCTGCCCTAGACAGGTTGCCTGCATTCATTGCTGCATTTGCGGCATTGAGTATTGCAATCTCGTTATCAGGATACTGTGCCAGAGCCTTCTCCATTATCGAGTTGAACTCAGGGCTGCCCTTCTCCACGGAATTGGCTGCAAGGAAGAACTCGTTCAGGCTAAGATCCTTAGGGTTGCTGCTGATCTTGTTCTTGATCTGATTTACATCTGCATAGGAAGCAACCTCGTAGTTAACCTCGTAGCTTGAACGCCTCAGTGCCGGGAAGCACTCGTCAAGCAGAGTCCTGTACACCTGAGGATAGGAAGCCTTGATCTTCTGCTCCTTCTGGTCAGGAGTAAGGTTTCCGCGTGCAATAGCCAGCAGATCGTCTTTCTTGTCCAGAGAAGAATTCTCCAGGAACTTGATTACACCATCCCAATCCTCTGCCTCGTAGCTGGTGGAAATTGGAATATTCACGTCCTTGAGAGCGTTCTTTACAACAGCCTTAAGGGAACCCGTCCTGTCCATGGCAAGCCTCTCGTTGGTAGAATAGCGTCCGTCCGGAGAAGCAAATCCCGTGAGGGAGATTCCTTTAACCTTATACTCGTCCTTGTTGGCTGCCAAAAGGTTTACGATATCCGTTATCTTCTTGATTTCTGCAGCATTGTCCTTGAAGTTAGGATCAACCGTGCCCTTTCCTACAGCATATTCCAGATGAGCCTCTCCCTGCTCTGCCCTGAGTTTTACGGCCTCAGCCACCGGCTGTACATAAACCAGCTGAGGATTGAACTTGAACTCTTCTTTCTTTGTCAGGGAAGCCAGAGTGCTTACACCCTGGTTGATCGTGCTGTTGCAGCATCCGCGGCTTGTCTGCCTGAGAAGCAGCTGGCAGTTATCCATCCAGCTCTCGTAAGGCACGTTTGCAGTGTAATGCTCGGTCTGTGGAGCCTTGCCGGTCTTGTAGAGCTTGAAATCGCGGCCGGTCTTTCCTCCGTTACGCAGGAAATTCCAGTAGCGTCTTCCTCCATAAAGCCCGATTGCAGGAAGTTCCTTTACGTTTGTTCCGTCTGTAAGTACAGGAACAATATCCAGAGACTCTTTCTTTCCTACCTCAGCGGCGGAATAGTCTATATCCATAGCGACATTCAGCATCGTGGATGTTGGAGTCAAAGTCACGTTGCTGGTCCTTACACCTCCGGTAAATACGTCTGCGGTACGGTTAACCGGATTCTGGGCGTAAGAAGCACCCGCAACAAGGATTGCGGCTGTGAGTGTCAGTATATATTTTCTCATATTCTTCATTTTTATCAGATAAGACTAGAATACATAAACCAGGCTAAGTGCAAGCTTGGTTGGAGCAAAGAAATGACGGTCTACGTCTTTCATATAAGGAGTATGTGCATTATAAGGCAGATACTTGTCGTGCTTTGCATACATGTATCCGAATGCAAATTCAAACTCCATGTTAAGATGCTTGGAAAGAACCCAGTCATGGCCCCAGCCGACACCTACTCCGGCTGTCCATCCCTCATAGCGCTTGTTCTTCATGTTCTCGAAGTTGGCGTTCAGGATCTTGAACTTAAGGAAATCTATGTTTCCTACATCATACATTCCTCCAAGGGCGTGAATGGCAAAGAAACTGCCCGAAAAGCGGTCGCAGGTCCAGTACCTGAGCTCCGGCTGCACCATCCAGTGCTTCCAGCGATGACCGTCGTGGAAACGGAAAGGATTGTAGTTTCCGGAGATATCCATAGTCCATCTGTCGCTCAATCCGAACTCAACGCCCAGATTGATGGTGGCGGTTGCATCATAGAGCAGATTTGTCTTGATGGCCGCTTTCTGTCCCTTTGCGTCATTGGCAAAGCAGACAAGCAGCAGAAGCGCTGCGGCAAAAACAGTCTTGATTTTCATTGACTATAATGTTAACAATTAAATTTCCAAAGCGTTAGTCAACAAATATACTAAAAATCCCGTATAAAAGCACTAAAACATAGACCTACCGCTCCAGCAGAAACTGAATCGCGGAGGAAACGCTTGCATCCCTTAGCAAAACGGTTCCTTCTTCGTCCATATAGTAAACGCTCGGAGTATGCCTAATGCTGTAAAGGCGGTGCCTGGCAATATACCCACCATCACTTCCTGCAATCCAATCCTTAGGGATAATGGAAGAAACGGAAGACAGGTTTCCCTCCGTGCAGATGGCCAGGACCCTCAGTTTCTTTTCCTTTAGAAGATTCCTTACAATCGATGAATAAGACAAAGACAATATTCCCTCCCGGCAATCTCTGCAATCAGCAGTAAAAAACACTACCATAACGGGAGGAAACTTAAACCGCTCAACCTTTACCTCCTCATCTCCATTTCTATTGCAGGCAGGTTTTGTAAGACGGATACGACACTCAATGAAACGATCCCACAGGTGACATATTTCGCCCTTTAATGTAGTATACTCGAAATTCTCCGCCACATATCCGACAGGATTGCGCCTTATCATAAACGCCAGATATTTCTCCCTGCTCTTCTCTATCTCAGGAATATCCACTCTGGCAATCTTGTGGTCCAGAAACCTCAGCAACATCTCCTCGCAGTAATATGGAGAATTCACATTGTAAAAGTATTTCTCCGCGATATCCATTATGCTCTGGTAAGAGTTTCCCGCCCTGTCCAAAAGATTGCTAACAGCCACAGAAGCAGTATCCGGAGTTGCCACCAGAATCACCGAAAAGAAATTAACCAGTTGCGTTTCCGCCTCAAGAGCCACATTAGCGTCAGAAGACAGCAGACGCGTACCCAGAAGTCCCACATTCTCTCCGTCCCAGAAATGCAGGGCGTATCTGTCCACCTGCTCCTGCGAAATCTGCCCTGATTCAATCGCAGAGCTCTTTACTCCCGGCTTTGCAAACTTCCAGTCTTTCTGCCCCCAAACAGAAGCACAGCTCAAGACCAGAAACAAAGCCATCAACACCGCATATTTCAAACCCCTTTCCATATCATCGATAATCGATATCAAGACAAAATTAAAAGAAACCCGCAAAACAAGCAAAAACAAAGAAGCCCCGGATCATTTCCGAGGCTTCCTTGAAATATTGTTTGATTTTACAACTTCATATCTCAGCGATTACCAAGGTCTGGTAGTCGTTGTTCCTGTGATGTTCAGTCTTGAAGAAGTTGAAGCATTTTGCAACTGTGTAAGAGTGTAGGTAGAAATGGTATAATTTGTAGTGCCATTTCTTTGGAATGAGAAGTAAACATTCTCGTTATCAGTGAACTTCGTCAGATCTACAGTAAATGCGGCACTGTTATACCTGTTGTTATTAACTGTAAATGTAGCAACAACAACTCCTGAAGTTGTATGTACATTTACTGTGGTTCCATTCGAAGGACGAGTACCTGTACTGGTAGTAAATGCCAAAGACTGAGAAGCAACAGTAAGGGACTGTTGGTTCAAGGTAAATGGACCAGCCTCACTATAAGAATCTCCAGACATTGATGTTACAGTAACACTTGAGAAGGCTTTCGTTGTTACAAATGTCATAGTCTGATTTGCATTTGCATTATTTGGAGTAAACCTAAATTTGTTACCGCCAAGTGAAGTAAAGCGTGTGTCACTAGTCTGAGGAGTAATGTTCTCGAGAGTGAATGTCACAGGTTCAACAACATTATTCACATAGCCAAATGCAAATGATACTTCCTTTCCGATTCCGAATGGAACGCTTGTACTTGTAAATCTCGGGTTATTGTATTCAAGCAGGTTGTCACAATATGCATCATAGTAATGAACAGCACTGAGATCAACCCTATAATAACCATCATCTGTTGATGTGAGCAGGGCAAGGTTCACAATATTGGATGCTGTAGTATTTAACTCGTAAATGTTTGTTCCTACCGGAATCAGAGGACTGCCAACAGCAGGCTTGAGACCAGCAAGTTTGATGGTCACCTTACTAGGGATATCATCAGAATCCATATTGAACGAGAATGTCACAGGCTGATCAGGATCAGTCAGCGAATAGCTGCTGAACTGCATGTTGGTGAAATTCTTCATCGTATAGGTAGTGAACGAGCCATGATTTGTGTTGAAATACTCATTCGCAACATATACATCACAGTCACTGGCCTCCTTAGTAGTCTTGAAATGAGTCCTTACAGTTACCCACTCATCAGTAGATGCTTCCTGAAGAGCCAGATAATCATCGTAAGACAAAGTCTTGATAAACTGGTAAGAACTTGTGGTTTCTTGTCCGGCAACGATAGACTTAGCAGGCTGAACCGGCAGATTATCGTTATCAGGAGTAATGCTCAACTCACTGGACTCTATCCTAAGCTGAAGCGGGAAGATTGAACGAGGAAGGTCCTTAGGAATCTTGATAAGGACATCTACCTTCTCTCCCTTACCCTGAATGATATCATCAGGATCGCAGACAACAATCATATCCTGGATCTTCATCAGCTTGTAGGTAACATTTCTGAACAGCTTGGAACCACTGCCGTAATTACCTGTAACCTTTATAGTCTGAGTCTTGGTAACGTCTCCAGGCTCGGTAGAAGTAAATGAGAGCTCTCTCCAGCCATCAGAGTCATCTGATGAAGCAATTGTAACAGAACCGTTGATAACGGCTCCTGTTGCACCTGGGTCACCTACTGTAACCGTTACCTGACCGTTGGCAGGAGTATCAACAGTTGCGTCAGGAAGGAACTTGAACTTAAGGGTCACGGTTCCCTGTCCAACAAGGGTCTTCTCGGTATACTCTACATAGATACGGGCAACACCGTCAGAAACGTCTGTCAGGTTCTCAGCCTTCTGGTCGGTTGAAATATCACCGGAACCAGCTGAGTTGGCAGCTTCTGTAGGGGTAGCAGATCCTTCTCTAACAATGCTCTTGATGTTAACAGTATACTTGAAGTTCCTGTAAATTGCATAATAACCATCTGCATCCTGGAGCTCGATTCTGTAGTAGCACATCGTGTTGGTCGGAGTATAGCGTCCGTAAACCAGCAGGAAGGTTGCATCCTCGGTAGGAATTGGCCTCTCGTACATATAAACAGGATCTGAAGAAAATGCTGTTGCGGCAGGAATAGTCTTGTCTAAAGTAGCTGTTGCAGGAAGATTACCATGATACTGTGCCTTTACCTGGGCAAATGTAAGATTTTCATACCCGGAAATGAATTTTGATTCACTCCTTTCATATGCGGCAATACTACCAGAGGTTGGTGTATTTACTAAAGCATAGGAAGTAAGCTCAAAATTGGAAGTGGAAGCAGGATCTGCTGTAACTTCAATCTTGGCGAAGTTCCTGATAAGAGGAATATCCTGGAAATGGGACAGGCTTTCATCAGTGATAACATACTTGCCATCAACTTTGATATATTCGCCGTCTTCATTTTTCTGGGCAGTAATACCGTTTGGCAACTCAATCCTCTGCCAATAAGCATCATTAGGGTATTCTGTCAAAAGTGCTGACATAACCTCATCCTCATACTTGAAAGGCAGGGTAGCAGGACCATTGGCAATGAAGTGAACCTTAATGTGACTGTCTGTAAGGGACAAAGAGACTTTATAATTATACCTTGTAGTATTGGTCGTAGCCTCTTCGAGTGGCTCTGCCTCTACATACTCCTTAAGGTAACCTGATCCACCAAATACAGCTACCCTCAGGTTCTGAACCTGTGGCTGGTCAGCCATTACTTTGGTATTGATGATAGGCTCCGGAAGGTTAACTCCAAATACGATATCAACCTTGTCTGTTGCCTCAGGCTCCAAAGTTACCTTATCATCCTTCATACAGGATGTGAAGCCGAGCAAAATCAAGAATATATATATAAGCTTTTTCATAATCCAAGTAATATTAAGATGGGTCAGTTGTCTGATAGTTACCCCAAGAGGTCAAATGTGCTGAATCCTGTTCATCTCCCCAATACCAAACATCGTATACGCAACGGGTAAAACCTCTGTAGTTAATACCACCCATGGTATAATAAGGAGCACCGCTACCAGCATTTGTAGGGTTTGCAGGTGGTGTGATGAAGGAAGAAGAATAAGCATTATAGAATACTCCTCCGGCAGCCCAATAGCCAACATAATTATCAGAACCAAAGAGAGTCGGAATCTTATCCTTCTGGGACAATGTCACGAGATATTCAATCTCAGCCATAGTAGGCAATCTCCATCTTCCTGCAGGATATCCATTTTCCTGATATGAAGCGCATCTCTTCATAGCTCCTGCGTAAGTCATAGATTGCGTTTTTCCATAAGAAGATGCTATTTTGAACACTGGAGCAATAATATCTTGTGTGTTTTCAGCCGTAGGCTTATAATTGGTCAAGTTATTCAAACGGTAGACTGGAGATCCTGTAGCAGAGCCTGATACTCCAGTAGTTACCCTTGGATCACCGATTGAACTGGTAGAACCTTCAGGAAGAACTGTTACATGAATAGTATACTGATACTGGTTGTTGTTGTCTCCCGTACCGTTGACTTCAGAATATTGAACCAGACTACCTATCGCTCTGGTCACATTTGTTGTGTTGATGGTACCAGGCTGTCCTTGGTCATCCCAAAGAATACCAGAACCAGAACGGTTACCTGTTCCCTTAACAAAAGCATAACCATTAGACCGAGCCTGCTCAATATACATTGCAGGATACTGCTCTACAGTAATGTCTTTGTAGTAGGTATTACCCTCAGCATCTGAATGCCTGATTCTGAATGTGAAAATATAAGGTGCTACATCAAAATCATTGGTAGTAATGTCGTTGTTGAGGTTGTGGTTGATTACAATGTTGTTATTATCATCAAGGGTAACCCAACCGGCAACTGCAGATCCGCTGTAAGTCTTGGTAGTTCTGTTCTTGAAGTCGTACTGAGTTACAACAACGTTCTGGATAGAGCAAGGGTTACTTGTTACATAAGGTATCTTCAGCTCTGTGGTGTTGTACATATAGTGGTAGAGCTGGGATACTGAAAGGTATCTTGCACCCTTGATGTCTGCCTGAACAGGATCGCTGTCGCCCCAGGCTACAACATAGTACTTGCCGTTAATCTCAACAGAAGCATCGTCATTGTCAGCACCAAGGATGGCAACATCCAGATTGATGTGATACCAGTTGTTGCTTACGAAACCTGTTTCATGGTTAGGAAGGAGTACACGGTAGTAGAAACTCCTCTGGGTTGTTCCCCAAGAGTGGCCGTGACCGTCATCGCCTGCCAACCTGGCCCACGGAAGCACGAGTTTGAGGAAAGGCTCCTTAGGATCACCTGTATCCCATACCATAGGATAGGTATAGTAAGGATGGGAAACATGGAACTGCTCGCTGATGACATCGGTTCTGATATATACAGGAGGATCGTCATCGGAATAAACGTCTCTGTATATGTCATGGAATGCCATGCTTCCGGTAAATGATCTTTCAGAATACTTAAAAAATTCGTAAGGCTTTGTTACGACAGGATCTCCACCTACAACACCCTTTCTGTTTCCGTTCTCGAGATAGAGATACATCTGGTCAGTCATAGGAACCCAAGTCTGATTCAGGGTGTATTCTACACCACCGTCAATCAGTTTTACTGGCATAACCGTGGAATTGGCGATGTGAGCGTCCAGAGTAATCTTTGATGCAACCCTGTGAACATCAACAACAGGATTTGCAACAAGGACTGCCTTGCGGCTTATAAGTTCAACCTCGCTTGTTCCAAACATCACAAACTTGCTCTGGGTGAGACTCTCCTTGAAATCGCCTGTCAAAGGCAGACTCTTGATGTCATCAAGGGTTGTATTGCCAGTAATTTCTGAAGGATAATTAATCACGACAGCAACCTGACAGGTGTTAATAGGTCTCGGGAAAAGAATCGTATTCAGCATAGCCTCATCGATAGGAACGTTAACCGTATACTGACCGGTTGAAGTTACTGTTTCCCTTCCACGAAGAACTGCGTTCTCATTGGTCTTGCCATCAGGATAGAAGAAGTAATCAATTGTCCTGATTGCATTTTCGTTATACGTATCCTGTCCAGGTTTAGTGCCTGATATTCCAGCCTTGGTTATAGGAGAAACATTTGAGCAAACGATATCTATCGCGATACCGCTCTTATCACCCTGTGCTGGCATATTCTCTTCCTTGCTGCAGGAAGCCAGTGCCAAAACTGAGATTGCCAAGAATAATATATATCTTTTCATATCTTATTAGTTCTTAGGGAGTAATATTGTCCAATCGTCACGGTTGATTTCACTCTGTGCATCAACTTCACGACCATTTGCAGTAACTGTAAACCTCAACTTTATCTGCTTGTCTGCAGGCCTTGCAAGACTGAGGTTTGGAGTAACGGTCAGGGTAACCCTGCCGGCATCAGGACCATGAGGGTCAATATTGCCGGATGTAGGAGAGATGGTGAAATATTCTGTATCGCCTGTCATTCCGACCATCCAGGTTCCGCCTACAGGAGCAACGATTGTGAATGAACCTATAGGATTCTTACCTGAAGTTACCGTAGCAACCTTTCCGGTAATGCTGCATGTTGAAGCGTCAAATGTAAGTCCTCTCGGAACCACAACAGATCCTTCAGAGTAATCTACATCATACTGGTTGTAATCCCAAGGAAGAACCTTGGAGGTAAGCTGGATCATCTTGTCAGAGAAGACGATTGAGAAGTGTACCTTCTTGCCAGCTTCCCAAGCCATAGCAGGGAGCTTCATCCTGGTAGTATGTGTCTCCCAGTGGTCAACGATGTACAGGTCATAGGACATAACTATGAGTGAGTCCGTTGAAAGAAATTGATAACCCTGGGCTATTCTTGTAGGATCGGTCTCTGCATTTGAAGGAGCAACATCTTCCGCTGTCAAAGGCCAGAGCATGAAGAAGGTTCTTTCCAATGGATTTGTTCCTGTGCTGTGGGTCTTTGTAAGAGCATCATAAGACTCACCCTCATGCAAGGTCTGTACAGACATCGTTGTCGGGAAGAAACTTCCGTCAACAGAAGCGGTTCCCAGAGTGGCTGTTGAAGTTTCAGCGAAAGCGATCGTTGCGCTGTTCTTGTTCTTCAGACCTTCAAATGTGATGCTATTGACTCTTACATCAATATCAGTATTGTTTTCAACCTGGACACTGAGAGCAGTAAACAGGTGCTTGAAATTCAGAGGAACTACACTGAAGTTCTTATTAGCCGCATCTCTTTCTACAAGATCCGAATACATGAAGTCGAACTGTGGAGTTGGAGTCGTTGCGTTGAAAGAAATGGCAGGAACGGTAAGTGTTGTTCCACTCAATGTAGGAGTTACAAGGTCGGTAACATTGAGGTTAGCCTTCTTGTCATAGGTAAGCCAGCCGAAAAATTTGTGGATTCCGGTTGCGGTCCAAGGATAAATACCGTTGGAAACATACTTCCAAACTTCCGTATTGTTATACTCGATCTCGTCCTGGATGTAAGGATCTGTTCCATTCCATCCGGTTATTGTACCGGTAAAGCTAGAAAGAAGGTCATATACCTTTATCTTGTTTCCGGCATACAACAAGTCAGCATTATTCATCATAGCCTTAGTTCCAGGCTTGCCGAATGTGATGTTAGGAAGAGTTGCTGTTGGCTTCTCCGGCTCCTGTGGAGCTGCAGGCTCTTCGATACCTGAACTCTTTGAGCAGGATGCCATGATAAATACACTTAGCAACAGTGTTGCAAAATAATTATATATACGCATATTCTTCATTTTTCTTACTCAACGGTAATTATGTAATCATCATCTTGCCAGTCTGCAACCTTGGCGCTGAACTCAATCGGATGCAAACCGAAATTCAGGGTGTAAACGATCTGCTGGTTGCGTCCCCATGCCTTGACATCTTCGCTAGAACTGAGAGCAATGGTCTGGGACTGTGTAATTACCCTGGCAGGATTGGTTGTTGTAATTGTATACTCAATCTCCAGCATGGCATCATCGGAAAGGGTCTGAGGCAACATCAGGAGAGTCTGGTTGGCCTCAGTGATGGCCTGAGGCTCATCTGTCAGAACCAAATCCTTCAAGGTAAGATCATAGGTAGCTGTTGTAGTACCCTCAGCCCAGGTAGAAGAAACTGCCTCAACATCTGGACTAAGGGTTCCTGAATTGAGCACATCCACAACCTTAAGGGAAGTAACTTTAACGGAAACACCTTCATAAGCATCAGCCTCGGCCATGAACCTAACCTGAGTGAGCATGTGATAGAAACTGAGTTTCACGACATCGATTCCAGCGTTGGTCGCACCATAAATCTGGTTAGGAACAACATCGCTGATCATGAAATCTACCTGGTTTGCAGGAAGATCCTGAACTGTAAAGGCGAAATCGGCAAAACCGGCTGGGGTAATACCTGCTCCTCCGTGAGGATAGTAAGCAAAGAAGGCCAGACGGTTGCTCTCCTTGGTATTTGGCCAGTAACGGAGAGGGCTGTAAGTGTACTTGGTGTCATCAGAAGCACCACCACCAGTGTAGGTCACTGCAACATTGCCCATGAATACAGGGTAAGTAGCTGAAGGATCGAAAATCGTGCTGCTGCCCATGTTGTAGGCATACACGCCGAAAGCCTGATTGGCAGGAAGCTCATTGCCTGAAGCAAAGCTTCCGTTAGCCTTTGAAGCTGAACGGGCTGTGTAACCGCTGAATCCCATTGGCTTCTGGTAGTCCGGCTCACTGTCTCCCTTGCTGCAGGAAAGCAGGGCCAGGCCTATGAAGCCTGCTGTCATCAGCTTGATCATCTGTCTGATACTAAATCTCATATCTTAAAATATTATATTTTTTTCTTTTGCTGAAGGATTATCCTTCTTGGTACCCGGAAGGGCGGTCAGGCCCTACCGGATAAATTTCTGCATTGCTGCAAGATTAGTTAACGTTGAAGCTTGCGCCCTGAACATCTGCCCAGTCATTAACCTCAGCGATGAACTTAATAGGCCTAAGACCAACAACAAATGTGTAAACAATGTTCTTGTTCATATCCCAAGCCTTTACTGTAGCGTCAGAATTCAGTTTAACGGTTGCAGTGTTGGTAACAGCAGCGTCTGTACCGGTCTGAACTTCGTAAACGATAGTAGCAACTACATCATCACCCAGAGTCTGAGGAACCATCAGGTATGCATCGTCAATCTCAGTTCCTGTAGGAACGA
Organism: Bacteroidales bacterium; assembly: GCA_017961175.1. Classification (GTDB taxonomy): domain Bacteria; phylum Bacteroidota; class Bacteroidia; order Bacteroidales; family UBA932; genus Egerieousia. The sequence goes on from JAGCXV010000035.1 coordinate 103,141, forward strand.
ATACCTCGGTGGTAGTCAGAGCCTTGGAACCAGCAGGGAATACATCCAGAGCTGTAGCTCCGGCCTGAGCACTCCAAGTTGCAGTAGTGTTGGCTGGAGTCAGGGTACCGGTGGTCTTAACACCTGCAAGGCTGATGCTCTTAAGTGTAATGGTTGTTCCGGTGTAAGCAGCGTCTGTCTTAACCTTGAACTTAACCATGGTAAGAGTGTGGTAGAACTTCATGTTAACTACACCGTTAGTTCCACTGTTAGTAGAAGTGTAGGTCTGGTCAGCAGCAACCTGAGAAAGGCAGAAATCTACCATGTTCTTAGGATTGGTCTGAGCAGTGAAGCTGTAGCCACCCCAACCGTTGGTAGGAGCAGTGATGCCCTGGCCACCCTGTGGATAGTAAGCAAAGAATGAGAGCTTGTTGTTAGCCTCATCGTTTGGCCAATAACGCATAGGAGTGTAAGTGTACTGGTCAGGATCAGTTGCGCCGCCACCTTCGTAAGTAACGGTTACTCCATTCATGAACACGTCGGAAACGGTACCAGCCCAAGCGGCATTCTTGGTGTTGTAAGCGTAAACAACGAACTTGGCTCCCTCAGCAAGAGTAGTGGTACCCTTGTTGATCAGAGAGTTGCCAGCCTTTGAGATAGCACGGCCTGTATAGGTATTGAAACCTATAGCCTTAGTCTGAGCAGGCTCGCTCTCGTTCTTGCTGCAAGACAGCATAGCCACGCTGATGAATGCTACACCCATCAGTCTGAAAATAGATTTGATAGTCATTTTCATTGTGTTTTAATAATTAATTATGAATAATTTGACTTATTTTTCTTTGTTTTCCTGGTACCCGGAAGGGCGGTCAGGCTCTCCCGGATAATTGTTTTACTGTTTGTTTCTGCAGATTATTCAACAGAAATGCCAGCCTCAACCTCAGTATCCCAGTCGGTAACAACAGCGGTGAACTCAATAGGCTTCAGACCAACGGTAAAGGTGTACTTCACGTTCTTGTTCATAGCCCACTCAGTAACGGCTGTGGTTTTCAGGTTTACAGTTACCTTGTTAACAACAGGATCGTCATCACCGTTGGAAACAGTGTACTCGATCTCAGCTGTAACATTGTCGATTCCCTGAGGGATCATCAAGTAAGCGTCGTCAGTCTCTACTCCGGTAGGGAAGAAAGCGCCATTAACTGAAAGCTCTGCGTCAGCATCGCAAACTTCGAAGTCAACTCCATTACCGCTTGCAGCCCAAGCATAAGAAGTAGCACCTGCATTCCAGCTAGGAGTAATAGTACCTTCACCCTTTACACCCTTTACGGTAAGCTTGTTGAGAGTGATGGTAACATCAGGATACTCGTCACCGGTCTTTACGAAGAACTTAACCATTGTAAGAGCATGATGGAAAGTGAAAGGAACGATTCCTACAGTACCCTGGCCAGCAGCCTTAGAATAGGTCATATCCTCCTTAACGTCAGAAACGAGGAGATCAACCATATCAGCTGGATCGGTAGCAACCTCAAAATCATTAGCCTCAAAACCCTTGCTCAAAGCCTCATAAGGATAGTATGCCCAGAAAGTGAGGAGGTTGTTAGCCTCATCATTTGGCCAGTACTTCTTAGGCTCGTAAGTGTACTTCTGATAATCAGCAGCGTCTGCAGCTGAAGAACCAGTAAATTCAACACCCTGGTTTGTCATGAACTTCTTTGCGGAAGCTACGCTACCTGCAAAAGCGGTAGAACCGGTGTTGTAAGCATAAACACCAAATGCCTGTGGCTGAAGATAAGTCTGGCTCTTTGGAATGAAGAAATCAGCATCTGCCTTTGTTACAGCACGACCAGCATAGCTTTTGAAGCTGATGGACTTGTCCTTCTGAACCTCAGCATCGTTCTTGGAGCAGCTAGCGAATGCAACGATAGCTGCTGCAGCGATTAAGAAAAACTTTTTCATGAAAAAATAATTGTAAAAAGATTTGTTATTTGATTGTATTAGTTGTCCTTATTATTAAATAGGAATGGTAACGTCGATCAAATCGTCCCAGTCTACAACTGTAGTGATAAATCCGCCGGAGTCTCCAGAAGGGTCGTAGTTAGGAAGAATGATAGGTCCAACCTCGAGCTCCATATGGAGTCTGTAGAACTTAGGCCTTACAGTGATCCTGAACTTGTCTCCGACAGGGAATACTTCAGTTGTAATTGTCTGGTGGTCTGCGTGCAGAGCCTGAACGGTGAAAATGTTGGCCTCAGGATTTCTCTGAGCCGATGAAGTCTCTCCGTTAGGAAGTGCAAAGGTGCTGATGGTACTCTCCACATATCCTTCCTTATCTGCTGTCTTTACCATCTGCCACTCTTCTACCAACTGTGCAACTTCTGCTCTTGAAGTAGTATTCTGGGTAAGCATGAATGACTCAGCCAAACCTTCCATGGAAGTTCTTACTGAAGCAAGGTTCTGGATGTTCTTGAAATAAATCTTTACGTGAAGGTGAGATACAACATTATGGGCAGCAACCTTGATTGTCCTAAGTGCAGGAGCATCCTTGTCGATAGGTGCATCGTCTGCAGCCTCGCCGTCTCCGTCCTGCTTGCCCTTACCCTTACGCCATTTGGCGTACTGGTACTGGAAGTTCTTTACCTCATCCTCAGAGATAGTGAATTCATCTGCAAGAGCAATACCCAGATCGTCCGGCTGGACACCCACACCAATCAGGTCTTCTCCCTCAGTGGAAGCAATCACACCCTTAACGATGGAATACCACTTTGAAGCCACCTTGGAAATCACAGCCTCAGCGGTTTCGTATGTTCCCATATTCTTGAAGGTAACACCACCGATCTCATTTACGGACTGGTTCATTACAAAGAGTTTGTAAGTTCCGGCAGTAACGTTGAGCTCGGTCTTGTCAACTTCAGAAGTTGTAAAGGCCTGTCCTGTCTCTCCTTGCTTGAAGAGGAACACGGTCATTCCTGTAGGCTTCTCAGGGAAGTCGCTCCAGTCAACCTCGAGGATGATCTTAGCCTCTGGCTTGTAGAAATACTCCAGAGGACGCCTCTCGCATCCAAGAGCCGCAATCAGTACGGCTAGGGAAAGTATGTATTTAGTGATTCTCATTTTTCGTACCTCCTTTGATCTCTAAGCTGCTTTCTCTTTGCCTTGTCTCCCTTGTGGTAGATAAGGTATACGATAGAAGCGTTAACTTTTGTTGGTCCAAACCACTCGCGGTGGTCATCGTGCTGCCATACAAGGTGCTCATCGTCAAGAACGCCCTTGTACTTAGCATAGTCTGTATGTCCATATCCTGCAGCAACAGAGAACTCCATGCTCCATCTGTCGCTGAGATAGAATGCATAACCAGCCTCAAGGCTTGCAGTAAGGCCCCATCCCTGATATCCTCTATGAGGAAGGGAGCGGTGAGGCTCGATGTCGTAGTATCCGCCGCCGCCGTTAAATCCGAGGAACCATCCGGAAAGAACATCCTTCTTCTCGCGGTTGCCCAGCCAGCGTCTTGCATACACTTCCCAGTACAGAGCCTGATATGCTCTTGCGTTATGACTCCAGATCCACCATGGGAAGGTGTAGTTGGCTCCGATACTCCATTTATTTTTAATAGGTATCTCTATACCGAAGTTCGGAGTTGCAGTGAAGTCATACAGGAAATTTGTCTTAACAGCGAAGCAAGGCTGCGGAAGTCTTTCTGGAGCAGGTTCAACCTTAACAGGTACAGGTGCCGGTGCCGGAGCTGGAGGAGTTACGGTATCCTTCGGCTCTTGTGGTGCAGGCATAGGGAGTTCCTTCCAGTACCATACCTCAACCACGGTCTTTCTCAACTCCTTGAAAGAGTTCTCGGTCAACCATTTGTAAGGCACGCCACCTCTGAGGCGGTACAACTGGTCATGACGAGGATAAACCATCTTGCCATTTCTCTCCTCCTCAATTGGAGCCTCCCTGAGTATCTTGAGAACCTCGTCCTTGTACTGGACATCAGAAGCCTCAACAACCTCAATGGCTCCGTCCCAGTCGATACCCTTGGAAACCACCTCGAAGAGACTCTTGGTCTCAGGATATTTTCCGGAAATAAGATTGATAATGCTCTCCGCTCTTTCCTTTGAGTACTTCTCGTTACGGATGTGATATCCGTCAGGTGATGCGGATGAAACTATGGATATCTTTGAGATACCCATCTGTGGGTCCTTGGTTATACGGCCGATTTCATTCATGATGAAAGCCATATTCTTTGCGTTGTCTTTGTAGGCAGTGTCAAGCAGAGTATACATCTTCTTGAAGTATATCTGCCTGCCGAAATGACCTGTCTCCCTTTCCTGGGCAAAGGCCATTGACAATCCGCAAACGGACAGCAGTAAAAGTAATACCAGCTTTTTCAAAATATATCAATAACTTAGTAAATATTCCTCACAAGTGCTTAATACCGCACGTACGCAAAACGGGTGCAAATTTACATACTTATATTAAAAATGCAACTATTTTGTTACAGTTTTTTTGCTGTCATATTGTCGCAAAAACTCTGCCAGAAGGTTCAAACAAGCTCATACTTCAAGGGGTTACATCTGGAGATTTTGATAACATCCTAAAACCAAGCAAGATACAATAGTACGTTTTTGCATACTATCATCAAATTGCGACCAATCGAAAAAACAAAAAAAAGTTGCTGATTTTTTTCAGCAACTTCTTCGTAGTAGCGGGGGGAGGACTCGAACCATCCGACCTCCGGGTTATGAGCCCGACGAGCTACCAACTGCTCTACCCCGCGGTAATGGACTGCAAAGATACACAATTTTCCGAATTTCCAAATTTTTCCGGAAAAAGGCTATTTGAAGAACGCGGCAGCTTCTGAGATCGGGAGGGTGGTTTGCTCTCCGGTCTCGAGATTCTTGATATTGACAGTTCCCGCCTGAGCCTCTGATTCTCCGGCAATTATGAAGTACGGAATGCTATTCTTCTCCGCGTACTCAAACTGTTTTTTGAGCTTGCTGGAGTCTGGATATACCTCGCAGTTTATATTGTTCTCACGGAGCTTGTCTGCAAGCGGAAGAAGGTAGGCGACAGATGCGGCATCCATATTTGAAAGCAGGACTTTTGTTCCACCGATCGCTTCCTTCGGGAACTTGTCAAGGCCTGTAAGCACATCGTAGATCCTGTCTGCTCCAAACGATATTCCAACTCCTGAAACATCCGGAAGGCCGAATATGCCGGTGAGGTTGTCATAGCGTCCTCCACCACAGATGCTGCCGATTGCAAAATCAAGTGCCTTCACCTCAAAGATTGCTCCTGTGTAATAATTCAGTCCCCTTGCAAGTGAAAGATCGATTTCCACTTTCTGGGAAATGTTTGCCTCAGCGATATAATTGAACAGGGTCTGAAGTTCCTCAACGCCCTTGCGACCGGTTTCGCTGGCGCTTACGACATTGCTGATGAGAGAAATCTTCTCTTCTGTGGTGCCGTTGAAAGTAAGTACAGGTTCCAGGATCGAGAATCCCTTCTCATCCACTCCCTCGGCAAGCATCTCTTCCTTTACCGCCTCCAGACCGATCTTGTCTATCTTATCCATCGCGATGGTAATCTCCACGAGTTTTTCCGGGAATCCCATCACTTCAGCAAGGCCTGCCAGGATCTTGCGGTTATTTATCTTGATGCAGACGTTGATTCCGAATTTTCCGAATACCTTGTCTACTATCTGGACAAGTTCCAGCTCATTGAGAAGGCTCTTGCTTCCGATAACGTCCACGTCGCACTGATAGAACTCCCTGTAGCGGCCTTTCTGGGGACGATCTGCCCTCCACACCGGCTGGATCTGGTAGCGCTTGAACGGGAAGGTTATTTCGTTGCGGTGCTGGACCACATATCTTGCAAACGGAACAGTAAGATCATATCTTAGACCTTTCTCGCAGACCTTGAGGCTCAGCGAGTTGCTTCCGGCATTCAGGTCTTCGGAGGATATTCCTGCGAAGGCCTCTCCGCTGTTGAGAACCTTGAACAAAAGCTTGTCTCCTTCCTCTCCGTACTTGCCCAGCAGGGTTGAAAGATTCTCCATTGACGGAGTCTCTATCGGCTTGTAGCCAAACTGCTTGAAAACGCTCTTGATCGTATCGAATATGTAGTTTCTTCCGGCCATCTGCTCCGGAGAAAAATCTCTCGTGCCCTTCGGAATGCTTGGTTTCTGTACTTGTGCCATCTCTGAATAAAATTTATGGTTGCAAAGATATGAAAGTTTGTTTTATGACTCCGTCAAATAGTTGTGGATTGCGGCAGCGGCCTTGCGGCCCTCTCCCATCGCGAGTATGACGGTTGCGGCTCCGGTAACAACATCTCCGCCGGCGAAAACTCCCTTGCGGCTGGTTGCGGTTTCCGTTGTCAGTAGCCTTCCCTTTCGGTCAGTTTCCAGGCCTGGAGTGGTGTCCGCTATCAGGCGGTTGATCTTGGTTCCGAGAGCCACTATCAATGCTTCCGCCTCAATGTCGAACTCAGAGCCGGGGATCGGAACAGGAGAGCGTCTTCCGCTTTCATCAGGTTCACCGAGTTCCATACGGATGCAACGGATTCCCCTAACCCATCCGTTCTCGTCGCCGAGCACTTCAACAGGATTTGTAAGGAGCTGGAAATTGATGCCTTCTTCTTTTGCATGATGAACCTCTTCTGCACGTGCAGGAAGTTCCTTTTCGCTTCTGCGGTAAACTATCGTGACCTCGGAGCCGAGCCTCAAGGCAGTACGCGCAGCATCCATCGCAACGTTTCCGCCGCCTACCACGCAAACTTTCCTTGCACGGAATATCGGAGTGTCGCTTTCCTTGCTGAAAGCCTGCATAAGATTGTTGCGCGTAAGATATTCGTTGGCGGAAAAAACTCCGTTGAGATTCTCTCCCGGAATGCCGAGGAACAAAGGAAGTCCGGCACCTGTCCCGACAAACACGGCCTTGAAACCTTCCTTGTCCATAAGGTCATCGATGGTTACAGTCCTTCCCACAAAAACATCCGTCTCTATCTTGATGCCAATATCAAGGAGCTTCTGCAACTCCTTCTCCACCACGGCCTTTTTTGGAAGCCTGAACTCAGGAATTCCGTAAGTGAGCACTCCTCCCGGCTTGTGCAGGCTCTCGAAAATAGTTACGCTGTAACCGAGTTTAGCAAGGTCGGATGCGCAAGCCAGTCCTGCCGGCCCGCTTCCAACAATCGCAACCTTTACCCCTGAAGTTTCTTTTTGGACCGGTTGAACTTTTTCCTCGTGCTGCTGATTATAATCGGCGACAAATCTTTCCAGTTTGCCGATGGAAACAGGCTGGCCCTTCACACCTAGTATGCAGCTTCCCTCGCACTGCGTTTCCTGCGGACAAACCCTTCCGCAAATTGCCGGAAGAGAGCTGTCCTGGCTGATGGTATCGTATGCAGCCCTGAAATCCTCATCCATAACCTGATGTATGAAAGCAGGGATTTGTATGCCTACAGGGCAGGCCTCCACGCATCTGGGTTTCTTGCAGTTAAGGCATCTGGACGCTTCCAGCTTCGCTTCTTCTGCATCATAGCCATAGCATACTTCTTCAAAATTTGCAGCCCGAACTTTCGGGTCCTGTTCCCTTACCGGAACTCTGTCTATCTTGTTTGCCATATCTATCTTTTAAACTCCAGTCCAGCGGCAGCGTTTGCCTGCTGTTCTTCCTTACGGTAAAGTGTCTGGCGGCGGAGAGCCTCGTCAAAGTCCACGTCATAGCCGTTGAACTCCGGGCCATCCACGCAGGCGAACATTGTCTTGCCGGCAACGCTCACCCTGCAGGCTCCGCACATTCCGGTTCCGTCCACCATCAGCGTGTTGAGGCTGACGGTAATCGGAAGCTCAAGCTTCTTTGCCATAAGCGTAGCAAACTTCATCATTATCATAGGGCCTATTGCCACACACATATCATACTTGTTTCCAAGGCGTTCCATCAGGAGAGTAACAACTCCCTTCTCGCCTTTTGAACCGTCATCCGTGCAGATGTAGAGGTTGGAACAAACCTTGCGCATCTCGTCTTCCATTATGATGAGATCCTTGTTCCTGGCACCGATGATTACATCCACCTTCGCTCCCCTTTCGTGCAGGTATTTTGCCTGTGGATATACAGGAGCCGCACCCACTCCTCCTGCAACAAAAAGATAACGCTTTCCCTTAAGTTCTTCCTCCGGAATCTCCATAAAGTCAGAAGGTTTTCCAAGCGGTCCTGCTACATCGGTGAGGCAATCTCCTACATTCAGATTGCATATCTTGTTTGAGGAGACTCCGGCAATCTGAACCACGATGCGCACAGTTCCGTTATCCGGATTGTAATCACAGATCGTTAGCGGAACCCTCTCTCCGTTATCAGACGGCCGCACAATCAGAAACTGCCCCGGCTTTGCGCTCTGTGCAATCCTAGGAGCCTCCACCCACAGAGAATAGATAAGAGGTGTCAGCTGTTGTTTGTCAACTATCTTAAACATATTGTCAGTCAAGGTCTTTGAATGTCTTGAAAGTATAGCCTTTCTTCTTCAGGTATGTGATGATTTCCCTCAGCCGGTTGTAGAGCCTTTCGCCTTCAGGACGTGTTGGCTCGATGCCTGGGTGAATCAGTATGATCGCTCCGTTGAGGGTGTTCTTTTTCTCGAATGCATAGAGGCGGTCTATCAGAGTCTGTGCATCTACATATGAACTCATTGAAGGAATCGTGTAGTCTGCCGGAGTGGCGGTTCCCTGTGTGTAGTTGATTACCTTGTAACCGGCTCTGGACAGGATGTTTACAGACTCGGTGTTGTAATGCTCGTATGGAGGGAGGAACCATTTGGACTGGCTCTGCAGAACGCCGAACTTTTCCAGTTCCCTTGCATTCAGGCGGATATCGGCGAGTATGCTGTCTTTGGATATTAGCATTGAGTCACGGTTACCGTCCCACGGAGCATAAAGCAGATGCTTGTCTGAATGGCCGCTGACATAATGCCCCTCATCTACAATCTGGCGGATAATATCCTGGAACTCAGGCTTGCGGAGAGCGTTGCCGGTAAAGAAGAAAGATCCCTTGATCTTTTCCTTGTTCAGACTCTGGAGGATTTTCTCTCCACCGTTGAACATATCGTCAGCGGAGAATATCAGATAGATTTCCTTCTTGGAAGGATCTATTCTTCGGATGGCTCCGTAGCGGTCTTTTACAACGTTGGTGATGGCCGGTTCAACTTCTTTCTTCTGGCGGTTGCCCTCCTGCTCCAGGGTAGCAAAGTAATATGTCAGGCCTGCTGTTCCGTCCATTGTAGGCTCGTTGGTTGCATAGTCTCCGATATCGTTGTGATAGACTGCAATTCCCCTGTTGAGAGCAGGAGTCTTGTCCGGCTGACGGAGTCCTCCGCCGGCTCTGGACGAGAAAATGAAGTTATATACAGGACCATCTATCAGGCCTCCAGTTATCTCCCTGTGTTCCAGAGTGAAAGCGGAATGCGGATCGGTTGGCAGGAAGCCTCCCTTAGGATAGCCGATTATCATGGAAACTCCCCAAGGATTGCATCCGAACAGCCAGTCTCTCATAGCCGCTTCCATTTCTTCATAGGTAGTATCACCTGTGAGGCGGCGGTAGAGCTGGGCCTGTGTAACAGCAGCGCTGGTCAGGTTGTTGGAGCACCACAGGTATGGAATGCCGTGCATGAAAGGATCCAGTCCGGCTCTGTCTCTAATATCCTGAAGGCCTTCCTTCATAAACTCAGTGTATTTGAGCCTCAGTCCCTCGTCTCCACTTTCTGCCTGAAGGAAGTGCCCGAGATTTATGAACGGATAGAACTGGTAGTGCCTTCCTCTTCCGAGTTCCATCCACGGAGAAACAGGTTCCTGCTCTCCGTAATAGTCTGCTTCTTCCTGATATGCAGGAAGTTTCGTTGTTTCGTAAAGGGTAGCTGCAGCAAGCTCGACATCATCCACCCAGGTGTCTTCCTCGTAGAAATATCTGGAAACATAGCAGGCGGTCTGGGTGTTGCCCGGAACCTCTTTGGCATATTCGTAAGCGTCCGGAGCCTTGGCGGCAATTTTCTTTGCAAAGTCCGGATCTATCGCGGAGAAAACTTCTCCTCCCAGAGCAAAGGAGGAAGCAAACTTTGCTGCCGCGGAGCTTACTCCGGTAGTGCGGTTCTTTCCGAACTTGCCCATTCCCTGAGGTTTGCCGCTAAGGAAGTAAACCGGCCTTCCGTTGCCCTCGCCCCATCCGTAATCAGCAGTATCGAACTGCGGTGGCTTGAATCCGATATGGTCTCTGTCATCGGCGATCTGGGTGAACATCACCCTGTCTTCAGGGTTCATCCTCACCAGCCAGTCAAGTCCCCAGCGGGCCTGGTCCAGAATATCCGGAATTCCGTTTGCCCCAGGCCTTCCATCCGCCTGATAGCGGTCTCTGAATATGCTCTTGTCCTCAATCCACTTCCAAGCAAACATCATGTGATATGTCGCAGTGGCGCTTGTTGTCTGATACTGAAGGTAATCGGAGGCATCATGCCATCCTCCGCGGACATCTATCCTCTCCCCGCTGCGCTCCGGATGGTCCACAATGTAACCGTCCAGCTGATGGCAGAGGGTATCCGTGAAAGGATTGTAGCCGCACTGCTGCTGCCTCATATAGTTGAGAAGCAGGTCTGCAGCCCCGTCATACACATCCGCACCTATCTTGAATACCGGAGAATATGTATCCCTGAATCTTATATAATACCCTCCCGGCTTTTCCAGAGCGGAAAAATTAAGTCTGAAAGCACTTTCCACAGCCCATTTGCTGCCATCGGCACCCCCGGCACGGCCGGTGAAAACAGGAAGGTCGGTGACGGCATCAAAAACCACAAACTCTTCCGGCATCCATTCCTGCTCAATAAACGGAACATCCACTTCTACCTTTCCGGGCCGCCTTGTCCAGGCAGTCTGTCCGGATGCACTCACCTGAACATCCAGGCCATCTCTGTCTAAAGGCGCGTCCAGACTTTTTTCCTCAAAATAAACGGCTACTTTAACGCTCTTCGGGAGATACCCCACATAATTGATTCTGATATGTTTCTGAGCGGACAGAGCAACGGTTGCGCACATAAAGGCAAGCAGGAGAAATACTCTTTTCATAATCTTCCGGGAATTGATTTTATCCTATCATACAAATATAATAAAACTTTGTTTTTGTAGTTATTTGCCCTACCTTTACGTCTTATTAGCGACAAATATTAAAAACACAACGATATGAATTTCTGGAAAACCTTTTTGGCCGCACTTCTTGGATGTCTTGTGGCCCTGATCCTCAACATTCTCCTGTTCTTCATGCTGATGGGCAGCCTTGTCGCTGCTGCAGGCGGGGGAGGACAAACCGGACCTACTGTAAAATCCAATTCGATTCTTAAGATAGACCTCTCCGAAACCTACGGAGAAAGAACTCAGGAGGGAATGGGAGGCGACATGTCCATTCCTTTCGTCAGCATGCCTCAGGCCTCTGTGGGCATTTACGATGCGGTAAAGGCTCTTGACAAAGCCGCAACAGACGACAGGATCTCAATGCTCCTGATCACCGATAAGGGAACAGGATCCAGCAGCATAACCGCTCTGGAAGAACTCAGGAATGCCATCGAGAAGTTCCATAACAGCGGTAAACCGGTAGTCGCCTACGGCATGAACTACTCCACCGGAGGCTATTTCGTAGCCAGCGCGGCCGACAAGATCTACATGCACCAGGACGGTATGATTTCCCTTACCGGTCTGGGCGGAAGCATGATGTTCTTCAAGGACGCTCTGGATATGTTAGGCGTCAACTTCCAGCTCATCCGCCACGGAAAGTTCAAGGCAGCCGCCGAACAGTACATCAAGAATGATATCAGCCCTGAGAACCTCCAGCAGAATATGGAAATGATGAATTCCATCTGGAAGAGCTTCTCAGACAGAATCTGCAAAAGCCGCGGAATCAACGCTACCGACTTCAACAACGCAATCGATTCCCTCAAGATCGGCGACGGGGAAAGCGCAATGGCTTATTCTCTTGTGGATTCCGCACTTACTACCGAAAGATACGTTCAGAAGATTTGTGAACTTGCAGGTGTCGAAAAGGAGGATGACCTCAACGTCATAACCCTGTCTTCATATGCCAAGACATTAACCCCATCCCTGAAGGGCGATGCAACTGTTGCAGTCCTCTATGCTGAGGGTGAAATAGCCACAACCGGAAGCGGAATCGCTTCCAGCAAAATCGTAAAGCAGATCCGCAAGATTGCAAAAGACGATAAGATAAAAGCGGTTGTCCTCAGGGTCAACTCTCCTGGTGGAGACGCTCAAGCTGCTGAACTGATAAGGGAAGAGCTTCAGGCTCTCGCTGCCGCAAAGCCTCTTGTTTGCAGCTTCGGAGAATATGCAGCCAGCGGCGGATACTGGATTTCCGCACAGGCCAAGAAGATTTTCTCAGACGAGACCACCCTTACCGGATCAATCGGAGTGTTCTCCCTGGCAGTAAATTACGGCGAAGGCCTGAAGAAGCACCTGAAGATCAATCCGGTTGAGATCGGCACGCACCGCCACTCCACAATGTCCAGCGGAGTCCGTCCTCTGGATAATGTGGAAGTAGCCTACAACCAGAAATTTGTCGAGCATATCTACGACAAGTTCATGGGCATAGTTGCAGACGGAAGGAAGATGAGCATCGCCGATGTCGATTCCATCGCACAGGGAAGAGTATGGACTGGAACCCAGGGAGTTGAAGTAGGAATCGTGGACAAGATCGGCGGTATTGACGACGCCATCAAGTACGCTGCCTGCATCGCTCTGGGCAAGGATCCTGACAACAACTATCGCGATGTAGACTATTCAGAATTCAAGGTCGAAGAATATCCGAAGGTAAAGACACAGATGGAGCTGCTGATGGAGAGCTTTGGCGGTTCTTCCGGAGAAAACGCTCTGATAAACAAGTTCTTCGGAAAATCCAACCTCAACGAACTGATTGAAGATTTCCGCAACAACAAGGGCGTAAAGACGTTCGCCAGGATGCCTTACACCCTCCAGATCTCCTACTAGCAGATGGCAAAAGGTAAAGATGTCCATATCCTGAACTTTGACGAGTATCTCCGGCAGGGAGAGCCCGGCAAAAAAGAGAAGGCCGAAATCTGGCGTACTGCCATCGGCCTTCAGGATGTTGACGGATTAAAGACATCCGATTACCTGAAACAGACAGCAAAAAGGAACATCGAGGGAGACATTACGATTGACCAGGTACAAAAGCTTATAACTTCCTATTACAACGCCAGGGAAAACCGCAATGCGGACAGCAGCCAAATAGAGGCTGACAAGGCATCGGCGAATATAGCCAAGATTCTGAAAGAAAAGACTTTTGCCTTTTCTCTTCCGGGATTTGTGAGCATCCACAGGAGAATATTCGATGGGATTTTCAAGTTTGCCGGAAGAATTAGGGATTATAACATCACAAAACAGGAGTGGGTTCTTGAGGGAGATACCGTACTGTATGTTCCGGCAACAGATATCAAACGTGCCGTAGAGTACGACCTTCAGCAGGAAAAAGCTTTCAGCTATGCCAACCTGGATATCAATCAGACAATCTCTCATCTGGCCAAGTTCATTTCCGGGCTCTGGCAGATTCATCCTTTCGGGGAAGGCAACACCAGGGCAACTGCAGTATTCGCGATAAAGTATCTGCAATCCCGGGGATTCCAGGTTAACAACGAAATGTTTGCAAAGCATTCCTGGTATTTCCGTAATGCCTTGGTTAGAGCCAATTACAACAATAATCCAAAGTGTATCGCCTCAACCACCCTGTATCTCGAACGCTTTTTCCAGAATCTTCTCAACGGCCAGAAATGGGATTTGAGAAGCCGCTATCTCCACATCTATCCTACCTGGGAATGGACAGACCAGCCCAACCTCGAAGACCCGACAAGTACCCGACAAGTACCCGACAAGTACCCGACAAGTTCAAAAGTCGATAATGTTTACAGATTGGCTTATGCTGTTGGAGAAAAACAAATGTCTACAAAAGAAATGGTTTGCGCTTTAGGCCTTAAAGATCGTGAGCACTTTATCAATGCATTCTTAAAGCCAGCGATATTAAAAGGTCATATAGCAATGCTATACCCAGAATCCCCGCGGCATCCAAGGCAAAAGTATTATCTCACAGATAAGGGAAAGGCTATTTTAAAGAAGCGGAAACAATAAGGATTTTATTGCTCTGCGATGTGACACGGAAACGGTCATCGATTTCCAGGGACGGAAGACACACAATCTTTCCGTCCTTGTCTTTTATTACAGGGATTATGTCCTTGAACAGAAGGTCAACTTTCCTGGAATTGAGGAAATCCGCCACACTCTTGCTGCCCTTCAAGCCGAACGGAGAAAACTTGTCTCCCGTCTGCATTGTGCTTACTGTCAACGGAAAAGAAACTCTTGACGCATCCAGTACACTGAGTCCGTTCCTGACAGCATCACTTATGTCAAAACCATCTTTCTCCCTTTCTGCAAACGTTATGGAATAAGAGCCGAAAAAATAACTTCCGCAGGCATCTATCTGGACGGGACTGAAATCACAGTCATTGAAAGATGAATCGTAAATAAGCAGTTCTCCCCTCTCCACTGTAGCCGTGTGGGAGGCCATCGGTATTGTCAGTGAAGTTTCTTCAGCTGTCTGCAAAGCAGAAGCAATATTGTCAATGGCATCCTCGCTTAACGGAATGTTGTGGAAACGGAAAAGTTCCGATAGCCAGAAGTCCGGATTTCCAGTTTCTTTCAGTTTATCCAAAGAAACGCGGCAGACAACATATTTCTCTGACAGAGAGTTAAGTATAGAGTAGCCCCTTCCTGTTGATTCTGCCTTTAAGCCTCTTAGTTTCTCTACGCAAAACCCGTCAACCTCCTTGTTTAATGAACGGAACCTTCCAATGTCTTTTGCCAGGGTTTTGACAACGGACGGATTGATTTCCTGCAGGAGCGGGATGATTTGGTTGCGTATTTTATTGCGGGAATATTCGTTTTGGGAGTTGGTTTTGTCAATGCAGTACTCGAGATTGTTCTCTTTGGCATATTCCTCGATTTCAGATCTCTCAACTTCTAGAAGCGGGCGAGCTACATACAGTTTGTCTCCAAGCGGGCCGTACGGGCGGATCGCACCAAGGCCCTGGCGGCCGGTTCCCCTGACAAGATTCAGCAAGAGGGTTTCCGCATTGTCGTTGGCATTGTGTGCGGTAAGAAGAAAGTCAAAGCCTTCCTTCTGGGCAAGTTCCCGGAACCAGTTGTAGCGGAGTTCTCGGGCAGCAATCTCCACGGAGAGTTTATGCTCTTTGGCGTATGCAAGAGTGTCAAAATCAGCGGTAAAGAACTCGAAGCCATATCGCTGAGCAAGATTACGGACAAACTCCTGATCTCTGTTTGAGTCTTCTCCCCTGAGGTGGAAATTCTCGTGCGCCACCCCTATCCTTCTGAAACTGTTCCTGAGTCCAAAAATAGCATGGGCCATCACGGAAGAATCAATTCCCCCGCTGACTGCCAGAAGCAAAGAACCTGAAATCATTTGCCGGGACAGAAATGAAGCAACTTTCTCACTAACAGCGCTCATTTCTTGTATGTACCTATGGTGTAGGAGAAACTGAGGCCGAATATCTCCTTGAACTGGACTCGGGCGGCCTCATGCCCTTCCTTGTTGGCAATCTTGATCTTGTCGTCGTAGATGAGGTTGGTCCTCAGCGATGCCTTGAAGTATTTGTTAAGAGTGTAGTCTGCCTGCACATCCCAGTAAACCACTATGTTGGAAGGAGTTCCCATATAGTCCGAGAAGAGGGACAGCTGCGATGCGACCTTGAAGTCCTTTGTAAGAGCCTTGGAGAAAACAGCCTTGAGCTGCGCACCAAGCTCCCAGCGGACAGGCCTGTTGTATTTGTTACCGTACCTGACCCTGATAGCGCTATCCGCCGCTACTATCGTCATGCTTCCGGTCAGAGGAGCAAAGTTCAGGGAGAAAACCTTTCCGTTGCCAGGCTTCCAGTCCATACCTAGACCGACCGTCAGATAACCCGGAGCCAGGAACTTGGACTTCATCGTTGCCTCGTTGTTCTTGTTGTAGTCGAATCCCGGAGAGAACTGGCTCTTGAAATTCATGAACGCGGAGAAGTAGATCTTCTTGTAGGCCTGGTAACCCCATTTGCTGTCCAGGATGATGCGGTCCTCGCTCTTGCGGTATCCCACATCGTAGTTCTGGACAAATCCGTAACCCAGCTGTGCACGGTTATCCCAGAAGATCTTGCCCTTGGCATAGTTGGCCATACCGTTCATGTAAGCGTTGAAGGCGATGGAACCGCTACCTCCGGCTGCCCAGTTTGTAAGGGAAACCTGGGAAAAGATAAGTTCATCATTAAGGCCTATGGTCCAGAACTTTGGAGAAGGTCCTCCATAGTCAGGCTCAGGAGTCGGAAAGTTCAGGCCGATTAGCCTTACCAGTTCCTGCTCCTTGCTGAGCCCGCTCTGGATAGGTTCCACCTTCTTGTTGCGGATAGTGTCTCCCCAGAATCCTATCTTTACCTGGGAATGGGCACTTTGGCAGAACAATCCGAAAGCCAGGGCCAAAAGCAATATGTAGAACTTCCTAGTCATTCAAAACATCTTCGGTATTGTATCCGAAACCGTTGCGCTTTCCGGTAGGAATCCTGTAATCGTCAGAATCCTTGTCTCCAACGGTAATGGTTTTCACGTTTTCGAACGGAGGGACCAGAAGGTCGAAGCTGATGGCGTAAAGCATGGCGTTCTCCACGAAATCGCGGAGCTCCTTCTTGTCCAGGAGCACCTTTCCGAAATCGGAGATCTTGTTTCTCGGCTGCCTCTTGCCCTCAACGAAGAAATAACCCTCACGGTTGATGAACAGCCTGGCTACCAGGTAACCAGGGTCGCAGTCACGGTTGAGCTTTACTGACTCGTAGAGAAAATTGTGGACGGTAATCACTCCGCAGTAGGTGTTGAACTTCTCCTGCTTGGAGTAAGGGTTCTTCCAAACGGCGTGATCCCTGTCAAACTGGTAAACATCCGGAAGAAGGCTGAACACCAGAACGTCATCGGCGAACCTCACCTCGGCTTCCAGTTTTCCCTTGTCCCTGTACTCTAATTTAACGCGTCGGCTGAGCACCTTGCCGGAATCTTTGATCTCATCCAGAGCCTCGTCCAGGTCGTTGCTGATTTCAGCCAGCAGTTCCTTAAGGCTGTTGAACACTTCCAAGGCCCTGTCGAAAATCAGGGACTTGGTGTTGGATTTTCCACTGAGCGCCTCAACCAATTGTTTGTTAGGCGACAAAGGCTGGTCGTTGTCCATATCTTTATTGTCTTAGTGTCTGTTAATATGCTCTTGCAAATACTACTCGGCGATGAGAAGGCTTTCCGCTGTAAACGCACTTGCCCTCCTCCTCGCATACGCAGGAATCGATCGGGATGCAGCGGATTGTTGCCTTGGTCTCCTCCTGGATTTTTGCCTCGGTTTCGGCTGTGCCGTCCCAGTGGCAAAGCAGAAATCCACCCTTCTCGATCTGAGTCTTGAAGTCATCCCAAGTATCCACCTTGATTATGTGTTCGTCCCTGAACGCCAGGGCCTTGGTATAAATATTCTTCTCTATCTCGTCCAGGAGATTCTTTACGTTGTCTTCTATGCCGTCAATGCTCAGGCTCTCCTTTGTGAGAGTATCCCTGCGGGCAACCTCTACTGTATTGTTCTCAAGGTCACGAGGACCGATGGCAAGCCTTACAGGAACTCCCTTCAGCTCCCACTCGGCGAACTTGAAGCCGCTGCGCACGTTCTCCCTGTCGTCGATCTTCACGCTGATGCCCAGCTTTTCCAGACCGGCCTTGATAGAGCGCATCTTCTCCAGAACGGCATCCAGCTGCTCCGGCTTGTTGAAAATCGGAACCATCACCACCTGGATAGGAGCCAGGTTTGGAGGAAGAACGAGTCCGTTGTCGTCTCCGTGAGCCATTATCAGGGCGCCCATAAGCCTTGTAGAAACGCCCCAGGATGTTGCCCACACATATTCCAGGGCGCCATCCTTGCTCTGATATTTAACGTCGAATGCCTTGGCGAAGTTCTGACCCAGGAAGTGGGAAGTTCCGGCCTGGAGAGCCTTGCCGTCCTGCATCATAGCCTCGATGCAAAGGGTATCCAGGGCACCTGCGAACCTCTCGCTCTCCGTCTTGTGGCCCACGATAACCGGAAGGGCCATGTAATTGCGGGCGAAATCAGCATAAACCCCTACCATTTTCTCTGTCTCGGCGATGGCTTCAGCCTGAGTGGCATGTGCCGTATGGCCTTCCTGCCAAAGGAACTCCGCCGTACGGAGGAACAGACGGGTTCTCATCTCCCATCTTACCACGTTGGCCCACTGGTTTACAAGTATAGGCAGATCCCTGTAGGAACTGATCCAGTTCTTATATGTGTTCCAGATTATAGTCTCCGATGTCGGTCTTACAACCAGTTCTTCTTCAAGTTTTGCAGACGGGTCAACCACCACGCCCGGACCGTCCGGGTTGGTCATCAGCCTGTGGTGGGTTACCACGGCACATTCTTTTGCGAATCCCTCAACGTGTTCAGCTTCCTTGCTGAGGAAGGATTTAGGGATGAAAAGAGGGAAATATGCGTTCTCGTGACCGGTCTCCTTAAACATCTTGTCCAGCTGGCGCTGCATCTTCTCCCAGATAGCATAGCCCCACGGCTTGATCACCATACATCCCCTGACAGCGGAATTCTCTGCCAGTCCGGCCTTTACGACCAGATCGTTATACCATTGAGAGTAGTTTTCCTGTCTTGACGTTATCTGTTTAGCCATACCCTTCAGTCTTTGGAATAATTTTTGATATATTTGTTTTATAAAATTGAACCGCACAAAAATACAAAATTTATTTAACGCAGGAGGTAACAATGAAAAACATTAGCGTATCTATCTTAGTTGCAGTAAGTCTGGTACTTGTTTCTTGTGGAACGGGCACCTACTCTGCAAACGGCAACGGAGGATATATGAACAGTATCTACTACACCTCCTCCGATGCAGTTCCTGGTGCGTCTGAACAGGTGAGCCCTACAGCCTACACGACGGTTTCATCCGCTCAGGACGTTAATCAGCTCAAAACCCGGACTACGGCGATACTGAACTCCAACAGCAACGTATTCGCCTCCCAGACCGGATATACAGACACAATTTTTGTCGGCGACGAAAACATTGTTAACGTAGAATACAACCCTCAGACAACCTATGTCATTGCAGATGATGATGAGAGCTATGAGGCAAGATTGAGAAAATTCGACAGCCCAACCTACACGGTAAATGTTGTGGTGGATCCTTGGGACCTGGCATGGTACAACCCGTTTGCCTGGAACTGGAACTACCATTACTACAGATACCGCTACGGTTATCACTCCTCCATCTGGTGGAACGACTGGTACAACTGGAGATGGGGTTGGTATGACCCTTGGGGATATGGCTGGAACTGGTATGACAGAGCCTGGTATTCCTGGAGCTGGGGATGGGGTTGGCATGACCCATGGTACTATCGCGGATACTATGGCTGGCACTACCCATCATACAGACATCATCGTTGGTATGACGGAGGCCATCATGGACACGGTGCTTATTACACCCGCAGAGGCGGCGTGGGAACAAGAGGCAGCATGGGTCGCGCAACCGGAATCACTCCAAGAGGCGACGCCCACAGGGCTGTTGGCAGCTCATACCGCAGAACCCCTACCATTGGTAATGCAAGAGGCAACTCCTACTCAAGGGGATCTGTTTCCAGAGGCCATGCAACCGGTAACCGCAATGTAGCCCCGAACCGCAATGCTGCTGTCAACCGTCATTCTACACCAAACCGCAATGCAGCAGTCAGCCGTCACTCTTCAACTGACAGAAATGCCTCTGTGAACCGCAGCTCAAGCGGCGGTGTAAGATATGGGACCCCTACAAACAGGCCATCCCAGGGCGGAAACTACAGGAGCAGCGGAAACTCCGGCAGGCCATCGATGTCCAGATCCGGCGGAAGCAACGGAACCGTTTACAGGCAGAGCTCAAAGCCATCTGGCAGACCGGCAAACGTTAACCGTTCAAGTTCCGGCAGCAGTGGAAGGAGTTATTCATCTTCAAGCAGCAGCCGCTCTTCAGGCAGCTATTCTTCCGGCAGCAGCCGCTCCAGCGGAAGCTACTCCTCAGGTGGCAGCAGCCGTTCATCCGGCAGCTACTCTAGCGGAGGCGGCCATTCAAGCGGAGGTAGCTCCCACTCAAGCGGTGGCGGACGTTCAGGCGGATCTTCCACCAGAAGGTAATTACAAAAAGACTTTATTTTATTCACGAATACTATGAAAAGGATTTTTCTGACAGCCATAGCTGTTTGCACTGTTGCGCTAGGCCAGGTTTTCGGCCAGAGCATATCAACCGCTTTCGAGTTGTCTGACTTCCAGAGGGAAGGTACAGCAAGAAGTGTTGCCATGGGTAACGCCATGACAGCCCTCGGCGGAGATATGGGCGCAATTGCCATCAACCCGGCAGCATCTGCCGTGTTCAAGTTCAACGAGTTCTCCTTTACCCCCGCTGTAACCAGCGTAAAAACTGACAGCAAGTATCTTGGAGTGGGCACCAGCGCAAACCGTGCATCGTTCGGCCTTGCCAACATCGGCGGCGTGGCAGTAGTCAACACTGGAGAAAGGAGCGGAATCCGCAGCATATCCTTCGGTTTCGCATACAACAAGCATAATAACTTCAACGCTCATATCAAAGCCGGTGCAGACGGTGTAGACGACAGCTACGCCTGGAGACTTGCCGGCATGGCAAACAAGAGCGGTTACAATGGTTCTGACTTTGACGACAACGCCAATCCGGATCCGTTCAGCTACGGAAGCTATTACTGGCCTGTTGTCCTTGGATGGAACGGCAGCCTTCTGGATACCGTCAAGACCGGTAGCGGAGATGTTTTCTACCCGACAAGCTCCATAGATGTTGACGGATATAACTCCTCACAGCTTATTTCCAGAAAGAGCTACGGCTCAGTGGGAGAATATGACCTGAACTTCGGTATGAACATCAGCGACCAGTTCTATCTGGGAATGAACGTAGGTATGTTCACCGTATGGAACAAGGTTGAGGAGAGATACGCTGAAGACAACACCACTTCTTATTCTGACACAGACGGCCATTTCGGCTATATGGACCAGTATTACAACTTGCGCACTACCGGAGCCGGTATCAACCTCAAGTTCGGTTTCATCTGGGCTCCGAGTTACAACTTCAGGGTTGGTGCAAGCGTTTCCACCCCTACCTGGTACTCTCTGACAGACAAGTACTACTGGGATACCGACGTAACGTTTGATGACGGCTACAAGGCAAGCCTGCATTCTCCTGAAGGAGTTTATGACTACCGTGTGAATACTCCGTTCCATTACAATCTGGGATTTGCTACCGTATTCAAGGGCGGAAGCATCAGCGTAGACTACGAGGGAAGCAACCCTTCACAGACCAGGTTCCGCAACCGTCACGACCTCAACAATTTTGATTACTCTGATTTCCGGGCTGAAAATGAATGGATGACAGATAACTTCAAGATGGCCAACAAGCTCAGGATAGGCGCTGAGGTTTATCCTGTACAGAATTTTGCACTTAGAGCAGGATTCCAGTATGCCGACAACGGTATCAAGAAGGATCTTATGAACACTGCTATCCAGAACTACACCGGAAGCTTCGGCGTGGGAATGACATTCGGAGGCGGATTCTATCTGGACCTTGCAGTTGCAGCCAGCCTGAAGAAGAGCACTGTTCCGTTCCTGGACACCGAGCCAGCAGCAGACTATGTTCTGGGCAACCCGACTTTCGCTACTGTAGAGCGTTCAAACGTAAAGGTTCTGGCTACGTTCGGCTGGAGATTCTAGACAAGAAAGGAAATGGCGTTTGGGCCTTCATTGAAAAGAAGGTCCACGATGCTGAGACCTGAGACAAAACCCTGGGGCGCAAAAACCTGCCACCAGGGTTTTTCTATGCCCCATTCCTTCATAACGTAAGGGAGCTTGCTCTTGGGGTGGATGCGGTTTCTAAGGTCTACCGCATCGTCTTTATAATCGGCGACGAATTCCTCTGTAAGTCCCAGCTCTGCCTTTATTCCGCAGAAGCGGAGAAGAAGCTTGGTCAGCGACAGGTTAAGCTGGAAAAGGTTCTTTTCCTTCTTCAGCAGAATCGCCGAGATATCGTCTATGTAATACTCGAAGAAAGGAGAATTCCTGTAGGCGGCCTCCATCGCCCTTATGTGCCGTATGGGCCAGTTCTCCTGGTAATCGATTTCTATGGCGGTTATCGGAAGGCTGTGGGTACAATCATCCCCGCCACGCAGGACGGGGATATTCAAGTTCATCTTTCCGTTAGCTGTAAGGATGGTGCAACGGTTACGCCAAGACTGTTTCTGATAATTCTCGCAGGCCTCAACCAACGCTCCCCCGTATCTTGCTATTGCTGCAAAATACTCCACGGGAGGCAGGTAGGCGCTGCTCAGAAACAGCCGCATTATTGCTCTGTGGTTGATTGGAGAGGATTGTACCTTACGATACCCCTCTTGCTGTTCTCGATGAAGTCCAGGATGATCCTCTTTTCAGGAGATTCAGGAAGTTCGGCCTCGGCTGCGCGGCAGGCGTCGGACACGTTCAGTCCGTTCATATAAATTATCCTGTAGACGTCTCTCATCCTGTCTATCTGTTCCATAGTGAAACCCCTTCTGCGGAGTCCGACCACATTGATTCCGGAGAATGTAACCGGACGGTCTCCTACTATTGAGAATGGAGGTACATCCTTGCTGAGGAAAGATCCTCCGGAAATCATCGCGTGAGTTCCGATATGGGTGAACTGGTGAACAGCGGAAGATCCGCCGATGATAGCCCAGTCATCCACGTCAGTCTCGCCGGCAAGGCCTACGTAACTAACCAGGATACAGTGATTTCCTATGCGGCAGTCGTGAGCTACGTGAACATATGCCATAAGGAAAGTATCGTCTCCGATCACGGTCTTGTTCTTTCCGCTTGCAGCGGTACCGCGGCTTATCGTGCAGTACTCCCTTATCATCACATTGTTACCGATCTCAACCCAAGATTCCTCACCCTTGAACTTGAGGTCCTGAGGAAGTCCGCCGATAACGGCTCCGTTAAATATCTTGCAGTTGTTTCCGATCTTTACATAATCGTTGATAGCGGCACAAGGGCCGATCCAGCAATTGTCACCTATCTCAACATGCTCGGCGATGGTGACAAAAGGACTTATGACAACGTTCTTTCCGATTTTTGCATTCGGATGGACATTTACGTTTTCCATTCTATATCTTTTTGATTTTACTTATTCTTGATTACCTGGGCTACCATATCTCCCTCACATGCTACTGAATTGCCTACCCAAGCCTTTCCCCTCATGCAAACCAGAGAGTGCTCAAGAGGCTGTGTGATAACCAGTTTGAAGGTTACCACATCTCCAGGGACCACCTTGCGGCGGAACTTGAAGCCATCTATCTTGGCGAAGTAAGTGGAGTACCTTTCCGGCTCGTCCACACTGCGGAGAACCAGTATGCCGCCTACCTGGGCCATTGCCTCTACCAGCAAAACTCCCGGAACAACCGGCTCTGTAGGGAAATGTCCCCTGAAATAATATTCGTTGACGCCAATGGTTTTGATGCCGACAATTGCATCCGGTTCAACTTCAATAATCCTGTCCACCATCAAAAAAGGAGGGCGGTGAGGCAGAAGTTTCTGGATTCCAAGAACGTCATAAACTGGTGCTGCATCCGGATCATATTTCGGAGCTACTGAAAGTCTCTGTTTTACTTCCTTGATTTTCTCAATATCCATTTTGTTCAGAATTATAGGTTTCTACTGTTCGTTCCAGCGGCGGCGGAACTGCTTGAGAGCCAAGGTGCGGAGTTCACGCGCTATCGTGGAATTAATTGAGTGGCCGCTCTTGTAGGCGATTACCTTTCCCTTGATCGGATAGCCCACCAGAGAGAAATCGCCGAGCACATCCAGCAGCTTGTGCCTTGCGCACTCGTTCTGGAATCTCAGCGATGTGTGTGAAAGGTATCCTTCCGGAACCCTCTCCAGCCTCTTTACGTTGAATATGCCAGCAAGGCGGTCCAGTTCATCCTGAGGAACCGGATTCTCAACGATCACAAGTGCATTGTCCAGGTCTCCGCCTTTGATCAGATTGTACTTGAAAAGCGGCTCGAGCTCGTGGAGGAAAACAAACGTACGGCAAGGGGCAATCTCCTTTACGAAATCCGTATCTATCTCGTATCTTGCGTATTGGCAGCCAACTACCTTGGAATTGTAGTCTATCATCACGTCGATTGAGAAATGATCGTCCGGAAGGACCACCATCTCGCTCCCCTTCTCGTTGCGGCAGACAACCTTGCGGTCCAGCACCAGATATTTCCTCGGAGCGTTCTGTTCCTGAAGACCGTCTTTTGAGAAAGCGTCTGCGTAAGGCTTGGCGCTTCCGTCCAGGATCGGAACTTCCGGGGCATCCAGAGTAATAAGGGCGTTGTCTATGTGCATTCCGTAAAGAGCCCCCATGAGATGCTCCAGCGTGAGAACCGTAACTCCCTGTTTGTCAAGAGTCGTACCGCGAGCGGTGGCGCTTACGTAATCCACGCAGGCCTCCACCAGGGGAGCGCTTTCTCCCAAATCGGAACGTTTGAACTGTATTCCAAAGTTCTTTGATGCCGGCTCCACCATCATATGGACTTTGCGCCCGGTATGGAGTCCCTTGCCTTCAAACTCGTATTTTCCTTTCAGAGTGTGCTGATTCGTATACATAAAGTGATTTTCGTATTTGACAAATGTACGAAATTATTTCTTCTCAGGGTCCGCCAGATGACGGAACTTGGCATAGCATCTGAGATACTGGCTCATCAGTATGGCAGGGCTTCCCATAAGTCCCTTCTGGCCGAGTTCGCTCTTGACAGATCCCTGGATTCCGCTCTGTGCGTTTACTATTGTTCCGTCTCCAACGGTTATGTGGCCTACTACTCCGACCTGACCTCCCAGCTGGCAGTTCTTTCCGATCCTGGTGCTTCCTGCAACACCGCTCTGGGCTGCGATTACCGTATTCTCCCCGATTTCCACATTGTGGGCTATCTGGATCAGGTTATCCAGCTTGACACCCTTGCGGATAATCGTGGATTCCATTGCGGCACGGTCCACAACGGTATTGGAACCGATCTCCACATCATCTTCCAGGATCACGTTTCCTGTCTGAGGAATCTTCTTGTAACTTCCGTCCTCGACAGGAGCGAATCCGAAACCGTCGGAACCGATTACCACATTCGCGTGAAGTATGCAGTTGTTTCCAATCTTGCAGTCGTCATAGATCTTCACGCCAGGGTAAAAGATGCAGTTCTCTCCGATCTTGACATTGTTCCCTATGTAAACCTGCGGATGGATCTGGCATCCGTTGCCCACAACTGTCTTGGATCCGATATAGCTGAACTTTCCGATATAGACCTTCTTGCCTATCTTGCTGGACCATGCCCTGTAAGACAGCAGGCTGTGGCCCTTTTTCTGGCTCTTCTTGATGGTGTTCAGAAGCTCCAGCAGGGAAGCGAAAGCAGGATGAGCGTCCTCCATCACGATGAGCGTAGGCTTCACCTTCTGCTCCGGGACCAGATGGCGGCTCACGATAACTATTCCGGCATTGGATGTAAGAAGATATTCCTTGTATTTGTCGTTGTGAAGGATACAAACCTCATTCGGTTTGCCGTGCTCGATCTTGGCTACCATTCTTACCTTCACGTTAGGATCGCCGATGATTTCTCCTTTAAGATGCTGCGCAATTCTTTCCGCTGAAACTTCCATAACAAAATATGTCTAATAATTTTCAAATATACTCATTTTTTTTGGTTTACTGGCCGAAAATACATACTTTTGCACTCCAGAAAAGGCAAGTGAGACAGGGGACCAGACGGTTCCCTTCTTTGTTGCCTGGAAATGAGAAAATTATAAAATACACAAATATGGAAGGATTAAATTTAGCCCAGTTCTTTGCCGAGTTCAAAGAGGGCAAAGGAATCGACAGGGCAACACTGATGAGCGTTTTGGAAGACATCTTCCGCACCCAGTTGGCCAAGACTTACGGAACGGCTGACAATTTCGACATCATCATCAACATCGACAAGGGAGACCTCCAGATCTGGCGCAACCGCACCATCGTTGAGGAGGTTGAGGATCCGATGCTGGAAATCTCCAAGGCTGAGGTTGACGCAAAGGAGCCGGACAACGACTTTGAAATCGGTGAGGATTACACGGAGGAAATTCCTCTGGCATCCTTTGGAAGAAGGGCAGTCCTGAATCTCCGCCAGAACCTTTCCGGCAGAATCATGGACATAGACAAGGCCAACCTGTTCAACTACTACAAAGACAAGATCGGAGAAGTTGTTGTCGGTGAGGTATACCAGGTATGGAAGAAGGAAGTACTGGTGCGCGATGATGCTGACAACGAGCTGGTTCTGCCTAAGAGCGAGCAGATTCCGTCCGATTTCTTCCGCAAGGGAGATTCCGTGAAGGCTGTCGTTGCCAAGGTAGAGATGAAGAACAATAATCCTAGCATCATCCTTTCCAGAACCGCAAGCGTGTTCCTGGAGAGACTGTTCGAGCAGGAGGTTCCTGAGATCTTCGACGGACTGATCACCATCAAGAAGATTGTCCGCATTCCTGGCGACAGGGCAAAGGTTGCCGTGGAGTCCTATGACGACCGCATCGATCCTGTAGGAGCATGCGTGGGAGTAAAGGGAAGCCGTATCCACGGTATCGTGCGTGAACTCCGCAACGAGAGCATCGACGTAATCAGCTGGACCACAAACACCCAGCTCCTTATCCAGAGAGCCCTCTCCCCTGCAAAGATCTCCACAATCAAGATCAACGAGGAGGAAAACAAGGCTCTCATCACAATGGATTCTTCCCAGGTTTCTCTTGCAGTGGGCAAGAACGGAAGCAACATCCGCCTGGCAGAGCTTATGATCGGTATGGACATCGAGATATTCAGGGATGTCCAGGGTGCCGACGATGATGACGTTCTCCTGAGCTCATTCAACGACGAGATCGACCAGTGGGTTATCGACGCTCTCCGCAAGGTTGGCTTCGACACCGCAAAGGACGTTCTCCGCATGAGCAACGAGGACATTATGGACAGGGCAGACCTCGACCTCGAGACCGTGGAGGAAGTTAAGAAGATACTCCAGGCCGAGTTTGAAGACCCTATGGAAGAATAATTTTAAAAGTAAAAAAAGGAGAAGCAAATGGCAGGAATGAGAATAAGTAAAGTCCTCAAAGACTTCAACATAGGAATGAGCACCCTCATCAATTTCCTTGAAAAGAAGGGAAAGACGGTGGAGGCCAATCCTAATGCGAAGCTCGACGAGGAGACCCTCGCCCTGGTGCAGAAAGAATTCCTTCCGCAGCAGCAGGTGAAGGAAGACGCAAAGAAAATAGCCGGGTCGCTGAGGATATCTGAAAGCGACAAGAAAACTTACCAGCTGGAAAAGGAAGAAAAGCCGAAAGACAACTTCATAGAAACTGCCGTAGAAACTCCTAAGGCACCTACAGTCGTTGGCAAGATAGACCTTGACAAGATTTCAGGCAAGAAGGAAAAGGCAGAGCCTAAGAAGGAAGAGGCTCCTAAACCTGCTGCAGAGGAAAAGGCTCCTGAGAAGAAGAAGGAAGAGAAGGCTCCTAAGGCTGCTGCCAAGAAGAAAGAGGAAGTCAAGAAAGAAGAGAAGCCGGTCGTTGAGACAAAAGAGGAGAAGCCTGCCCCGCAGCCTGAGCCTGAGAAGAAAGAGGAGACTGCAAGCAACTTCATCGAGACCAAGGTCGAGCAGCTCCAGGGTCCTAAGGATACCGGTCAGAGGATAGACCTTTCCAAGTTCGAGACTCCTAAGAAAAAGAGCGCCGGAAAGAGAGAAAGGATCAAGAAGAACACCAAGGAGAAGGTTGATATCAGCAAGGAGAGCAACCAGAACCGAGAGGCCGCAAAGAAGGCAAAGGACAAGAAGGGCAAGAAGGGATTCAAACCAATCCGCAACGAGGTTGACGAGGACGAGGTACAGAAGCAGATCAAGGAGACCTACCAGAGGATGGTTGAAGGCAAGGGAAAGACCAAGGGATCCAAGTACAGAAGGGAAAAGAGAGAAATCGCCGAGGAAAAGAGAGAGGAAGAGATCCAGCGCAGAGGTCTGGAGAGCAATATCCTCAAGGTCACCGAGTTTGTTACGGTCAACGATCTGGCCGTGATGATAGACCAGCCTGTAACCAAGGTTATCAGCGCCTGCATGAACCTCGGCCTTATGGTTTCCATAAACCAGAGGCTGGATGCCGACGCGCTTACCCTTGTCGCCGAGGATTTCGGTTACAAGATCGAGTTCGTTTCCGCAGAAATCCAGGAGGCCATCAAGGAGGAAACCGAGGAGGACAAGCCTGAGGATATGGAGCCGAGAGCCCCTATCGTTACCGTGATGGGTCACGTAGACCACGGTAAGACTTCCCTGCTGGACTACATCCGCCAGTCCAATGTGATTGCCGGTGAGGCCGGAGGTATTACCCAGCACATCGGAGCCTACAACGTCAAACTTCCTAACGGAAGGAGAATCACCTTCCTGGATACCCCTGGTCACGAGGCGTTTACCGCAATGCGTGCCCGTGGTGCCAAGATGACTGACCTTGCAATTATCATCGTTGCCGCAGACGACGCCGTGATGCCTCAGACAATCGAGGCTATCAACCACGCCCAGGCTGCCGGCGTTCCGATGATTTTCGCCATCAACAAGATTGACAAGCCTGGCGCAATGCCTGACAAGATCCGCGAGCAGCTCTCCCAGATGAACATCCTCGTTGAGGACTGGGGCGGAAAGTACCAGTGCCAGGAAATATCCGCAAAGAAGGGTATCGGAGTCGCCGACCTTCTGGACAAGGTTCTGCTCGAGGCCGATATGCTCGACCTTAAGGCAAATCCTAACAAGAAGGCTGTCGGAACCGTTATCGAGTCCTCTCTGGATAAGGGTAGAGGCTATCTGGCAACCCTTCTGGTTCAGGGCGGAACTCTCCACACCGGAGACATCATGCTTTCCGGAATGTACACCGGTAAGGTTAAGGCAATGTTCAACGAAAGAGGCCAGAAGATCAAGGAGGCAGGCCCTTCAGTTCCTGTTTCAGTTCTCGGTCTTAACGGAGCCCCTCAGGCAGGCGATACATTCAACATCTTCGATAACGAAAGGGATGCAAGGGAGATTGCCAACAAGCGTGAGCAGCTTCTCCGTATCCAGGGCCTCAGGACCCAGAAGCACATCACCCTGGAAGAACTCGGAAGAAGAATCGCCATCGGCAACTTCAAGGAACTCAACATCATTGTCAAGGGTGACGTGGACGGTTCTATCGAGGCTCTCAGCGATTCCCTGATCAAACTCTCTACCGAGGAAGTAAGGGTGAACGTCATCCACAAGGCCGTTGGAGAAATCTCCGAGAGCGACGTTCTGCTCGCAGAGGCTTCCGAGGCCATCATCATCGGCTTCCAGGTTCGTCCTTCAATGAACGCCAGGAAGATGGCAGAGAAGGAAGAGATCGAAATCCGCCTCTACTCAGTCATCTACGATGCGATCAACGAGGTCAAGAGCGGTATCGAGGGTATGCTTGCACCTGTAGAGAAAGAGGTTGTTACCTCAACCCTGGAAGTAAGGCAGACATTCAAGATTTCCAAGGTCGGAACTATTGCCGGCTGTATGGTCAAGGAAGGCAAGATTACCAGAACCTCCAAGATTCGTGTCATCCGCGACGGTATCGTTATCAAGGAAGGCGTTCTGGCATCTCTGAAACGAGGCAAGGACGACGTGAAGGAAGTTGCCGCCGGTTACGACTGCGGTGTCGGCGTGGAGAACTTCAACGATATCAAGGAAGGCGACGTTATCGAGGCCTACAAGATCGAGGAGATCAAACGTACCCTCTAAACCCCAGCCTCTTAAGAGAGCGGCCAAAAGCCCATTAGACTGCAGGCGAAAATTACTTCCGGATGACGATGATGGAGTTGGCAACGCGGCGTTCTCCTTTATTGTCGAACTTGCCGTTGTCTGAAGGGTGGTTGATGATTCCGTCCTTTGCGGTCCACAGGGTGGAAGAGCCTCCGCCGTCCAGATTTACTGCCGACTTGCAGCCTTTGCCGTCTCCCATAATGCTCAGATAGCGCTGGATCTCATCCAAGGTCATGCCGGCAGCGTTGCCCTTGCTTCGGCCGTCAATTACCATCAGGCAGACCTTTCCGTCTTTCTCGAAAATGACGCTGCGTGGATGGCGCTTGTCCGAAAATCCTTTGTTCTCAAGTATCTCCACCGCATATCCGTCATGTACCAGAAGGGTCATGGTTGCCATTACAGATGTATTCTTATCCGGATTGGCAAGGAATCTCTTTTCTTTGTCCTGATTCCAAGGTTCCACGCTCAGCCTGCCGTTCCTGATAACCACGGCGCCGTTGGCCCTGAGCTTCATGTTGCTGCCCTTCGTAGTATCGGCAACCTGACCGTCTATCTGAAGATAGCACACGCTGCCGCCCTGCTTCATGTTGTAGAACGTTCCGTTGATGGCAGCCACGGCTCCTGCTTCGGAAGCAGCTTCGGAAGTCTTCTTCAAACTCTTGTGGTCCAAAACATTGAAACGGAATTTCCGGGGATCTGCTTCAATGATGGAAATATCCTGAGGAGATCCGAAAAGGTCGCTGTAATGATAAGTGACTAATGTCAGGCCCGGGGCAACGAAGGCTGAACCTGTCTTAACCTCATACCCGGCACGGTCATGGTTTCCGATAGCATAGGCACTATACCTGTTTGTGACCTTGTCTGTCTTTGTGGCGGCACCGCATCCTGCAAGCAGCAGAACGCAGAGTCCCAGGCTGAGGATATTTGTCAAAACTTTCTTCATAAGATCAATACAATACTGAATAAATCATTCTCCGGCATCTTCAATCACTTCCACGGTATGCTTGACCGTCTTGTAGAGGACCTTTGATATGAACCTGACAATCAGCACCATTCCCACGATAATTGCAAGAGAGACTATCAGGAAGAGCCTCGAGCGTTCTTCGGTGCCGGCCATAAGTGCGGTGGGATTCTTTGAAACAGCATCTGCTATCCGCTTGTTGCTGTACTTGGCGGCACTCCATTTCTTGACTATGAGGCCTTGGTGTACATATGTTGCGCCGCCGTTGGAGCGGTTGAAAGTGATCACGGTCTTGAAATCTCCGTAAACGATCCTGAAAGGCAGGTTTCTTTCTCCGTATGAAGAGGAGAAAACATCTGAGATATCTTCCTTTTCAATCGCGTCGGAGATTGGCTTCAGGCTTGCGGCTGTTTCTTCGGGAGTCATGGCACTCAGCACATAAACCTTTGCTCCCAGGCTAGCAGAAGAAAAAGCGTCCAGCAGACTGGTCGAACCCGGGGAGTTGAGGGAATCGCCGAGATTCTTCAGCTTGCCCAGATCATCGCTCGTGATTCCTTCTGCATCGTAGAAAGAAATGAATACAAGCGGCCCCCCGGTTTTCAGAACGGGCTCGGTAACATCCTCGCCGGAAGCGTCTTTCAGCACAAATGGTATCTTGTGGGCTATCCTCTCGCTGCCCTCGATTACAGTAGAGATGGTCTCGACATATTTCCACGATGAATCCGGAAGATTGTTCAGGCTGAACTTTTTGGTGACCCCGTCCTTGGAGTACAGTATCTCTGTCTTGTATTTGACCATAGCGGTGGAATCGCCCTTGAACAAGTCTCTTCCCGGCTTGAAGTCAGACAGGTCTGCCGGAGGGAGATTGTGCATAGAATACAGGCTGACTCCAACAATGAACACAGAATAGCCGAACATGAACGCCCATTCCCAGAAGCTGCCGGCTATCGGCCTTGCCCTATGACGCTGGGAATAAAGGAAAGCGGTCAGCACCACCAGTACAATATTCTTGTAGAAAGACGGCCACGGGTCCAGATGGATCACATCTCCGAAGCATCCGCAGTCGGATACCTTGCCAGTA
Source organism: Bacteroidales bacterium (assembly GCA_017961175.1). Lineage (GTDB taxonomy): Bacteria > Bacteroidota > Bacteroidia > Bacteroidales > UBA932 > Egerieousia. Next base: position 135,160 of record JAGCXV010000035.1, read on the forward strand.
TAAGCGGAAAAGAAAGTTACTCCGGCAAAGAAGATGCACATCAGAAGAGCCAGACCGGAAAAGAACCTGAACTTTATGACCTTGAGTATGCAGACTCCCGTCAGGAACTCTGCTACGCAAAGCGCTATTCCCAGCCACAGTGCCCAATGACCCGGATCCATCCCCAGGAAGGCGTGGAAATATTCCTTCACCTTCAGCGATGTGCCTACCGGATCCACTCCCTTCAGAAAACCTGAAGCGATAAACACTATTCCCACCAGATAACGGGCCGCTTTTCTCAACAGCTTCCAGATCATACAATTACAAAGGAAGTTTCTCTTTAATACGCTCAAATATCTCGTCCGGAGGAAGCATCGAGCCGTCCTCCGCCATACATTCAACTTTCTGGAAATCGGAGTCTCTCTCGCATTCTTCCAGATACATCTTCCTTACGCCTTCCTGGAAGCTGATCCTCTCCTCGTGGATGTCCCTCTGCCCGTTCAGATAGTCCCGGTCACTGTCCTCGCTGCGGGAAGAAGCCAGTCTTGAAGCAATGAAGTCCAGCGGCACGTTCAGGTAAATGTTCACGTCGGGCCGTGGAATCTTGTAGAAGTCATACTCCAGGGAGAATATCCAGCTGCGGAGTTTCTCCCGCTCTTCCTTGTCTGTAATCTTGGAGCACTGGTATGCTATGTTGGAATACACATACCTGTCCAGAAGGACGGTCTTTCCTGCCTTCAGCGCCTTCCTCAGACCTGTGGCAGCGTCCTGCCTGTCAAGCGCATAGAGCAGCGCCACCAGTTTCGGGTGAACCTGGTTCAGGTCTCCGAAACCTCCCCGGAGGAACTCCCCTATCAGATCTCCGTAAACGGGAGCCTCGTACCTCGGGAAATGGAGGTATTCCAGATCATATCCTTTTTCAACGATGTATTCCTTGAGCATTTTGACCTGGGTGCTCTTTCCGGCACCGTCCAGTCCTTCTATAACTATCAGCATAACTCTACAAATTTACGAATCTGTTTTCAATATTGCATTCCTTTCCCCCATAGATTATCTTTGTGGTTGCAGTAAGAACAGCCTATGGCAAGAATTAATCGCGATACTGAACCCATCCGCGTGATGGGAATAATTAACATCAACAACGAGTCTTTCTACGGGAAGAGCCGCAGGATTACCGTTGAGGATGTGGAAAAAGCCTATCTGCAAATGATTGAAGACGGGGCGGATATCATAGATATCGGAGCCTGCTCCACCCGCCCGGGCAGCACTCCTGTTACATTTGAGCAGGAATGGGAATATCTGGAAAAGCCGCTGGAAAGGCTGGCGGAAGTTGCCTCGGAAAGATTCTGCGAGGGCAAAACAGTTCCTGAAATCTCCATTGATACCTTCAGAAGCGAGATCGTAAGGAGAGCCTGCGACATCTTCGGGCCAATAACCGTCAACGACATTTCCGCCGGGGAAGATGATCCGGAAATGCTTGAGACCGTGGCGGATTATGGGCTTCCGTTCATCGCGATGCACAAGCGGGGAACACCGGATACGATGCAATCCCTGACGGATTATCCCAAAGGAGTCGTCGCTGAGGTAAAGCGTTATTTTGAGGCATTCGCTGAAAAAGCGGAAAAGTTTGGGATAGAAGACTGGATTCTGGATCCCGGATTCGGCTTTGCCAAGACCATAGAGCAGAACTACGAGATGCTGGAAGGCCTGGACCAGTTCCAAAGTCTGGGCAAGCCGGTTCTTGCCGGTCTATCCAGAAAGTCTATGATCTACAAGCTGCTTGGTATTACGCCGGAAGAGAGTCTGCCGGGAACCTGCATACTGAACTTCAAGGCATTGCAGAAAGGAGCAACCATCCTCCGCGTCCACGATGTGAAAGAAGCCGTCCAGACGGTTAAACTCTTTGAAAAAACATTAAATTTGTGCGATAAATAATCTATTCTATGGATAAAGCGTTTCAGGCACTTACGGCAGTTTCTCCAATCGACGGCAGATATCGTGAGAAAGTAGAAATCCTCAGCGATTATTTCTCCGAGTATGCTCTCATCAGATATCGTGTCAGAGTTGAAATAGAGTATTTCATAGCCCTTTGCAACATACCGCTTCCTCAGCTGAAAGGATTCCCTAAAGGCAAGTTCGCGTCGCTGAGAAAAATCTACAAGGATTTGACTGTAGAGCAGGCGCAGAAGGTGAAGGATATCGAGAAGATCACCAACCACGACGTGAAGGCCGTGGAATACTTCATCAAGGAGGAATTCAAGAGGCTGAAGATCGAGAAGTTTTCAGAATTCGTCCACTTTGGCCTTACCAGCCAGGACATCAACAACACCGCCACCCCTCTGAGCCTGAAAGAGGGCATCGCCGAGGCCTATCTGCCTCAGCTTCTGGAAGTAAAGAAGATTCTGGAAGGCTTTGCGAAGGAGTGGAAGGACGTTCCGATGCTGGCCCATACCCACGGGCAGCCGGCTTCCCCTACCCGTCTGGGCAAGGAGATAAAGGTGTTCGTGGAAAGGCTTGACAAGCAGCTCAAGCTTCTGAAGACCGTGCCTTACTGCTCCAAGTTCGGAGGCGCAACGGGAGGCATGAACGCCCACAAGGTGGCCTATCCGGATATCGACTGGAACAAGTTTGCCGCAACATTCCAGAAAGAGGCTTTCGGCCTGGTGCGCTCCTATCCTACAACCCAGATCGAGCATTATGACAACCTTGCCGCCCTGTTCGACAATCTCAAGAGAATCAACACAATACTTATAGACCTCTGCCGCGATGTATGGACTTACATCTCGATGGAATACTTCAAACAGAAGATCAAGGCCGGTGAAGTGGGTTCCTCAGCGATGCCGCACAAGGTTAACCCTATCGACTTCGAGAACGCCGAGGGCAACTTCGGAGTGGCAAACGCAATATTCGAGCATCTGAGCTCCAAGCTCCCGATTTCCAGAATGCAGAGAGACCTGACGGATTCCACCGTACTGAGGAATGTGGGAGTGCCAATCGCCCATTCCATCATAGCCCTCAAATCGCTGAAGAAAGGCCTTGGCAAACTGATCCTCAACCGCGAGAAACTGAATTCAGACCTGGAAGACAACTGGGCTGTGGTGGCAGAGGCTCTCCAGACGATTCTCCGCAGGGAAGGCTATCCTCACCCGTACGAAACTCTTAAGGAGCTGACCAGAGTCAACACCAAGGTCACAAGGGAAAGCATCGCGGAGTTTGTAAAGGGCTTGAAAATAAAGGAAAGCGTGAAGAAAGAGATGCTTTCAGTCACGCCTCAGAACTATACGGGAATTTAGTCCTCGGATTCGTCAATAACATAGATATCCTCTCCCGCCTCGTGGAAAAGGAACTGCTCCCGGGCAAACTTTTCCAGGGAGTCCTTGTTGGAGGTTAGCTCGTTGAGCTTCTCGTCCGCCTGGCGTATGGCTTCCTGATAATAAACCTTCTGGCGGTTCTGCCATGCAAGCTGCTTGAGGTCGCGGTACCAGGATATGAGGTTGTTGGTGTCGAAGAAGAATATCCATATCAGGAACGCAGCCGTGACTATGAAGTACTTGTTCTTCAATACCTTGAACACCTGCCTGAATCCGGGCTTTTCACTTAGTCTGCCAAAGAAACTCACTGCCGTATTTTTTATTATTTTTGCACCTCGAAAACTTTACAAATTTATAAAATAAAATGAAACCAACACTTCTGATTATGGCTGCCGGTATGGGCAGCAGGTACGGAGGACTCAAACAACTTGACGGCGTGGGACCTAAGGGCGAGACAATCATGGATTTTTCTATCTACGATGCCATCCTCGCAGGTTTTGCAGACGTTGTGTTCGTGGTGAGAGAAAAGTTCCGCGCAGAGTTTGAGGAGAAGGTTGCTTCCAAATTCAAAGGCAAGATCAAATACACGATAGTAACCCAGGAACCGGATAATCTTCCGGCAGGTTTCACTCCAAAGGTTCCAAGAGAGAAGCCTTGGGGAACCGGCCAGGCCGTCCTCAGTGCAAAGGACGTGATTACCAGGCCGTTTGCAGTTATCAATTCAGACGACTTCTACGGAAGGGAATCCTTCAAGTGCCTTGCAGATTACCTTGGCAAGATAAGGAAGGGCCAGAAGGGCAAGTTCTGCATGGTGGGATTTTACCTGAAAAACACCCTGTCCGAGAGCGGAAGCGTTTCCAGGGGAATATGCACACTGGACAGCAAGGACCATCTGGTAAAGGTGGAAGAGCATGGCAACATACGCAAGGAAGGCCGCAAGATTCTGGGAGAAAATCTCCTGGGCGTGGAGCACCCGCTTCCAGCAAAGACCTGCACGAGCATGAACATGTGGGGATTCACCCCGGACTATATGGAAGAATCCGATGTCCTTTTCAAGGAGTTCCTGAAACAGAACATCGATGAGCCAAAGAAGGAATTCTACGTTCCTTCCGTTGTCAGCAGGATGATTGAGGAAGGCAAGGCGAACGTAAAGGTTCTCTCAACTCCATCAGCCTGGTTCGGAGTAACTTACAAGGAAGATCGCGAGAAAGTTGTTGCCCGCCTCAAGGAAATGGCGGAAAACGGAACCTATCCTTCCCCATTATTCTAGGATCATGAGCAAGTTTTTTTCTAAACCATCTTACTACAGGCCGGGAATCGGAGGCAGCCTCCTGATTCTTGTCATATTGTTCCTTCTGGGATCCGTCTTTTCTATCGTTGCCGCATTCATTGCTGCGGCTATAAACGGTGAACTGTCACAGATTGCACAGACAACATCCGATCCTGTTGGACTTGCCAGCATTCTGACCGGAAGGCTGAGCCTTGTATATTTTGCCCAGATGATTATTCCGGTAGTTTTCATCTGGCTGGTAGGCAACGCCAACAGCCATAATCCGCTGAACTCTCCCGTAAAGGTTGACGCTCCTCATCTTGGAAAGTTCAACTTCCTGACTCTTGGCATTTTGCTGATGCTGATGACACTCGGGCTCAGCTGGGTCCTTGATCCGGTAACAAGCTACTTCCCTATGCCGGATAATTTCAAGGATATGTTCGAGAACATTGCCACCAGGCCTGTGGACACCATCGTTTCAGTTGCCATTATGGCTCCCCTCTTCGAGGAGTTCATAATGAGGGGCACGATAGAAAGAGGACTGCTGTCAAAGGGTTCAGCAGCCGTGGCCATTCTCTGGTCCGCCCTGCTGTTCGGAGCGATGCACATGAATCTCTGGCAGGCCATTCCGGCATTCGTTCTAGGCTGCCTTTTCGGATGGGTTTACTACAGAAGCCATAGCATCTGGGCCGTGATATTTATGCACTTTGTAAACAACTTCTCCTCGATCATGCTGTTCTGGGCATTCCCGACGATGGATCCGGACGCATCCTCAAGGGAGAATATGGTCCAGCTCACCGGAACCGACATGTGGTACTGGGTGCTGGTAGGCATAGGTGCACTGATAGTTTTAGTCGGAATCTTCCTGCTCAACAAGTACTTGCCTAAGAACCCTCAGAGTTTCAAGCCGAAAGAGATTCTGCTGGCAGACACCGCAAACGAGAACAACACCACGTTGTAATGAAAAAGATATATCCCCTGCTGCTGGACAGCATAACCCCTGAAAGCACCGCCCTGAACGGCTTCCTCAAGGACAATTCCCTGGAAGACCTGATAGACACCTATATGGGCAACCTGCTCGGCGACAAGGCATTCAGCTTTTTTCAGGGCAACCTGCCTATAACCGTGAAACTCAGCGATAAATCCGGCCACATAACCGTTTCTCCTGACGATGAGACCGCCCTTCCGCGCTACGGCAACTGGGGCAAGGAGAGGATGCTCTACATACTTTCCGCCAAGGAAGATTCATCCATCTGGATCGGTTTCAAGAAAGACCTTACAGCAACGGATATCTATGAAAGAAGCCTCTCCGGAAACATTCTGGAGACTATGAACGAGATCGGGCCTGAAGAGGGGGAAACCTTCTACATCCGCCCGGGCGTTCCGTTCCGCATCGGTGAAGGAGTCAGATATGTGGAAGTGGCCCAAAACTCCCCTTGCGACTTCAACATCGAAGAAACGGACCAGCTTGTAGAGGCTCTCGACTTCATCAACCTGAACGCCTCCAACCCGGAGTATGTTGCTCCTGAGGATTGCTTGTTCAGGATGGAAAGGGTTGCCATCACCAAACCTCAGACCATAGCTCCGGACCAGACGGAAAGCTTCATGGCCATCCTTAACCTGGATAACCAGACATCGCTGAAAGTTAAAGACTTAAGGGGATATACAGAAATCTCGGACGAGACCGTCATCGCCCTGGACGGCAAATTCCCGCTTGCCCTTGTTCCTCACGACATCCAGGAACTGACTATAGCTCCTAGCCAGGAGGGCGATAACCCTACTTCATCATTCCTTCGCATCTATCTGTGCAACATTCCGGAGCCTCCGAAAGAGGAAGATGAGGATGATGAGTGCGGATGCGGACACCACCATCATCACGATGACGATTGCGATTGCGGACATCATCACCATCACAATGGATAACGTACGGATAGACAAATACCTTTGGGCTATAAGGGTGTTCAAGACACGCAGCGAAGCCGCCGAGGCCTGCCGCACAGGCAAGGTCTTCGTAAACGGTGCCCAGACCAAATCCTCCAGGGAAATCAAGGCGGGAGATTCCATCGAAGTGCGCAAAGGTGCGGTTCATTTCAGCTACACGGTGATTGAGCCGATCGACAAACGCCAGGGAGCCAAGCTGGTGGACCAGTATGCGGAAAACACAACCCCGCAAAGCGAGCTGGACAAGCTTGTTGCTCCTGTAGAAACGATATTCCTGAAAAGGGAACGCGGAAGCGGGCGTCCGACAAAGAAGGAACGCCGCGATATCGACCGCCTGATGGACGGTTTCTGATTATTCCTTTCTGTTATTTTTGAAGAGATTCAGGAGCTTTTCCTTGAAGGAGAGCTCCTTTTCTTTTGGTTCTTCCTCAACCTTCTCCTGGGTTGGGGGGACTTCAGGAACGGCCTTCTTAGGATCCGTGTTGCAGATGTTCATTGCCCTGTCGGCCCCCATAAAGGTAAAGTCCTTGACTCCCTGGGCGGCACGCTTGAGGATTGGCGGAAGCTGCTTTTTTTCTTCTCCCTCTATCTTTCCCAGGACATAATCCACCTGGCCGCCTTTAGGGAAACCGTTGCCAATGCCTACCCTGATGCGGCAGTAGTCGGATGAGCCAAGCGTCTGGTTTATGTGGGCAAGTCCGTTGTGGCCGCCGTCGCTGCCCTTCTTGCGCATACGAACGCTTCCAAACGGAAGGGCAAGGTCATCGCAGATTACCAGAAGCTTGTCTATAGGGATATTCTCCGCCTGCATCCAGTAGTTTATGGCCTTTCCGCTGAAATTCATATAGGTGGAAGGCTTAAGGAGAATGAGTTTGCTTCCGCGATAGGATATCTCCGCGGTGCTTCCCAGCCTGCCGGAACTGAATGTAACCCCGGATTCCTCAGCGAGGTAATCCACAACCATGAACCCAATGTTATGACGGGTGCCGGCATATTCGGCACCTATGTTTCCGAGACCCGCTATGAGATACTTTCCGGCCATTATCTGTCTTTCTAAATCAAACGCAAGGTAATAAAGTTAAAGTGGATGTCCAAAAGGTTTTGGGCATCCACTTTTAGAAAGAACTCCTGTCTGCGATTACTTTGCCTCAGCGTTCTCAGCTTCTGCTGCTGCAGCTGCAGCGGCGGCGCGGGTACGCTTGATCTCGCAAACCATCAGCTTCTTAGGGGAAGCGATCTTGCAGTCAGCCACGTTGAGCTCGCCTGCATAGATAGCCTTGCCAACTCCAAGAGTGGTGATGTCTACGTCGATCTGGTCTGGAAGCTTGTCCATAGGACCGCAAACCTTAACCTTTCTGACGCCAACTCTCAGACGGCCACCCTGCTTTACACCCTCGGCGTTACCGAAAATGTTTACAGGAACGGCGATCTCAACCGGCTTGTCCTCGGAAATTGCGAGGAAGTCGATGTGGATAGCGTCATCAGTGATAGGATCATACTGTGCGTCGTGAAGGATGCAAGGATGAATCTCACCATTGAGGTTTACGTGGATAATGTAAGACTTAGGAGTGTCCGTAATCTTCTTGATGTCTGCCAGTGGAATGGCGATGTCCAGATGCTGGGTTCCGTTGCCGTAGATGATGCAAGGAACGTTTCCTGCCCTGCGGATCTTCTTAAGGTCCTGCTTGGTGCCGATTTTACGCTCGGCAGCGTTCAAAGTGATAATCTGCATAATTGTAAGTTTTAAGTGTTACTCAGTCCGCCTTTTTGGGGACCCCATTGCACCGAGCCCGAAACCCGTCGGGCGAAATGCGGTCGCAAAGATAAACATTTTTGCTTCTCGTGCAAATTTAAGGGCGGTTTGCAGTTACAGAAAATGTTCCTATCTTTGATTTCAGACACGGAAAGGTTTTTTCCGTAAAAAACAGAAACAATAACAATTAGACACTACCTTTTTATGATCAAGAAATTCAGATGTACCGTTTGTGGATATATCCACGAAGGACCGGAACCTCCAGAGAGATGTCCTCAGTGCAAGCAGCCAAGAGAGAAATTCGTCGAGGTTGTTGAGGAAGAGAACAAGAAAGCCTGGGCAGACGAGCATGTTATCGGTGTTGCCAAGGGCTGTGATCCAGAAATCTGGGAAGGCCTGAAAGCCAACTTTATGGGAGAATGCACCGAAGTGGGAATGTACCTGGCAATGAGCCGCCAGGCAGACCGCGAGGGCTATCCTGAAGTTGCAGACGCTTTCAGAAGGTATGCTTTTGAAGAGGCAGACCACGCCGCAAGATTCTGCGAGCTCATCGGCGAAATGGTTTGGGACACCAAGACCAATCTCGAGAAAAGAATCGAGGCCGAAAGAGGCGCATGCGCAGGAAAGAAAGACATTGCCACCAAGGCTAAGAAGCTCAACTACGACGCCATCCACGACACCGTTCACGAGATGTGCAAGGACGAGGCTCGCCACGGACAGGGCTTTGAGGGTCTTTACAACCGCTTTTTCAAGAAATAGCTGATCGCGGCAAACGCGTAAAACAAAGGGGTGCCCGAAAAGCACCCCTTTATTTTATCTTTGGCGATTGTCAGTCGGAAGTTGACGGGACAATCATCTGGACTTCTTCGTTCCAGGCATATTTCTGATAGTAGGTTATCAGTTCCTGTTCCTCATAGTCCGGGATGTAAGTGCTCAAACCGCAGAATTTTGCCGGATCGATATCAAGGTTTATCATCTTTCCGGTCGTATACTTGGCTATTACAGCATTGTGGAGAGCGGCAGTGAACGCCGCTGTCTCGGAAGTGCCGCAAAGGTTATCCAGGAAATCCTTAAGGTCGAAGAACCAGTGGTCGTCATACCTGAAATATCGCTGAACCAAAGTCACATCCAGAGCCGGTATGTCGTCCCTGTAATCTGCAAACAGGGCCTTAGCCTCGGTTGCAACCGCATCCAGCTCAGAGCATTTTACAGTAGCGATGGTTACTGAACGATACTCGCCGCTCTGGGCGTTATAGTAGTCGTAAACCGCCTTTGAGACTCCGGTATAATCCGCATTGAACATCTTCTCTATAACCGTGTCGTAAGGATAACTGTCCGTAAGTATTTCTGCCGGAGAGCCGATAAAATAGTCGCAGCAGTCCTTGAGCTGATAGGCAATCTCGATTCCTCCCATAAAGCAGGCATCCATCGCGATGAAATCGAAATGGGTGTCCCCTATGGCCTCCTGAATGTCGAATACAGACATTTCCACTCCAAGCTCGCTGCCGAAAGATTTTACCATATGGGCATAAGGATCAACTCCGCCAGGAGGAGCCGGGAACCTGGATCTCTGATGGCTGTACATCACGCTTTCGTCTGAAGAAGAATCGAAAGCATGGGTCTTATAGTAACCGGCAGGAAGCCATCCCGTTCCGTGAGACCAGAGCACCAGACCGTAATGCCTTGCCGGGCATATTGTCTTTGTAATGTTCAGGACGGATTTCATCTGGTTCTTGGTACAGGAATTTATGTATGAAAACTTGTAGATGGTATCTATCTGGACATCTCCCTTCTTGTTCCTGCATATGTTGACGAGTACCGGCAAAGTATCCTTCATCTGCTTTGAGGAAAGGTCAAAGTTGTTGCAGTACAGCACAATATTGCCGTCTGACGGTACATATCCCTGAATGATCTTGCTGATGTTTGAGGCAGCATCCGGGTAGAGATTGTTGTGCGAGGCAAAATACAGGAGCACCGTCTTTTCCTTCTCCTCAAACACAACGTCCTTCGGCTCCACCTTGGAACAAGACGGAAGAACCGTCAAGGCTGCGGCGCACAGGGCAACAATATATCTGAATATCTTCATAATCCGTCTATCAATATCTTCCTGAAAAGACAAAAGTACAATTTTTATTCATATGCCGCACTTTCCATGCCAAATACTGTCTTGTTCTTGTTATATTTGTATCTGATAGTATCCTTTTAAACCGCAAGACAATGGAAAAGAAAAATTTTTCAAAGCCGCTGGATGAAGGCCTGGGATCTTCAATCCGCAAATACCTTTATATGCAAGTGGATAGAGCCGCCCTCAAAGGCGCTGAAAAAATGTCGGTAGTCTCAAACAGGGTTATCGCGACCACGATACTTCTGCTTATCGGAACCGTAGTGCTGATGTTGCTGTGCCTTGCCGCCGGCTTTTTCTTCGGCGAGCTTTTCGGCAACAACGCTTTGGGATTCCTTTGCGCTGCAGTCCTTGCCCTGATAGTGGGAGTTGTTATATGGCTTGTCCGCAAGAAGCTGTTTGCCAACCAGATGGCCAGATTCTACACCGGGATGCTTCTCGGAGATGACAAACTTTCCAGCATGAAGGAACTCAACCTCAAGCAGCAGTTTGTCGAGACCGAAATCAAGGACAAGGAAGAGGATATCGCAATCGAGTACCAGATGCTCAAGAACATGCTCAACCCTCTCCACTATGTAGGCCTTGTGGTGGACAAGATCCGCGACATCTTCAAGGGAAAAACCGGCGAGGAAGACAATCCTGAAACGGATATCCGCCCGGAAGACGGTCCAAAGGACGGACAGGACAGTTATCAGGCCAACCAATTCTGATCAAACACATTGAACAAATATGAAAAAACTGACTATTATGTTGACAATCTGCGCTGCGACACTGGCAGCAGGCTGTACTGACGAGAAAAAGGCGGAAAACGACAAGCCTTTCACATACATCGTGGATGAATTTGCGGACCTTCAGATCCTGCGCTACCAGATTCCTGACTGGGATTCGCTGAGCTTCGAGAACAAGGCATTCCTCTACTACACTTCAGAGGCGGCCAAGTGCGGAAGGGATATTATGTTCGACCAGATGGGAAAGTATAATCTCCGCATCCGCAAGGTTATCGAGAAGATCATCGATGAGTATAAGGGAGATACGGAATGCAATGATTACAAAGAGTTTATAGTGTATGCAAAGAGAGTGTTCTTCTCCAACGGAATATATCACCACTATGCAGAAGACAAGTTCTATCCTGCCTGCCCTCCGGACTATTTCAGGAGCCTTATGGAGGCAACCGGCCAGAGTGAGCTCTGCGATGAGCTTCTGCCTGTGATTTACGAGACCTTCATTCTCCCGATGAGGCGCTGCAACGACACCAGGGTGGATATGGTCAAGAACTCTGCCGTTAACTTCTACGAGGGAGACCTTACCCAGGAGGAGGTCAACAATTTCTACGACAAGATGGAAGATCCGAATGATCCGCATCCCATCTCCTACGGCCTGAATTCCAAGCTCGTGAAGAACGATGACGGAACCATCACGGAAGAAGTGTGGAAAGTGGGCGGACTCTATTCCAAGTCCATCGAGAAGATAATCGAGAACCTCAACAAGGCTAAGGAATTTGCCGAGACAGACGGACAGAAGAAGACTATCGAATTGCTGGTAAAATACTACACCACCGGCGACCTGCGCGACTGGGACGCTTACAACATCCAGTGGGTGGACGACGGAGCGAAGGTTGTGGACTTTACCAACGGCTTCATCGAGGATTATGACGACCCTCTGGGAAGAAAGGCCACCTGGGAAGGCATCGCCAACTTCAAGGATCTTGGCGCTAGCCGCAGGACTGAGGCCATCAGCGCCCAGGCACAGTGGTTTGAGGACAATTCACCTGTTGACAAGCGTTTCAAGAAAGAGAACGTGAAGGGTGTGAGCGCAAAGGTTATCAACGTGACCGCCCTGGGCGGAGCCTGCTATCCTTCCACCCCTATCGGCATCAACCTTCCTAACGCTAACTGGATCCGCAAGGAATACGGTTCCAAGAGCGTTACCATCAACAACATAACCGAGGCTTATGACAAGGCTGCCGACGAAATGCCTAAGAGCATCCTTACGGAATTCGCCTGGGATCAGGCTGAGATAGACATGTGCAAGAAGTATGGGGTCATGACCGACAACCTCCATACGGACCTCCACGAGTGCCTGGGACACGCTTCCGGACAGCTTCTGCCAAACGTAAAGGAGAATGCCCTCAAGGAGTTCAATTCCGCTCTTGAAGAGGCAAGGGCAGACCTCTTCGCCCTGTACTATCTGGCAGACCCTAAACTGGTGGAGATGGGATTGCTTCCGGACAGCGACGCCTACAAGGCAGAATACATGACCTATATCCGCAACGGCCTCTTCACCCAGTTCACCCGAATCGAACTTGGAAAGAAGAACACCGAGGCACACATGCAGAACCGCAAGCTTGTGGCCGAATGGGCTTACGAGCACGGGGCAAAGGACAATGTCATCGAGAAAAAGACCAGAGACGGCAAAACCTATTTCGTCATCAACGATTTCGAAAAGCTGAGAGGCCTGTTCGGTGAACTCCTCGCGGAGATCCAGAGAATCAAATCCGAGGGAGACTACAAGGCCGGCAAGGCTCTGATTGAAAAATACGCTGTGGACATCGATCCTGTCCTCCACAAGGAGGTTCTGGAACGCTACGCAGCCCTCAACCTCAAGCCTTACAAGGGCTTCATCAACCCTGACATCGTTCCGGTCGAGAAGAACGGCAAGGTAGTGGACTACAAGATCGTCTACAACGACGACTATCTGAAGCAGATGATGGAATACGGCAAGAAATACTCATTCGAATAATGAAAAAAGCGTTTTGCATACTGGCGGCCACGTTCCTGGCGCTGACATCCATTATAGCCCAGCCGTCCAAACAGTTTATCACGGTCTATGCCGAACCTGACCATTCTGACTGGATTTACTCCTGCGGAGAAAAGGCTGTGTTCACCCTCTATGCCGTCAAGGAAAATGTCCGGATGCCTAATGCCGAAATCAGTTACAGTTACGGCCCTGAAAAACTGAAGGCGGAAAAGACCGGGACTGTAACTACCGGAAAGGACGGATTTGCCCGCATAACCGTGCCCGGACGCAAGGTTCCGGGATTCACAACGGTAAATGTTAGCGTAACCTACAACGGCAAGCGCTACAGTAGCCAGACCAATATCGGCTTTGACCCTTACAGGATAGAACCGACCACCTCGCTTCCGGAAGACTTCGAGTCTTTCTGGGAGAATGCCAAGGAAAAGGCCGCCAGGGTGCCGATGCTTACCCGCGTCAGATATTCCCAGGAGGAAAGCAATGACAGAGTGGATGTCTTTTACATCCGCATCCAGTCATACAAAGCCGGCAATTACGTTTACGGCGTGCTGACAGTTCCAAAGACGGAAGGCAGAAAACCGGCCATTCTCCGTCTGCCCGGTGCCGCCGTACGCAAGTTCAGCGGGCCGGATCCTCTGGCATACGAGGGCTTCGTGGTGCTGAACATCGGAGTCCACGGCATTCCGGTTGACCAGGACAGCGAGATTTACAAGCAGCTGGAAAACGGGGCCATGTCCGGATATGTGCTTAAAGGCCTTGAGAACCGCGACAGCTATTATTACAAGCGGTCATATCTCGGATGCGTACGTGCCGTAGATTACCTGTGCAGCCGCGAGGACGTTGACCAGACCAGAATCGCCTGCTACGGAGGCAGCCAGGGCGGCATGCTGTCCATAGTGACAGCGGCCCTGGACAAGAGGATCAGCGCCCTGTTCGCCTATTTTCCGGCATTCTGCGATGTAACCGGCTACTATTATGGCCGCAGCGGAGGCTGGCCGCATCTCTTCCTTGACAAGAGCGATCCCCTGATAGAGCAGAAAGTTGCCGTATCCAAATACTATGATGTAGTCAACTTCGCTCGCTTCCTTTCCCAGCCGGGCTTCTACGCCTGGGGCTTCAACGACATTGTCTGCTGCCCGTCCTCCACATTCTCGGCCTACAATGTCATAAAAGCTCCTAAAACCCTGTGCCTTGCCCGCGATACCGGCCACTGGCTTTACCCGTGGCAAAGCGAAGAAGCCCTCAAATGGCTGAAATCACAGTTCAACATGCAGTCTGAATGATATGAAAGCCTTAAGGATATTGTTAGCCTCAGCGATGGCAATCTTGTTGTCCGGCTCCATTTGCCGGGCCCAGAACATCGGTGGGCAGCACATCGATTCACTTCCTGTTGTAAAGGAGAACGGAGTGATACGGGAATATTGGGGCAACACGGACAAGTATCTTTTTCAGCAGAACGGCAATATGCTCATTTTGGCGTCCAAGGTTCTGGAACAGGAAGGACCGAGCGCAAAACCTTCTGATGCCAGGCAGCTTGCCCTCTCTGCCATCGATGTGGCAGCGCACGATACCGCAAGGCTGATTACCACATTTCTCCAGGTGTATGTAAACGGCCGTATGTCAGATGCACTTAAACATCTGACGGAAACTCAAGTACACCATCCGGACCAGAGCCCTCACCAGCACGCCAAACCTGAGGCCGTGGAGGTTATTAAACTCTACAACGACGGTTTCATTGTCCGCAGCGAAAGTGTAACCCTGGGCTTTGATCTTTGCTTTACAGCAGGAGAGCATAAAATGCTTCAGGACAAATACATTGAGAAAATGCTCAGTCTCTGCGATGCACTTTTCATCTCCCACAAAGACCCGGATCATTGCGACAGGAGAGTCATAGAAATCGCGAAGAAACTCGGCGTTCCTGTTTATGGGCCGCAAGACACTGGAATAGAGTATGTCAAGGGATACCGTTCAGATGATTTCTCTGAGGTTGAACTGCCGATTAAATCTGGAAAGAAGATCGAGGCGATTGCTATCCCGGGCCATCAGGACGACCTGCAGAACAACATCTGGATGATCACCCTGCCGGAAAAGAGGACTCTTGTCCACTTCGGAGACCAGTGGAAGAAAGAAGATGTTCCGTGGCTGAAAGAAATCCGGCAGAAGGTCGGCAAAACGGTGGATGTCCTGCTGATAGACTGCTGGGCCATGCATCTGGAAGC
The DNA here is from genome assembly GCA_017961175.1 of Bacteroidales bacterium. Classification (GTDB taxonomy): domain Bacteria; phylum Bacteroidota; class Bacteroidia; order Bacteroidales; family UBA932; genus Egerieousia. Next base: position 150,509 of record JAGCXV010000035.1, read on the forward strand.
AATGATAAAGGCATTTGCCCCGGCGTATGTAATTTCCGGGCACGAGAACGAACTGAGCCACACGATAGACCATCGCGAGGCTTATTGGCTCACTCAATATAAGTTTGACAAGATTGCAACGGGAATACCTTCCCTTGTCATGGCATGGGGAGAATGGGTGGAGCTTTACCTCTACCGTTCAAATTAAGACTGGACTAACTCTTATTCCGCAGGATAAACCGTAACCATAATTACCTTGGAATTGCCCGCGGCGTCTTTAGCCGTGAGGGAACTCATACCGTCTGTGGTTGCGTTGATTTTCAGTATTGTGGAAGCGTTGGTCGTTGCGGTGGTTGTACCGTAATCATAGCCGTTTGCCTTTGTATCAGGACCAGCCTCCCCAACTGTCTTCTGGATTGCGGACAGAGACAGGGTTGCAGAACCGGTAGCCGTCCATTTTACTGAACCACCGAAAATCTCCTTCGTAGAACCGTTGCCTACGTAGAGGGTTATGGTTTCACCAACTTCCATATAAATGTTCTCTGGAGCTGCGGTGGAGTTTCCATAAAAGATTCTGGCGTTGATAGTCTGGAAGGTTTCTGCCTGTTCCTCTTCCCCGGAAGAAGATTTCTTTGAGCAAGACATCAGAACAGGAACTGCTGCAATCAGCAAAATCGCTGAGATAAAACGGAACTTATTCATAAGGCTATAATAATTTCACTTTTATAAACGCAATATACAAAAACCGTGCGATTGCGTTTGCTTAAATGTCTTTTGTCATATCTGCCCTTGCGGCACGCTTGCCGGTAAGAAGAGGTATCTCCTCGCCCGACTCCATATCCAGCTGGTTGCTCCAGAGGTACTTTCTGGTCTCCGATACTATAACGCCGCTAAGCAATATGAGTGCTATGATGTTCGGAACAGCCATCAGGGCATTGAGGATATCCGCAAAGTTCCAGACAATCGTAAGGTTCATCACTGCTCCCACATATACCAGCACAACCCAGACAATGCGGTAGAGGAAGACAACACGCCTGCCAGCAAGGTACTCGATGCTGCGTTCCGCATAATAGCTCCAGCCCAGGATCGTGGAGAAGGCAAATGTAGCAAGGCTCACAGTAAGCACTATGGAGCCCACATACGGAATCTGGCCGAATGCCAGCTGAGTAAGCTTGGCACCGTCATCGTAGTCGATTTCCGGGTTGATAATGATGCTGGAAACCAGCACCAGGCCCGTGAGGGCGCATACCACAACCGTATCCCAGAACGTTCCGGTAGATGAAACCAAAGCCTGGCGGACCGGATTTTTTGTCTGGGCGGCAGCGGCTGCTATCGGGGCGGATCCCATACCGGACTCGTTGGAGAAGAGTCCCCTGGCAATACCATAGCGGCAAACCATCATCACAGTGACTCCGGCCATTCCTCCAAGACCGGCCTTAGCAGAGAAGGCTGAACGGCAGATCAGGGATATAGTATCGCCGAGAACATTCCAGTTCATTCCAAGTATTACAAGGCAGCCTATTATGTAGAAAATGGCCATAAACGGAACCAGAAGCCCGCAAACCCTGGCGATACCCTTGATTCCGAAGAATGTTACCAGCATCACCAGGAAAGCCACCGCAAGGCCAGTATATTCCTTTGGAATGCCGGTAAATGAAGGTCCGAACAAGCCCTCCTGGTCCAGAAGGGTGGAAATTGCGTTTGACTGTACAAGGTCACCGATACCGAATGCGGCAAGTGCGGCAAGAATACAGAAAAGCACTGCAAGGAACTTACTGTGGACTCCCCTTTCCAGCGCGTACATAGGACCGCCAAGCATAGTGCCTTTGGCTGTCCTGACCCTGTATTTTATGGCAAGCAGGCCTTCGCCGTATTTTGTCGCGATTCCCAGAAGGCCGGTCAGCCAGCACCACAGCACAGCTCCGGGACCTCCAAGAGAAACCGCCGTGGCAACGCCTATGATGTTTCCCGTACCTATCGTGGCGGCGAGGGATGTGGTAAGAGCCCCGAACTGACTAACGTCGCCGGCAGCGTTCTTGTCACGTTTGAACGATATTCCGATTGCCTTGAAAATATATCTTTGAGGAAACCTCAGCCTGATCGTTAGAAAGATGTGAGTTCCCACAAGTAAAATTATCAGAGGCCACCCCCAGATAAAATCGCTGACCGATTTGATATAAGAATCTAAAATAGAAACAAAGCTGCCTTCCATACACGCAATAATTGTAACCATCAACAAATTTAACAAAAAAACTGTATTTTTGCCTTACGGGTTGGTCTCATTATTGCAGCAACCTTTATTCGTTGATTAAACAGATTATTATGAAAAGAATTTTCAAGGGTTCCCTCATAGCCTTTTCCGTGGCTTTCCTTTCTCTGACCTTTGCATTATCATCCTGTATATTTGACGGCGGAGACAAGGAAGATAAGACCGACAAGGATTCGACCACTGTCAAAACCTTCGTTGACCAGCTGATGAAGCAATACTATTACTGGGCAGACCAGATGCCTTCATCCGTGACAATGAAAGGCAAGAGCGTCAACGATTATTTCCAGTCTCTGCTGGTCAAGAAAGACCGCTGGAGCTGGATGATGAACGGCCAGTCCTACAACTCGATGGAAACAGGAATCTCCACTTCCTACGGATTCCACATTGCCCAGCCGATAGACTATTTCAAGGACTATGACGTTTACATCACTTACGTGGACAAGAATTCCCCACTGGCAAAGGCCGGAGTGACCAGAGGCTGGCAGCTCACCCACATAGCCGGAACAGACGTAAGCACACTCATCAGGAACGACCAGTTCTACGATGAAATCGAGAGGGCATCCAACAAGTTCACCTTCAAGAAGACGGACGGTACCTCCGTGGAACTGAACCTTTCACAGACATCCTTCCAGAGCAATTCCGTTACCCTTACAAAGGTCTTTACCGCCGCAGACTGCGGCAAGCTTTCCAAGAGTGCCAAGGTCGGTTACATTCTCTACACCACCTTCAACTCCAATATGAAGAACGAGATTATCACCGCACTCACCCAGATGAAAACCCAAGGAATTACGGACTTCATCTTCGACCTCAGATACAACGGCGGCGGAGACCTTGACGTATGCACTGACATTGCCGGATATCTTGCTCCTGCATCTGCAGACGGAAAGACTTTCGTCACCCTTTCCCATAACCTTGCAAACAAGAAGGAAGACAAGAGCTACACCATCAAGCGCACAGCCAATTCTCTGGACCTTAGCAAGATTTACATCATCACAGGCTCAAGGACAGCATCCGCTTCCGAGAGCATGATCAACTGCCTCAGCCCTTATATGGAAGTGCAGACAGTCGGAGGCCAGACTTACGGCAAGCCAAACGGTATGTATGTATTTCTCTACCCTCAGAAAGCCAAGGAAAAAGACATAGACTATGCGTTCCTGCCAATCTGCTTCTACTGCATGAACTCGGAAGGCAAGGCTGACTATGATAACGGAATCACTCCGAAGAACAAGAGATACGACGATCTTTATCACGATTTCTCCGGAGAGGAAGACCTCATTAAAGCCTGTCTGGAGCACATTGCCACCGGCTCCTATCCTGATCTCCCTGGCACAAAGGCCACCAAGGCAGTATCAGCCGGCAAACAGCTCCGCACTGAAGACGGATTTATCGGCGCATACATAAAGAAATAGCGATTTTCCCAAGATTTTTTGGACATTGAAATAATTATTGCTATTTTTATGTTTGAATTTGATGACTATGTAACACAATAATTAATTTTTAACATTTTTATTATGGAGAAAATATTCAAGAACATTCAGGCTCAGTTTGAGGCTTTCAACAAGGACGCTGAGGCACAGATCGTAAAGGGCAACAAGGCTGCCGGAACTCGCGCAAGAAAGGCTGCTTTGGAAATCACCAAGCTGATGAAGGACTTCAGAAAGGCTTCCGTTGAGGCTGCAAAGAAGTAATCAACTGAACTGAAAAAGAGAGAAGGGAAGGCATTCGTCTTCCCTTTTTTTTGCGCCATCAAGTCCGTCGTAATCCAAGAGAATTCTTATATTTGTGAGTTATGAACAAAACAGCAAATTACCGTTTCACCATAATTTCCCCGGTATTCAACGAAGAGGGAAACATTGCCAGGCTGGCCCAGACTCTGGACAAGTACATCAATTCTGCTGAAGACAAGAGCGCCTGCGTGCTTTTCGTCAACGACGGCAGCGCCGACAAGTCTCTGGAAATGATAAAAGACGAGTGCTCTAAGAGGAAGAACTTCTACTATCTTTCCCTTGAGAAGCGCACTGGGCTCAGCGGTGCCATCAAGGCCGGATTCGACAACACTTTCTCCCCTCTGGTGGGATATATAGACGCGGACCTTCAGACAACTCCTGAAGACTTTGACCTGCTGCTCCCTTATGCAGACGAGTACCCGCTGGTTATGGGAATCAGGGCAAACCGCAAGGACTCTGCATGGAAAAACTTCCAGAGCAAGTTCGCCAACGGTTTCCGCAAGATGTTCACTCACGACGGGGCCACGGATACAGGCTGCCCGCTGAAGATTCTCCACACGGATTACGCCAAGAGAGTCCCTATGTTCACCGGCATGCACCGCTTCTTCCCGGCCCTGATCCAGCTTCAGGAAGGCGGCAAGATGAAGCAGGTTCCGGTAAGGCACTTCCCAAGAGTTGCCGGAGTGTCCAAGTACAATGTATGGAACAGGCTCATCGGCCCTATGAAGGACTGCTTCGCCTATCGCTGGATGAAAAAGAGATACATCAACTACTCATTCAAGGACAATAACCTGTAGCCTAAATGGAAAGGACTCTCAGCCAATGGATCATATTCGGCATCGGATTTCTGGCGCAGGGGCTTTTCTCCGCCAGGATACTGGTCCAGTGGATTATGTCCGAGAGAAAGAAGAAGGTAGTATCTCCTACCATCTTCTGGGTGCTTAGCCTGGTGGCTTCATACCTGTTCTTCATTTACGGATGGCTGAGGAACGACTTTGCCATAATGTTCGGCCAGGTGATTTCCTACTACATCTATATGTGGAACCTGAAGATAAAGGGAGTATGGAGCATTTCCAAAGACGGCCGGATCGAAGGTTCAAAGGGAAATATCTGGTGGAAAGCCCCTCTGCTTACCATCCTTCTGATTACACCGATAGTTGGTATCGGATATATACTTACAGATCTGGAAGGCTTCAAGCAGCAGGTTTTCCAGAACAGCAGCATCCCGATGTGGCTGGTGATTTTCGGCTCTCTGGGGCAGATAATCTTTACACTGAGATTCGTATACCAGTTCTTCTACTCCAAGAAGCGTAACGAGAGCCATCTTCCTGCCGGATTCTGGATCATAAGCCTGATAGGCAGCGCCTGCATAGTTACATACGCAATTATAAGGAAAGACCCTGTGCTGGCTCTTGGCCAGAGCACCGGATTCATCTCATACACAAGGAACCTGATGATTCTGCAGAAGCAGAAGAAAAGGGAAGCGGAAAACACGGAAAAGGAGAACGGGCAATGAAAAGAAGGGCAGTTATATTCCTCTTCATCTTCGCGATGCTGCTTCCTCTGCTCATTATGAGGGAGTTTACCCCGGCCAACGAGCTGAGGTACCTGAACATCGTGGATGATGCCCTGGCGAACGGCAACTTCTTCACCTTCTACGACCACGGGCAGGCCTATGCAGACAAGCCGCCTTTGTATTTCTGGGCCGCAATGCTGCTGAAAAAAGTCTTCGGACATCATTCTATGTTCCTGCTCAGTTTCCTTCTCAGCCTTGTTCCGGCATTCGTTACAGGCTGGATCATGGACCGCTGGACAGAAAACAAGCTGGACGGAGAGGAGAGCACGGCAGCCCTTCTGATGCTGCACAGCAGCGTGATGTTCCTGGCCGCCTCCATAGTGCTGAGGATGGATATGCTTATGTGCATGTTCATAGTCCTGGCCCTGTACACCTTCGGAAAGATGTACGCCAACAAGAAAGGCGCCCGTGAAGCAAAGATGAAGATACAGTCTCACGAAGCGGCGCTTTTCCGCAGAGACCGCATCCTTCTGCCTGTATATGTGTTCTTTGCCATATTCTCCAAGGGAGCCGTCGGATTCCTGGCCCCTGTAATCTGCATATTGGTTTTCCTTGTCGCCGACAAGGATCTGAGAATAGGAAAATACCTGGGCTGGAGATTCTGGCTGATCCTGATTGTTCTTTGCGGCCTCTGGTGGACGGGCGTCTACCTTGAGGGCGGAAAGCCATACCTCAACAACCTGCTTTTCCACCAGACAGTGGATCGCGGAGTTAACTCATTCCACCACAAGGCCCCGTTCTGGTACTATCTGGCCGGCTACTGGTGGATTGCGGCCGTATGGAGCCTGCTGTGCGTTGTACTGATAATCAAGGGATGGCGTAACCGCTTCCTGGGAGGCATTAGAGTCAAGCTGATGATCACCACAGCACTGACCATCCTTGTAATGCTCTCGCTGGTTAGTTCCAAAATCGCGATATATCTTCTTCCTGCCATTCCTTTCTTCATCTACAGCGGAGCGCTTCTGCTGCCGTATTTCAAGGATGACAGGCTGATAAAGGGAATCGTTGCCCTCATAGCCTGGCTGTTCATTGTTATCGGAATAGCCGCCATTTTCAAGAAATTCATCATTCCGGAAAAAATCGCAGACTCGCTGCCTGAACTCTGGGCTCCTTACTGGGTGATCCTGCTTCCGATAGTCCTGGGAGGACTCCTTGCCCTCAAGGCGTTGAAGGAGAAGCACACACCTCTGGCAATTTCCATCATATCGGCTTCCATCTTCGTGACTATCTTCCTGGGCAGTTTCTCTATGAACCAGATAAACAGGATGACCGGTGTGAAAGACGGATGCCAGCAGGCCATAAAGATATCTCAGGAAAAAGACAGCCCGCTGCTTTACTACGACTTCAGCGCGGCTCCGAACATGGACTATTACTTCAAGCAGGAAGGCTTGTTTATCAGAGAGATTAGCAAAGAGCAGCTCAGCTCGTTTGAAGGAATCCTCTTCTTCAAGGAAAGGAGGCTCAAAAAAGATTCCACCCTCAGGAGCGTTCTTGAAGGCAAGGATTATGTAAAGCTCGGCGACAATGTCTGCTATGCGGATTTCTCCGTGGAAAAAGACTGGAACATAGAAGAAAAAAAGACAGAGCAATGAATATATTATTGACAGGAGCAGCGGGCTTCATAGGCTCGCACACGGCAGTTGAACTTCTCAGAAGAGGCCATAACGTTGTTGGAGTGGACAACATGAACTCCTACTACGACCCTAGCCTGAAAAAGGCCAGGCTCTCATGGGTAAGAAAATGCGCCAGAACCGCAAAGGGCAAGTTCTCATTCTCCGAGAAAGACATCGCTGACCTCAGCGCTATGGAAAAAATCTTCAAGGCTCACAAATTCGACAAGGTATGCAACCTGGCGGCCCAGGCCGGAGTAAGGTATTCCTTCGAGAATCCTGAGAGCTACATCCGCTGCAACATCATCGGATTCTTCAACATCCTGGAACTCTGCTGCAAGTACAAAGTAAAGCATCTTGTATATGCAAGTTCTTCAAGCGTTTACGGCAACAACTCCAAGGTTCCGTTTGAAGAGGAAGACCGCACTGACGATCCTCAGAGCCTCTATGCCGCCACCAAGAAATCCAACGAGCTGATGGCCCACGTCTATACTCACCAGAGAAACCTTCCGGCAACCGGCCTGAGGTTCTTCACGGTTTACGGCCCTTGGGGAAGGCCGGATATGGCTCCATTCAAGTTCATGAAGAAAATCCTCAGCGATGAGCCTATAGATGTCTATAACAAAGGCAACCTGAGCCGAGACTTCAGCTACATAGACGACATTGTAAAAGGAATAGTTTCCGTCATCGAGGGTCCAAACAAGTCCAAGCGCCCTGTCTACAACATCGGAAACAGCCGTCCAGTAGGCCTTATGGACTTCATTTCCACCATAGAGAGAACTACCGGCAAAAAGGCGAAAAAGGTGATGAAAGGAATGCAACGAGGCGATGTTTACACTACATTTGCATCCACTTTGGCCCTGGAAGAAGACTATGCCTTCCGTCCCGACACTCCTCTTGAAAAGGGCATCGCCGAGTTCTATAACTGGTACAAAGCGTTTTACAAGATTAGTTAAAGTCCTTAATAAAATGGAAAAAGAGACATTTGCACAGATGGAGATAAGCACCAAGGCTGCTCTCCATAACTTCAAGTATTTCAGGAGCTACCTGAAGAAAGAAACCAAGCTTCTGATTCTCATCAAGGCCAATTCCTACGGCCACGGAGCCGTTGACTTTGCACGTCTGATGGAAAAGGCCGGGGCAGATTATTTTGCAGTTGCCCATCCGATAGAAGGCATTGAACTCCGCGAAGGAGGAATCAACACCCCTATCATTGTTCTTACCACCGGAACGGACTACTACAAGGAAATCATAGAAAACGGCCTGGAGCCGGGCATTCCTAACCTATACTCCCTGAAGAAGTTCGACGCTATGGTCAAGAAACTGGGCGTAGACACCTATCCTGTGCACATCAAACTCGATACCGGAATGCACCGCCTTGGCTTTATGGAAAAAGAGCTTCCGGAACTCATTAAATTCCTAAAGTCCCACAAGGAGATTAAGGTCCAGAGTATCTACTCCCACCTTGCCGCTTCAGACGAGAAGAAGTGGGACAAGTTCACCCTCGGCCAGATTGCCCTCTATGACAAGATGGCTCCACAGATTGACGAGGCGGTCGGATACCATCCTATCCACCACATCCTCAACTCTGCAGGAATCGAGCGTTTCTCCCAGTTCCAGAAGGATATGGTTAGGCTCGGCATCGGCATCTACGGCGTAAGCGCTGTAAACCAGAAGAATGTAATGCCTGTTGCAAGCCTGAAGTGCCGCATCCTCCAGATTAAGGAGCTCACCCCGGAAGACGGAACTGTAGGCTACGGCCGCCACGGCAAGATCAACAGAAAATCAAAGATCGCAACCCTTCCTCTGGGCTATGCAGACGGCATCAACCGCCACCTCGGCAGAGGAGCAACCAAGTTCTGCGTTAACGGAAAGCTGGTTCCAACCATCGGCAACATCTGCATGGATATGTGCATGATAGATGTTACAAATGTCAAGGATGTAAAGGTCGGAGACATCGTAACCGTATTCGGAGACAAGCCTACCGCCATCGACCAGGCCAAGGTTCTGGACACCATCCCATACGAAGTCTATACCTCCATTGCCAGAAGAGTCAAGAGGGTAGTTGTAAAATAATCGCGATTATATATCACGACTTTATCAAACTGAACTCTCCGGAAAAACTTCCGGAGAGTTTTTTTGTTTAACCCTTTGTAAAGTGCTGTTTTTTTTTATTTTGCATCCATAGGGCAGGTAGTGATATCTTGCCAGGAACCGTAATTTTAACTATATTGCATCAGACATTATGAAACGGTTTTTTATTATTCTGACATTGATCCTTGCAGCAACACCTGTGCTGGCACAGGATTACATAGCTGTGGAGGAACTCATGAATGGAGACTCCAGAACACTCTACGAGATTCTCGGTGTCAAGAAAAAGAGCGACGGCAGCAACTTGAAGTCGAAATACAAGAGATATCTCAAAAAACACCACCCGTCAAAAGCGGAGGCTGACCCTGCCAGCCTTAAGGAACTGGCTAAAGTATCTCTGGCATATCATGTCCTACACAATCCATCGCTGAGAGAAATCTATGACAATCAGGGTCTTGATGGCCTTAATGAGAAAATCAGGGTTCCAAATCTGCTGCCTCCATTGTACGATGGAGACGATTTCTTCTATCGCTATAAATTACGTAATGCCTGCAACAAGAATGCAAACAGGAATATTCCTCTTGCTGAAAAGAAAGCCAGGCACTCTGGAATGGCCGTATTAAGCTATATACTGGGAACAGACAATTCCGTCAGCGACATTAAGGTGGAAGAATCATCCGGATATCCGGTCCTCGATACAATTGCGGTCAATTCTCTTATAGCTGTTGCAAATAAGAATGCAAAGCACATAACCCCTGCATACAGCCTTGTAAGCGGAAACCCGTCCGAATCCAGACAGCTGATTTATGTTTCACTGTTCCGCTATGGACCAAGAGATATCCGTTATTCCAGAGGTGCGGGACAACGGGACTATGGAAGATACCCTTTGGGTTACAGGAACGATGACATGAATTCTGTCAAATTCGGAAATAAGTATACTATCCCATACGGCCAATATGGTTCTTGGGGGCTGTACAGTCCTGTTTACAATGGTTATTCCGGGAAATAGCCGGTATCTAGATTACAAATAGTTTTGAAAGGAGGGCGTTAAGAAGGGCGCCGTCCGTGGCGTTGCCGCCATAATTGCTCTTGGATTTGAGATCGGTATCCTTGATGAAGGAGATTATCCCCATTGTTTTCTGAAGCGGGAAGTTCCTGGCCGCGGTCTGGTATTCCCTTACCCTCTGGGTTCCGAAGACACCGGCTCTCTGGCAGGCCTGGAAGAAATCCTTCTCTCCCCTTGTCAGTTCCGCCTCAACCGTAAGAAGCTGGTTGAAATAGAAGAACATGGCTCCGAGAGTGGCCTGGATCGGATATTTCTTGGGATTGGAAGCAAATACCTCGGCGATTGAGAAAGCACGCATCATGTTCCTCTCGCTGATTGCCTTGCAAAGCTCGAACGGGTTGTAGTCTCTGGAAACGCCGATGTTCACCTCAACATCCTTGACCTTGATGGTTGTGCCGTCAGTGCCCTTGAAGAGCTTGTCTATCTCAAGGACAATTTTCCTCAGCGACGAACCTGCACTCTGGGCAAGAAGCTGGGCAGCGTCAGGCTCGATGGAATAGCCCTTTTCCTTCACATAATCTGTAATCCACTGCGGAACCTTCCACTCGTCCAGAGGGTAGGATTCCAGAACCTCCGCCTTATCCTTGAGGCTTTTGTAGAATCCGGTGCGCTTGTCCAGATTCTTGCCCGTAAAACTCAGTACGAGAATGGTGTCAGGGGCCGGAACTTTCAGATAATACTCAAAAGGCTGTAGGCTGGAAAGCTGCTGCGCCTCCTTGACGATAATCAGCTGATAAGGACTGGCTACAGGATACCTTCGGCACAGGCAGACAATCTGCCCGGCATCGGTCTCGTTGCCATAGACAATGCTAAGGTTGAAGTCTTTCTGGCTATCGTCCAGAACAGTGGAATTGAGAGCATCTATGATCACATCAGAGTAGTAAGGCTCCTCACCCGCAAGGACATACATGCGCGCAAACTTGCGGTTACGGATATTCTCCATAATCTGCCTGAACTTGATAACGCTCCCTTCCTTGTCAACTTTCTGTGCCATACCTCAAAAATAACCGCTTTTACGAAATAATCCAAAAAGTATTGGGGCAGATTCGTTATATTTGTATGTTGAGACATGGAAGAAGTTTTTGACCCGCTGAGGAAGAAATACGTGGCCCTTACACCCGAGGAGAATGTCCGCCAGCAGTTTATCCGCTACCTGAACGAGAAGCGCCTCTGGCCGCTGCATATGATGGCCAGCGAGACGGAGATCTCCATCGGCGATGTAAAGCTGCGCTGCGATATTGTTTGCTACGGGAAAGACCTTTCTCCGAAGATGATTGTAGAATGCAAGAGGCCAACGGTGAAGATTTCTTCCAGGACATTTGAGCAGATATGGCATTATGCGCTGATACTCAAGGTAGAATACATAGTGGCAACTAACGGGAAGGAAACCTTTGCCTGCCGGTATGACCAGGAGAAAAAACAGTATGTGTTCATCGGCGACATACCAGCCTACACCGAAGAAAAGAAAGAACAGACAATGACAGGAGGAAACGACATATTCCTTAAAGACAAGATATTCCAGATAATTTCCGAGACTGCGGCGGAGCACGGAGTAAGGGCTTTTGTCATAGGAGGCTTTGTAAGGGACTGCTTCCTTCAGAGGCCGCGCAACGACATAGACGTGGTGGTGGAAGGCAGCGGAATAGAGATAGCCAATGCCGTGGGAGAGAAAATCCACAGCAAGGTGTCCGTCTTCAAGAATTTCGGTACGGCAATGTTCCATTGGAAGGGTATCGAGATAGAGTTTGTGGGAGCAAGGAAAGAATCCTACAACCGCAACTCCCGCAAGCCTATCGTTGAAAACGGCACTCTGGAAGATGACCAGAAGCGGCGCGACTTTACGGTCAACGCCCTGGCTTTCAGCCTGCAGAAGGAGGACTACGGAAATCTGGTAGACCCGTTCGGCGGAGTGGCAGACCTTCAGAAAGGCCTGCTGAGAACCCCGCTGGATCCGGACATCACCTACTCGGACGATCCTCTGAGGATGATACGTGCCATAAGGTTTGCAACCCAGCTCAACTTCACCATAGTTCCGGAATCCCTTGAGAGCATTAAAAGGAACAAGGGCAGGCTGGAGATACTCAGCCGGGAGAGAATCGCCGAGGAAATGAACAAGATCCTTCTCTGCGACAAGCCTTCCGTCGGCCTGAACCTCCTGCAGCAGACGGGCCTTCTGGAGGAATTCCTGCCTCAGCTATCCGCCCTGCAGGGAGTGGAGACGATGGAAGGAAGGGGCCACAAGGAAAACTTTGCGCACACTCTACAGGTGCTGGACAATGTCGCGGAGCAATCAGATAACCTCTGGCTCAGATGGGCTGCACTTCTCCACGATATCGGAAAGCCTGCTACCAAACGGTACGAGAGCGGAGCCGGATGGACATTCCACGGCCACGAAGTTGTGGGAGCCAAGATGGTTCCGGGCATTTTCAAGCAGATGAAGATGCCTCTGAACGAGAAGATGAAATATGTGCAGAAACTTGTGGCACTGCATTTGCGACCAATTGCCCTTGTTGAGGAAACGGTAACGGATTCAGCGGTAAGGAGGCTTCTGTTTGACGCCGGAGACGACATCGATGACCTGATGATTCTCTGCAACGCGGACATAACTTCCAAGAACGAGGCAAAGGTCCGCCGCCTGAAATCCAATTTCCAGTTAGTAAGGCAGAAACTGGTGGAAGTTGAAGAAAAGGATGCCATCCGCAACTTCAAGAACCCGATTACCGGAGAACTGGTGATGGAGTATTACGGCATAGAGCCTTGCAACCTGATCGGCCAGATAAAGGAATATGTGAAGGAAGCCATACTGGACGGGAAGATAGAGAACAACTTCGACCAGGCCTTTGAACTGATGAAACAGAAGGGCGCAGAACTTGGCCTGACACACAAAATGCAGTAGAAACATAAAAACAAATCGATATGAAAAAGATCATTTTAGTCCTTGCAGCAGCCATCTTCACATTCTCGTCAGCGATGGCTCAGGACACTACTTCCACCCAAGCCCAGAAACCTCAGCAGGAACATCGCCAGCAACCTAAGAGACTGACGCCGCAGGAAAGGGCACAGATGCAGGCAGACCGCCTCAAGGATAGTCTTCAGCTTACGGACGAGCAGTACAAGAAAGTTTACAAGGCTATTCTCAACAGGGAGAAGGAAGTTGAAAACATGATGCCGCAGGGAAGAGGCGGTATGAGGGGAGGAATGAGACCTGGCGGTATGGGTGGCGGAATGAGAGGCGGTGCGCCACAGGTATCGAGAGTTAATACCGAGATGAACAGCGTACAGGAACAGATGAAGGCTTCAAGGGAAAGATGCGACAAGAAAATCAAGAAAAGCCTGACAGAAGAACAGTATGCCAAGTATCAGGTGATTGAGGCCCAGAGGCTGAAACAGCAGCAGGAAATGATGCAGAGAATGAGAAACAGAAACCGTCAGGGCGGGCAAAGACCTGGCGGACAGCGTCCTCCTCAGGGCCAGCGTCCTCAGCAGACTAGCAATTAAAAGCCTTAAGAATCAATGAAATTCATTGTAAAAGCAATCGTTATGGCTGCGGCAGTTTTTTGCTGCAGCCTTAACGCTTTTTCCCAAGACAAGAAAGCAGAAAGAATTGTGCATTACACGGGAACTTTCCCAAAGAGCACTTCATACATCGTGATCTCCAAGAAGGAGTTCAAACTCTGCGTGTACGCAAAGGTCAAGGGAGAGAAAACCCTCATCGCCGAGTATCCTGTCTGCGTTGGAAAGAACCCTGGCAACAAACAGAAAAAAGGCGATATGAGAACTCCCGAATCTCCTGAGGGAAAACCGTTCAAGATTTCCCAGATACAGCCTTCCGGCTACTGGAAGCATGACTTCGGAGACGGAAGAGGCAGCATCCTTTCCTACGGCAAGTGGTTTCTCAGGCTCAATACCTACAAATGGAGCGGCATCGGAATACACGGCAGCACCAACAACGAGGACAGCGTGCCCGGAAGAGGCAGCGAGGGATGTATCCGCCTCCGCGATGAAGACATCATCCACCTGAAGGAAAACTATGCCTGGGTGGGAATGCCGGTAACTATCCTTCCCGATTGATTTTTTTGCTAAATTGCATCAGATAAGCACCAATTTCAAAATCCACCATGAAAAACAACAACGATATCAGTAGAAGAAAGGCTCTGAAACTCATGGGCTTGGGAGCAGCCGCACTGGCGGCAAGCACCGTTTCTTTCAAGAACAATCCGTTTCTGACCAACCTGCAGGCCAAGGCCTTGGACGGAGATATAACCCCGGTTGACAAGAGGCTCAACTACAAGAATGGAGAGATGATCTCCATGCTTGGATTCGGATGCATGAGATTCCCTACTAACGGCCCGGGCAGAAATGCTCCGGTGGATGAAGCCAAGGTCCAGGAACTGGTAGATTATGCCTATGCCCACGGTATCAACTACTATGACACGGCTTATGTTTATCATGGCGGAAAAAGCGAAGGCATAATAGGAAAAGCCCTGAGCAAGTATCCTAGAAATACCTGGCTGCTGGCAGACAAGATGCCTGGTTACAGGGTAAGGGAAAAGGAAGACATCGCCAGGATTTTTGAAGAACAGCTCCAGAGATGCGGAGTGGATTATTTCGACTATTATCTCCTCCACTCGATCTCCGACATAAAGTCTTACGACAAGGTGTACGAAGAGATGGGAGGTTATGCCTATCTCCTTGAACAGAAGAAGAAAGGAAGAATCAGGAATCTGGGATTCTCGTTCCATTCTGACCGTGCTTGCTGGGAGCATATCATCGATCTCCACGACTGGGATTTCGTGCAGATCCAGCTTAACTACATAGACTGGAAAGAGGACGGGGAATATCTTTACAACTCCCTGGCAGAAAGGAAGATTCCTGCAGTTATAATGGAGCCGCTGCTGGGTGGAAGGCTTGCCAGCCTGTCAGAAAGCGCTAACAAGATCCTCAAAGACAAGAACCCGGACCGCAGCATCGCATCCTGGGCTTTCAGGTATCTTGGAAGCCTTCCGAATGTGCTCGTATCGCTGAGCGGAATGACCTATATGGAGCATCTTGTGGACAACCTCAAGAGTTTCACGAATTTCAAGCCTCTGTCTTTGGACGAGCAGACAACCCTACAGAAAGCCATCCTGGAATACCAGAGCTACAAGAGGATCAACTGCACCGCATGCCGCTATTGCATGCCTTGCCCTTATGAAGTTGAAATACCATCTGTATTTGCAACATACAACAAGCTTGTCATGGACGGAAATGTTCCTAACAAGGAGGCCCAGAGCGATAGCGAATATGCAAAGAAGAAGGCTGCGTTCGCCAATGCGTTCCGCAAGGAATTTGCCCAGGGCGGAGGACCTGAAACCTGCGTAGGTTGCGAAGAGTGCCTTGCAAAATGCCCTCAGCATCTGCCTATCACTGAACTTATGGCAAGAATAAGCGGAGAGTTTTGATATGGGAACAGTCAAGCAGAGTTTTGCGGTTAAGAACATGATGTGCGCCATGTGTGTGGCCCACGTCAGGAAAGCCATCGAAGGCATTGACGGAGTCAAGGACGTGAACGTGAACCTTGCGTCCAACAGCGCCCTCATCGAATACGACTCTGGAAAGACTGATCCCCAGAAAATCAAGGAAGCCGTTGTAGCCGCCGGATATGATATGGACACGACTCCCCTTTCAGGAGCCGCAGACGGCGAAGACGAAAAAAAAAAGTCAAAAGGCTTCTTAGCAAAACTGTTGGGGCGATAGTTGTCGCCATCCCCATTGTTATCATCGGAATGTCCTCTGTGGGCCGGCCCGCAAATTACATCATGTGGGCCCTGGCCACGATATCCATTGTTCTCTTTGGCCGGGATTTCTATGTAAATGCCTGGAAACAAGCGCGCCACGGCCACGCTAATATGGATACGCTGATTGCCCTGTCCACAGGAGTGGCATATCTTTTCAGCGTGTTCAACACACTCTTTCCGTCGGTGTGGACAAGCCGCGGACTGGAAAGCCACGTGTACTTTGAATCGGCCGCGGTAATCATCGCCTTCATTCTTCTTGGAAGGCTTCTGGAAGAAAGGGCAAAATATTCCACTTCCTCGGCGATAAAGAAACTTGCAGGCCTTCAGCCCAAGACTGTCTCTATCCAAAAAGACGGAAAAGTTGCTGAAATCAGCATTGACGATGTAGTGATCGGAGATACTGTTATCGTCAAGCCGGGAGAAAGGATTGCCGTGGACGGAACCGTTCTGGAAGGAGAATCTTTTGCAGATGAAAGTTCCCTTACCGGAGAAAGTGTTCCCGTGGAGAAAAAGCCCGGAAGCAAGGTCTTTTCCGGAACCGTCAACCAGATGGGAAGCTTTACATTCAGGGCTGAAAAAGTAGGCTCCGAGACCAATCTCTCCAGGATAATCAATCTGGTCAGGGAGGCTCAGGGAAGCCGCGCCCCGAGCCAGAAACTAGCAGACAGGATCGCTTCCATATTCGTTCCGGCAGTAATGTGCACTGCACTGATTGCGTTCATAGTCTGGAATGTATGCGGCTATGCCACAGGAAACAATTACATAGTATACTCCATACTTGCACTTGTTACGGTACTGGTAATCGCCTGCCCGTGCGCCCTCGGACTCGCCACCCCTACCGCCATTATGGTGGGTATCGGCAAGGGGGCCCAGAACGGCATTCTCATCAAGGATGCCGAGGCGATGGAAAATGCACGCAAGATCAACGTTGTGGCCCTGGACAAGACCGGAACCCTCACTTCAGGACATCCGGAAGTTACGGACGAGTTCTGGGAATACGAGCCAAACCACAAGCAACTTCTAAGGAGCATACTCGGAGGTATGGAATCCCTGTCACAGCACCCGATCGCCGAGGCTATCGCAAAGCATTTTCCTAACGGCAATGTATCCAATGTTGAGAACATTCCTGGAATGGGCGCAATCTGCTCTGAAGAAGGAGAAAGATTCCTTGCCGGAAACCTTTCTCTGATGAAAAAGGAGGGTGTCGAGATTCCCGATGCTATCGCTGAGAAGGCAAAAGAATTTGAAGACCAGGCAAAGACGGTTGTTTACTTTGCGGACGACAATAAGGCTCTCGCAGTAATTGCGGTTGCGGACAAGGTTAAGGAAACTTCCTCGGAAGCCGTTAAGGAGCTTCAGGATCTGGGTATAGAAGTAGTCATGCTATCCGGAGACAATTCCCGTACATCCGAGGCGATTGCAAGGGAGTGCGGCATAAGGGAAGTGCACTCCGGAATGCTCCCTGAAGACAAGGAAAGGTTTATCCGCAAGCTTCAGGAGAAAGGCAAGGTTGTAGCAATGGCCGGCGATGGAATCAACGATTCCGCCGCTCTTGCAAGGGCGGATGTGAGCATCGCGATGGGAAGCGGAAGCGACATCGCTATGGATGCCGCGAAAATCACCATAACAGGCTCTGATTTAAGGAAACTCGCTTCGGCCGCAAGACTGTCCCGCCAAACCGTGAAGACGGTAAAAATGAACCTTTTCTGGGCATTTATCTATAATGTGATAGCAATACCGATTGCCGCCGGGGTTCTGTTCCCGGTAAACGGTTTCCTGCTTAATCCTATGATTGCGGGTGCGGCAATGGCAGCGTCAAGCGTTTGCGTGGTAAGCAATTCGCTTCTGCTGAATTTCAGGAAGATCTAGTCGTCGATATTCCTCAGTCGGGTAACATCCACAGGGAACTGGTAAATCTTGCCGTTAATCGGAAGGTTCACCATAATGATCTTTACGTTCGGGCTGTACTTGGCGTAGGCAAAGCCGACGATTGAAGATTGAGGCTTGATCTGATAGTTTCTCAGATAGCCGATATTCTCGTTCCTGATCTTCCTGTTCTCCTCGTTGAAAAGACCAGACACAAGGATGCTTCCCACAACTGCGCTCTGGCGGATGAGGAAGGCTGACATATCGTGAGCCAGATCCCTTCCGAAGGTACGGTGATGCCTTCTGTTCTGACGGTAGAAAGCATCGTCGGTCGCAGCTTCCAGGGTAACGGCAGTGGCAAAGGCAGCGGCATGCAGGCCGAACTGGGCCCATCCCTGACGGCTGCTCATACGCCTTTCGAAATCACTCTTGGAGAAGAACTTGATCTTTCCCTGAGGGCTGTCGATGGAAATATCATCAAATGTGAAATACGCGTCCTCAGGAGAGTTGTTCTGTATGTAAAGCTGGAGAACGTAATATTTGCCGAAATAATGCCTGTAGGCGACATCCAGGGAAACATAAAGCCCGTTGATGGCGTATGCCTGGATGGTGTTGCCCTGCTTGTCCTTTATGACATTCAGGTCCGAAGTCTTTACGTCCCTCCATACAGGTTCCTTGGTAGTGCTGTTATAATCAACGGAATAGCCTCCGCCACTTTCTGTGTAGTAGTCGTTGACCAGCTCTCCGTCCTTGTATTCCCACTGCTTGCAGGTCTTGCCGTCTTCCTCGAACACGGTCTTCACTCCGTCCAGCACTCCCATCTTGTAGAACTCGTGCTGCTTCATCAGTCCATTCTCGAAATATTCCGTGTATTCCCCGTCATTGACTCCACCCTTGAAGAACTGCTTGATCCAAACCTTACCGTTAGGGTAATATGCTATGAAGGCACCTTCAAAAACCGTCTTGCTGTCATCGGACGGATCTGCGTATGAAAGCGCTCCGCTTGCTCTCAAGGCGTTGTCCTTGGCATAATAATCGTTGAAAGTGTTGTTGTTTTCAACAACCCTGTAATAGTCTGCCGAATCGCGGTCCATCACCCCGTAAGATGATGAGTCATAGTAATATATACCGGCATAAGAAGTCTTGTTCTGTGCAAGGCAAAGGGCGCAGGACAAAACCATCGCTGAAAATAAAAACAACCTCTTCATAACCTTTGGTTTTGGTTTCAGGATATGAAGGTGCAAAAATTATGCTAAACCTTTGTTTCAGCCGTTCTTTGGAGGAAAATGATAGAGAGTAAGGCTTCCGTCTTTTTCAACGATGTAGAATTTCTGGTTGGTCGTCTCTGCACGGAGGCCTCCCTTCTCTTCCACGTAAGGGCCAACCTTTATGAAATCGAAGTTAGCGATGCTGATAGCTTTATGGATATCCTCAAAGCCTGAATACCAGGCGGTTTTCAGGTGCGGGAATTTCTCTCTTACAAACGAGGCCAGGGAATTTACCTGCTCCGGAGCCTGGTCTCCTCCCATGAAACACACGCAGGTTATGCCTGAGGAATACTTATCTATCAGAAGGGAGAGGAAATGTGTATCAAGCGGCACACCCTCGTCCCTCCAGAGCCACGGACTATGGCATCCGGGGCACCGGTTGGGACAACCCGATATGTTGAGAGCAAGGGTTATCTGGTCAGGAATCTCCTGACATACGATATCAAAATTATAACACTTGATCACTTCG
Source organism: Bacteroidales bacterium (assembly GCA_017961175.1). GTDB lineage: Bacteria > Bacteroidota > Bacteroidia > Bacteroidales > UBA932 > Egerieousia. The sequence goes on from JAGCXV010000035.1 coordinate 170,207, forward strand.
GTAAATTATACCTCTACGTGTGCCTTCTCTTCCTTGGCCACCTGCTCTGCCTTCGCGGTCTGCTCCAGCTTCTCAACGTCTGCCATCGTCAGGGCGGAAGCTATCTCTCCGTGATCCTTTGCATAGTAGCGGCGGGCTGCCTCCTTCTGTCTTGGAGCGGAGAAGTTGCTTACTCTCTTCATGTAGCCGATGATACGTGTCATGTAGTCCACGTTGGTGCTGTGGCAGTGAGGGCACTCCTTCAGGTAGCGCTTGTCTATATGTCCGCAATCGTTGCAGATGGTGTTAGGAATGTTGAAGGTGAAATAGTTGCAGCCTTCCTTGGCGGCTACCTTCAGAAGCTGGCGGTACTGTGCCTGAGAAAGATGCTCTTCCAGGTTCATGTGAAGGGCGCTTCCGCCGGTAAGGTGCTCTATATATTTCTTTCCGTGGAGTTTGAACTTGTCCACGATATTGAGTGTCTTGTCTTCGACGATGTAGAAGTAACTATTGTAGCACTCCCTAGGAACATAGTAACCGTCTTCCTTGTCCCACTTTGCGTGCTTTACTCCAACGTTCTCTGCAGGGATCATCTCGCAGTTGAACATCGTGTCCTTGGTGCGGTACTTCTTGTTGTACTTCTCCACAAGTCCGAGAACGTCCTGAACATAGTGGGCGTACTCAGGGTTGTCATCTATCTTGTAGCCGAGGAACTCTGCAGCCTCGACCAGGCCGTTGATTCCGACTGTCAGGTACTGTCTTCCGATGTTGATGTATCCGGCATCGAACAGAGGAAGCATTCCCTTTGCCTGGAGATCCTTAAGGTTCTCGTTGTAAGCCAGCTGCACTTTGTGAACGAGGTCAATTACCTCGCCGAGGAACTCCATATAGTCCATCTTGTGCTTGACGGCATACTGGATGCAGCGGTTGAGGTTGATGGTAAGCACGCTCTTGCTTCCGGTGGAAACTCCGCCAGCGCCGAGGGTGTAGCTGAAACCGTTGTCCTGGATCTCGTTTCTCAGACGGCAGCAGCTTGACAGTGAGTCTGCGTTGTCTGACAGGTATGTGAAGAACGAGTGGCCTTCGCTGTACATCTGTGCCGTGAAGTCTCCCCACTCCTTGTCCTTAACGTCTCCGTTCTCGGTGAGCAGAGCCATAGTCTCGACAGGGAATGTCAGAGGAGTCTTCAGCCTCTCTGCGTTGAACCATCTCATGAACAGTTTCTGCAGCCAGCTAAGGCTCTCCCAGTGAGGAGCGCTTCCGTCAGGGAAGCGGAATTCTCCGAACAGGCTCTCGAAATAATACTTGTCGTAATATGCCACATTCCAGAACACTGCCTGGAAGTTTCTTGCTCCGGTCGGCTGGTTGATGGAATATACCACCTGCTCAAAGCAGTCTGTGATAACCTTCTCGATGCTTCTCTGCTTAACGCTCAGGTCTACGATCTGGCTTCCTCTCTTGTAGTAATCCTCTCCATACTCCTTCTGCAGGAAGTAGTTCATGTACATCAGGAACTCAGGAGTTGCGCAAGCGCCGCTGAGCATGGACGATACAATGAACACGAGGTTGACGAATCCGCCGCAGAAGCTCTTAAGGTTGGTCGGCTTGGTGGAGTTTCCTCCGATGCTCAGGGTTCCGTTCAGGAGCCAAGGGTACATCGTGATGCTGGCGCAATAGTTTGCCAGGGAAGTCTCATCGTTCTTGTAGATGAAATGCTTGGACAGCAGACTGATATATTTGTCTGCAAAGTCCTTTCCGTACATATCCTTGAGGCGGTCTGTAAGCAGACGCCTGTTAAGGCGGATGAATCCTGCTTTAGGAATCTCACCGATGAGTGTGGCTATATTCTTGTGCTCTACGTTTGCATTGGCATCGTACTTGCTGCCGGTAGCGGCATTGTCGGCCTTGCAGTAATTTACCAGAAAATCCAGGCGGTCCCTAACATCACGGTCCTCAGTGTGCCTCTGGCGATAGAGCATGTAGTTCTTTGCAATCTGGTAGTATTTTTCCTTCATCAAGGCAACTTCCACTTGGTTCTGGATCTCCTCTACGCTCATCCCGTTGCGGATAGCTACGTGTGAAAGAATAATAGTCAGGTCTTCGTCTGATGCGAAGCTTCCTGTTGCAAGGAAAGCCTTTCTAATTGCGTTCTTAATCTTCTCAATCGAAAACAGCTCCTGTTTTCCGTCCCTCTTGACAATAGAAATTTGGGTGGCTGACATAATGTTCAACAAATAATTTACAATATATATTTTTAGGTTTGAGTAAAAAAGCAATGCCCTCAGGGGGGTATTGCGCAACACAAATGTAAGAATTAAACCCGTCAGTTAAAATCATTGCGCGCAAAGAAATCAACAAGTTGTAAACATAATTTACAACCCTCGAATTAACAGCAATTTATGCTGGGAATAACTTTTTTTCTCCGCGATGTAACAACGTAACAAAAAATATACTATATTCGCACTCCCAAACAAACCTCCAGGAGAGATGGCTGAGTGGTCTAAAGCGCCCGTTTGGAGGGCGGGTTGGCGGGTAACCGTCACTAGGGTTCGAATCCCTATCTCTCCGCAAAAAGAATAGCGCCAAGTTTTTGGCGCTATTCTTTTTATTGCTTATCGGAGTAATAAACTATCCGTCGTTTTTCAGAGACCACACTATTTACTGTCTTGGGTTCCGTTTCGGAAAACTCTTCAGATTCGGTAACGGTGGAAGTGACTCTCCTCTCGGTCCAGTTGCCCTTCTGGTCGAATGAAATGTACTCATAGGTTTCTTCGCCCTTGTACTCAGTGCCTTCCGATCCGCCGGCATAAGTCATTTTGGATGGATAGACTTTGTCTTTGTCGTAGAAGAACTTGTGCTCGGTATACCATTCCCAGCCACCGAACTCTATAGCTGAAGCCCGGCCCATAGCGTCATATTTGAATTTCATCTGGATATAGTTCTCGAAGTCCAGAAATTCAAAATCATCCGGAGTGTTGTCATAAGTGTCAATCCGCCCGAGAGAGTCCCGGGTGAAAGTGGTGCTGTCTGTACGGCCCATTTTGAATTTTCCGTCTGCATCATATTCATACTTGTTGCTGTAACGGTCAAGGGTTACACGGCCGGCTTTGTCAAAGGAGAGCTCAAGCCTCTCGCTTGCTTCTGAAGTAAGCTCCGCTTCCGGGTCTGTGGTGGATAATGTCACCGTCGTCAGGTATACCTGGCTTACATCTCCCGTCAGGCCAAAGGCCCTGATATCCGGAGAGTCAGCTGTTTTGTTCTCTGATGTGCAGGATGCCACAGACATCATCAGAATCGCTGATATGAACAATGCTTTTCTCATAAGTTTTATCTCTTTGAGTTTAGTTATTCAGTATAGTATTTAATGGTGCGGCGTTCCAGGTATTCGTTCTTTGAGATTTCAGGATCTCCTGCTCCGCCGCAGTCGCGAGTCTCTTCTTCCCAGACCACTTGCCTTTCAGTCCAGTTGCCGTACTGGTCGTATTCTTTGTAGGTGTAGGTAACAGTGCCCTTTATCACCAGAGATTCTGCTGTGCTTTCGTAAGTTGCTTTTGTTGGATAAACATTTCCGCCAAAATATTCGTAGGCATAATCTGTCATCCATTCCCAGCCGCTGTATGTTGCTTTTACAACTCTTCCAAGTTCGTCATAATCAAAAGTCTTGGAAAGGTATTCGTCAAAGTTGATGTTAGAATAATCCTGCCCTTCTACGTTGGTGTTGACATATGAAACGATACGACCGTTATCATCCCTCTTGAGTTCTGTCTTGTCTGAAAAGCCCTTGATGAAGTTGCCGTTTTCGTCATATACATACTTGCATCCGGCAAGGCCGTCCAGAGTAACTCTTCCGTTCTCGTCGAATGTCATTTCTAGTTCATCCTTTTCCAGCCAAGGATCTCCCTGCTCTTCAGTAGAAGTTGTTGAAAGCAGAGCCTTGGACAGGCGGACTTCCTGGACGGGGCCTACAAGTCCGAAAGTACGGGCGTCTGTCGGGTTGTACTTGCTGTTTTCTGCAGGAGCGGGCTCAGCCTCGGGAGCTTGGGTGACAGTTTCAGTCTCGGGGGCCGCGGAAGATTCTGTCTGCTGGTTCTGGTTTGTCTTGCAACCGGTAAGGCAAAGAGCCATACAGACCGTAAGGCATAAAAAGGATCTCGTTTTCATAATTAGGTTATTTATAATAATTTACAATTATTTCTCTCAAATGGTTCTTAGGCAAGTTCTCCCTTTTTGAGGATGTGGCGCATATGCAGCCAAACCGCTACCGTAGCCACTATGGTAGCGCATCCCGCCAGTATGTTTCCCAGATTTCTCTCCAGACCCATCATCTGGCCGGAGGTAAACAGAAAGTCTGTGCATATGAATGTCATGAACATGGCAGGAAGCAGGGAGATAAGGTAATAAGGCTTTCCGCTGAAAACCCTGTAACTTCTAAGATACAGGAATACCGTTATCGCCCAGAGGGTGAATACTGCAAGCGTCTGGTTTGCCCAGGCGAAGTATCTCCACAGGATATCGTAGTTCATCAGGGTTATTGCATAACCTATCGCGAACATCGGGATGCAGATATAGAGTCTCTTGAGGATGCTCCTTTGCTCCATTCCCATGAAATCGGCGATGATGAGCCTTGAACTTCTGAAGGCCGTGTCGCCGGATGTTATAGGTGCTGCCACTACTCCCAGAAGAGCTAAAATGGCGCCGAACTTCCCGAGTGTTGTGTTGGTGATTTCGTTCACGGCCCAGGAGGCGTCGTTTCCGTGGGCGGCAAGGGCGGCGTTCAGTCCGGCAAGGGAATCTTCCGCTCCGTCAAATCCTCTGAAGAAGGCCATTGCAGCAGCTGCCCAGATCAATGCGATGATGCTCTCGGATATCATTGCTCCATAGAAAACGCTGCGGCTTTCCTTGCGGTCTTTCAGACATCTGGCCATCATCGGGCTCTGGGTTGCGTGGAATCCGGAGATTGCTCCGCAAGCTATCGTGATGAACATTGTCGGAATGATAGGGAAACTTGAAGCGTTAGGTTTTGCGTTGGCGAATGTGGTCAGGTCAGGAATAACAAGATTTCCTGTAAACAAAACGTACAATATTCCAAGCGCCATAAAAATCAGAGCTATTCCGAAGATAGGATATACGTTGCCGATGATCTTGTCAATAGGCAGCAGGGTTGCAAGTATGTAGTATGCGAATACGATGTACAGCCATATGCTTTTGTCCCAACCCGTCATTGAGGCAAGGATTCCGGCCGGACCCAGCATGAACACCGCTCCCACCAGAATCATCATTACAACCGCAAACAGTCTCATCACCTGCTTTGTGGTCATTCCCAGATATTTGCCGATAATCTCAGGAAGGCTGGCCCCATTATGGTTGAGGCTCATCACTCCTGCTATGAAGTCGTGCATCGCGCCCATGAAAATGCCTCCGAGGGTAATCCACAGAAAAGCTACCGGCCCGTAAGTTGCTCCCAGAACAGCTCCGAAGATAGGCCCCAGGCCAGCAATGTTCAGAAGCTGGATCAGGAAGGTCTTCCATCTCGGCATCGGGATATAATCCACTCCGTCAAACATTGTCTTTGACGGAACTTCCTTGTCTCCTTTGATTCCAAGAGTCCTTTCCAGGAACCATCCGTATGTGAAGTATGCTATGATCAGTGCCGCCAGGCAAATTAGAAATGTTGTCATATTATCCTAACACTAATAAAAGATCAGAATTCAAAATTTGTATCAGATTCGTCCTTCATCCGGGACCACTTGACGCGGTTGAAAGAAAAGATGGACGGTTTGCGTGAAGGCACGTCTTTGCGCTCCACGACATCATTGCCAGCCGACTCTATCCCCTGGAAATCAAGAACTCCGAGAGAGTTCATCTTTCGGGCGAAATTGCGGCGGTCGAACTTGCGGCCCAGTATGATTTCATACAATCTCTGAAGCTGTGGCATAGTGAACTGCGGCGGGAGAAGAGTGAAAGACACCGGACTGAAATACAGGGAACGCCTTAAGGCCGTCCGCGCCTCAGAAAGAATCTGATCGTGATCGAAGGCCAGGGGCGGAACCTTGTCTACCGGAAACCAGCGCGCTTCAGCGGCATCGTCTCCTCCGGCAACGCTTTTGTGGTTTACAAGAGCAATGAAAGGAACTGTCACAACCCTTTGTCTTGGGTCTCTGTCGGGAGTGGAAAATACTTTGAACTGTTCCAGATGACTAGCCTCAAGTCCAGTCTCTTCAAGAAGTTCGCGACGAGCCCCCTGCTCGGCCGTTTCATCCGGATTGACAAAACCTCCAGGAAGGGCCCACCTGTCCTTGAAAGGCTCCTGCCCCCTTTTTATCAGCAGTACCAGAAGATCCTTACCATCATATGAGAAGACCACGCAATCTGCCGTAAGGGCAACCTGCGGATACTTGTAGCAATAAGGATAAGCCTCACCCGTCCTGTACTTGAATACGCTGTGTGCCATAATGGTGTATTTGACGATTCTCAACAAATATACAAAAAAATGGGTCAAAAGAACACAATTAGAAACCCGCAAATTGTCTGTTCTGAAGAAATAATTACTTTTGCAGAGATGAAAAAAGGAAGAAGAAAGATGCTTATATCTCTTTTTATAATCATCGCGATAGTTGCTCTGTTTTTTACGGACTATGTCAGTTTAGGAAAAATCCCCCACGGGGAAAGGCTGGAAAGGTGCCGGCAAAGTCCTAACTACAGGAACGGAAAATTCGTTAACCTGGAGCCAGTGAAGATGTTCACCGATTCTGCCAAGAAACAGAGTATGGCATCCATCATCTGGAATTTCATCTTCTCCAGCAAAAAAGGCCTTAAACCTACAGAACCCGTTAAAGCCGAACCCCTAGACAGGAATGCAGTGGAGCAGGCCGTAAAGGAAAAGAAAGACATCGTGGTATGGTTCGGGCACTCTTCATACCTTCTTGTAATTGACGGAAAGACAGTGCTTGTGGATCCGGTCCTGTACAGCGGTTCTCCGGTTTCATTCATCAACCGCCCGTTCAAGGGAACCTCCATTTACAAGCCTGGCAATCTGCCTAACATAAACTACCTTGTCATCACCCACGACCATTACGACCACCTGGACTACAAGGCGGTAAAGAAGCTCAAGCATAAAACGGGCAAAGTGATAATGCCGCTTGGTGTGGGCTCGCATCTGGAATATTGGGGATATGAACCTGATAAACTGGTAGAACTGGACTGGATGGAATCATTCCACGACGGAGTTTCATTTACCTGCACTCCTGCAAAGCATTTTTCGGGAAGAAGTTTCAAGCGCAACAAGACACTCTGGGCTTCGTTTATCCTGCAAGTTGGAGACAAATGCATATTCATTGGCGGGGACGGCGGTTACGGCGACCACTTCAAAAAAATCGGTGAGGAATTTGATATCGACCTGGCTTTCATAGAAAATGGCCAGTACAGCGGAAGGTGGGCCCAGATCCACACTATGCCGGAGGAGCTGCACAAAGTTATGGAAGACCTTGATGCAAAACACTATATAACTGTGCACCATTCCAAGTTCGCCCTTAGCCAGCACGACTGGTGGGAACCTAGGAAAAACGAAAAATTCGCATCAGAAGAATCCGGAAAAGATTTGATAACTCTCCAGATCGGTCAAATAACAGAAATATTCTAAAGAATTACTGAGAACTTCCCGCAACGATATCCAGCAGCTCAGCGGTAATCGCCTGCTGGCGGCTCTTGTTGTAGAGGATAGTGAGTTCCTGGATCAGGTCTTCCGCATTGTCCGTCGCAACCTGCATCGCGATGGTGCGGGCAGCGTGCTCGCTGGCGTAGGAATCCGCCAGGCAGGTATAGAGTTTCTGCTTCAGAAGCTGAGGCATCAGGGACTCGATAACCTGTGGGACAGAAGGTTCAACGATGTAGTTGTTCAGCCATCCTTCCTTTGTGGCATTCTTTTCCTTTTTGTAGGAAGAAATTTCCAGAGGAAGATAAGTCAGCCTTTCAACCTTCTGTACTGCGGAGGATTTGAAGTGGTGATAGATGACATATACCCTGGAGAGTTTTCCGGAAGCATACTGCTCCATGATGTCTGAAGCCAGGGCGAAAATCTCCTTGTAGTCCGGCTTGGCGGCAAGGCTCTGGTAAGAGAAGGGGTTGAACTCCATCTTCCTTACGGCATCCTCCACCTTTTTCCCTACAGCATAAACATCTATATTCTCATCTGCGACCCCTTCTGCCTTAAGGTCCAGGACCAGAGACATAAACTCTCTGATTATGTTATAGTTGAAAGCTCCGCACAAAGAAGAGTTGGAAGAGAAAACCACAACCGCAACCCTTCCTGCAGCAGCTGGCTTTTCATCCTCCTTGAGCACATAAGGAGATGAGAAAGGAGTCTCGCCGGAAAGGAAGTTGGATACGATGGCATCCAGGCTTCTCTGGTAAGGCAGCATGGCGTTGATCAGGCCCTGCGCCTTGTGAAGCTTGGCGGAGGAAACCATCTTCATCGCAGAGGTAACCTTGCTTGTTCCCTTTACTGAACCGATCCTGGACTTTATCTCCTTCAGCGATGCCATAATCCTATGCTATAAACTGGTTGAGGGCCATCTTGGCTGTCTTCTCTATCTTGGATGTGATGTCGTCGTTGAACTCTCCCTTTGCAAGGCGGTCAAGCACATCTTCCTGATGGTTGAGCCTGAGCGAGTTGATGAAGGTCTTCTCGAACGCCTGAACCTGGCTGATGTCAATATCCTTGAACAGTCCGTGGGTTCCGCAGTAAAGTATTGCAACCTGCTCCTCCACCGGCATCGGGGAGTACTGAGGCTGAATAAGCAGACGGGTGTTTTTCCTTCCCTTGTCTATGGTCATCGCGGTGACCTTGTCCATCTCGCCGCCGAACTTGGAGAATGCCTCAAGCTCCTGGTACTGGGCCTGGTCTATCTTCAGCGTTCCGGCAACTTTCTTCATTGGCTTTATCTGGGCGTTACCACCCACACGGGAAACGGAGATACCCACGTTGATTGCCGGACGGTTACCCTGATTGAACAGGTCTGTATCAAGGAATATCTGTCCGTCCGTAATGGAAATCACGTTTGTAGGAATGTATGCGGAAACGTCTCCCTCCTGGGTCTCGATAATAGGAAGGGCTGTAAGGGAACCTCCTCCCTTGACCTTTCCCTTCAGCGATGCCGGAAGGTCGTTCATTGTCTCTGCAACCTCCTGCTGGTCAATTATCTTTGCGGCTCTCTCCAGAAGCCTTGAGTGCAGGTAGAAAATGTCTCCTGGATATGCCTCACGGCCGGAAGGACGGCGGAGAATCAGGGAAACCTCGCGGTATGAAACGGCCTGCTTGCTCAAGTCGTCATAAACCACCAGCGCATCCCTTCCCGTATCCCTGAAATACTCTCCGATGGCGGCTCCGGCAAACGGTGCGAAATACTGCAAAGCCGCAGGGTCTGCAGCTGTGGCGCAAACCACAATGGTGTAGTCCATAGCGCCGCTCTTTCTCAAAGTCTCTACCAGAGCCGCGACAGTGGAGCCCTTCTGGCCTACTGCCACATAGATGCAGTAAACCGGCTTGCCCTTTTTCATCGCGTTCTTCTGGTTGATGATGGTGTCTATGGCAATGGCTGTCTTTCCTGTCTGGCGGTCACCGATGATGAGCTCTCTCTGGCCTCTTCCGATCGGAATCATTGAGTCTATGGCCTTGATACCAGTCTGGAGCGGCTGGTTAACCGGCTGGCGGAAAACAACTCCCGGAGCCTTTCTTTCCAGCGGCATCTCAAAGAGTTCTCCCCCTATTTCTCCTTTGCCGTCAAGTGGCTGGCCCAGAGGGTTGATGACTCTTCCGAGCATGCTTTCTCCAACCCTGATGGAGGCGATTCGCTTTGTGCGGCGCACGGTGAATCCTTCCTTGATATCGTCTGTAGGTCCCAGAAGCACTGCACCCACATTGTCCTCCTCAAGGTTCATCACCACGGCCATCTCGCCGTTTTCAAATTCGAGAAGCTCGCTGGCCTCAGCGTTGCGCAGACCGTAAATCCTTACAACTCCGTCGCTGACCTGAAGGACGGTGCCCACCTCGTCCAGGGCAATCTTGTCCTGAATGCCTTCCAGTTGCTTACGCAACACGTCGGAAACTTCACTTGCTTTGATATTCAATGCCATAATTAAACTATTCTCCTGTTCTTGTCAATGAGCTGGCGGCGTATCTGCCTTAACCGCGACGCCACGCTCGCATCCAACCTGTAATCGTCTATATCGAAGATGAAGCCGCCCTCGATTGAAGGGTCGACACTCTTCTGAAGCTCGATCCTCTTGCCCAGCATCGTGGAAACCCTGGAGAGAATCTTGTCTTCCATTTCCTTGTCAAGGGGAACGGCGGTAATGATCTTTACCACCGCTATACCTTCGCTCTTGCGGTAGAGGTCCATATAGCTGCGGAGAGAAGATGCCAGATAGGCTTCCCTGCGCTTTTCTATCATCAGGGAAAAATACCTGAGCATCACTTCCGTTTCCTTTCCCCCACCCTCTACAGTGGCGGAAAGCAGCTTGAGTTTTTCTTCCGGGGAGAGCAAAGGATCTTCAAGCGTAGTGGACAGGTTCGGGTTCTGGGCAAAACAATGCAGCACATTGTCCGAGAGAGCGTAAACCTTCTCGGCCACTCCCTCGTCACGGGCGTAACCCAGCAATGCCTTGGCATATCTTACCGCCAGTACTCCTACATCCATAATCTTGATTTTCAGGAGAGAGCGCCCCCTTGAGCGCCGGTCTCCCTTACAACTTCCTCGAGCATCTTGTCTATCAGCGCCATCTGGCTCTGCTGGTCAGAGAGCTTTTCGCGGAGGACTTTCTCGGCGATGTCGCAGGAAAGGCTTGCCATCTCCCTCCTTACGGAAAGCATGGCTTCGTCCTTTTCTCTCTGAATCTGCTCCCTGGCATCCTCGAGAGTCTTGCGGGCCTGTTCTGAAGCCTCGTCCTTTGCAGCGGCGATAATCTTCTCCCGCTGGCTGGCGGCCTCGTTGAGAACCCTGCCCTGCTCCTTGTTTGCCTCGGCGATGATGGCCTTGGTATCCTCTTCAACCCTTGCGAGAGTCTCCTTGGCTTCCCTTGCGCTGTTCAAAGAAGTTTCTACGTAATTCTTCCTCTCCTCGACAGACTTGGTTATTACCGGAAACGCAAACTTGGCGAGGATGAAGAACACCACGCCGAAAGATATGAGCATCCAGAACAACAGTCCGCTGTCGGGAACAAGCAATGACATAACTTATTCTTTATAAAATCGTTACTAGTCCAACTGAACGAAGTATGAAAGCATGCAGACGATAACCGCGATAAGGGATACACCCTCGATAAGGGCGGCGGAAAGAATCATACCGCTGCGGATATCTCCGGCAGCCTGAGGCTGGCGAGCGATTGCGTCCATAGCGTTGGATCCGATCTTGCCGATTCCGAAAGCGGCGCCGATAACTACGATTCCCGCACCTATTGCAGCTGCGGCCTTGCTGACAGCAACAGCCATCGTGTACTCAAGGATAACTGTAAGAATTGATAACATAATCTGTTAGTTTTTAATTGTTTATATTTTACTTTTCTTCTTTTGCCTTATGGTGGTGTATCTGGGCGGAACCTATGAACACCGCACTCAGCAGAGTGAACACGTATGCCTGGATGTAAGCAACCAGAAGTTCCAGCCCGTACATGAATATATTGAACAGGACGGAAAGGAAAGTCATCGAGCTTCCCATTACCATTCCCGCACTGAATCCTATGAAAATCAAAGTTGTGAGCACCAGCATCGCCATGTGTCCGCCCAGCATGTTTGCAAAGAGCCTTATCATAAGGGCGATAGGCTTGGTGAAAATTCCCAGGAGCTCGATCATCGGCATAAGCGGAACCGGAGCCTTAAGCCAGGTCGGAACATCCGGCCAGAGTATCTCCTTCCAGTATTCCTTGCTTCCGAATATATTCACCATCAGGAAGGTGCAAAGTGCAAGGAACAGGGTTATGGACATGTTTGCCGTAACGCCCACTCCACCCGGGAATATCGGAAGCAGGCTCATCAGGTTGCAGGTGAAGATGAAGAAGAAGGCCGTCAGAAGATATGGCGAGAACTTCCTGTAGTTTTCTCCGATGCAAGGCTTGATGATGCCGTCTTCCACCATTTCCACAATGCTTTCCACAAAGCTCACGTATTTTGTCGGCGTTGCATTGCGGTCAGATCCGTGGCGCCTGTACCATCTTGCTGCCGGCAGGAACAGAAGCAAAAGTATGGCTCCGTTGATCAGCAGCGCAAGGCCCATTTTCGTCAGCGACAGGTCTATCGGCCTGACAAGGCTGCCGTCCGGCATCTTCTCCATCAGCTTGTAGGCGTGGGCGCTGTCTTCCGGAGCCGGATAGAAGCCCTCGTAGCTTCCCCCGTTTTCGTGGAGCCTTCTGGAAGAGAACACGTGCCATCCGCTTGTCTTGCTGTAGAGTATGACAGGAAGATAAACTGCTATATCCTTGTCGCCGACCTTGGTGATGTGCCAGGTGTAGGAATCCAGCATATGCTCAAAGATGATGTGCTGGACATTAACGCCCTCTCCTTCCTTCTCATTGGCATGGAGGGAAGAAGAGCAGAATATCAGCCCTGCAAACAACATCGCGATTATGTCCAGACTCCTTCTCATCACTTCTTCATTGTCTTTGAAAAATATATAGTGTCAAAAATCAGCAGGGCGATGTAGAACAGCACAAAGGCCGCTGTCACCCATTTGACTGACTGTCTGTCTACTATGTAGAGAACCAGCAGGAAAGCAACCAGAAGCACTAGCCTTATTCCCCTGACTGCCATATAGCCGGAAACCAGGCTCCTGTCTCCCTTCTTTGCAAAATGACGCAGAAGGAGAATGCCGAACATCGCCACAACATAGAAAACGACCGGCATCACAAACAATTGCCAGGACAGGGCCTCCGGATACAGGAAATAAGCTAGGGCAAGGGCCACGGCCTCCACTATCAGGACGCATAGCAAAACTCCCAGTGCATATTTCCTTATTCCAAGTTCCATATCAGCAGATACATACGGTTACATTTCCGTTACTCATCTCAACAAAGCCTCCGTCTATTTCCACTTCCCCTCTCTGTCCGGCCTTGTCGGTGAACAGGATCTTTCCCTTCTCCAAAGAGGAGATTATCGGGGCATGGTCCGGCAATATGGTAAAAGGTGCCAGGGTGCCCGGAAGGGTCACTTCCGACACTTCTCCCTTGAACAGGGACTTTTCCGGAGAAA
>JAGCXV010000036.1 GCA_017961175.1 Bacteroidales bacterium
AAAGAATTATCAAAATCTTCTTGATACATAATCTTGTTATTTTAATTCTTGACAAAGATATAACTTTTTGCTCTCATTTTTCGTTATATTTGTCAAATATTATAATTTGTCTCAAATGATTAGCAGGACACTTATAAGAATAAAGGCTTTCAAGGAGCTTTACAGCAGGATCACTACGGAAAACACAAATATAGAGGCTGCTGAGAAGGAACTTATCCTTTCTCTGGAAAAGACTCGCCAGCTATATTGCCTTATGTGCCTGCTCCCTGCGGCTCTTGTGCCGGTGGCTGAGGACAAGATATCCCAGCAAAACCGCAAGTTCAAGCCGGATTTCTCAGTTATAGAGATAAACAGGAAGTTTGCAAACAACCCGTTTTCCGCCCTTGTAAAGGCAGATGCCCCTTTCAACAACCTTTGCACCAATATGGGAATAGGGTGGGCAGACCTTGAGACTCCTTTGAAATCAGTTTACTCCGCGATGGTCTCTTCAGACTTCTTCAAAGAGTATGTAGGGAAGGAGACTCCGGGGATGGAAGATGCCGTAAAGCTTTTCCGCCAGGTTTACTCGAACCTTCTTTCAGGCAATTCCATTCTGGAGGACGCTCTGGAGGGTGAATGCATCTGGTGGGCAGACGACCTTGACTATGTTCTGGAGGAGATTCTGAAGAATCTCGGCAAGATATCCAAGGCAGGTCACATAGACCCTCCGGCACTGTTTGAGAAAAAGGAAGACGAGACATTTGCCCGCAAGCTGGTGGGAAGCGTGATGGTGGAGTATGACGACCTTGCGGAAACAGTATCTTCATATATGTCCAACTGGGATGTTTCCAGAGTTGTACAGTCAGACATACTTATTGTGTCTATGGGAGTTGCAGAGGCAAAGACATTCAGCAACATACCATTCAAGGTAACGATAGACGAGTATGTGGACCTTGCAAAGCACTACAGTACCCCTAAGAGCTATTCCTTTGTAAACGGTGTGTTGAACGCCATCCTGAAGGATATGCACACCCAGGGAAAAATCACTAAAGATCCAATCGGAATGGTTGGCGGATTCTAGAAATCAACAAAAACACGAATAACATGAATATCATTTCCATTATTCTCCAGGCACAGCAGGCCGCTCCACAGCAGGGCGGTGGCGGACTGTCACTTATCATCATGATGGTTGCGATTTTCGCGATCATGTATTTCCTTATGATACGCCCACAGCAGAAGAAGCAGAAAGAGCTCCAGAAGTTCCGCAACGAGCTCAAGAAGGGCGACAAGGTCGTAACAATCGGCGGTATCTACGGAACTATCGAGGAGATTCCTGAAAACGGAAACTATGTAATGATGAGGGTAGACACCAATGTCCGCATCAAGGTTGCCAAGAGTTCAATAGTAAGGGATTTTTCAGACGCTCAGCAGCAGTAAAAAGTCTTGTCTTACGAGGATCTGCATAGGGGATTGAAGATCAGCTGGGGCGGGAAAATTGTGGTTCTCATCATTTCCCTGCTCGTTGCGCTGATAGTATGGGGCGTCATGAAACTGGGCCTCCAGTATCGCTATGCCTTCCATTACAATGTGGAGCTTTCCGCACCGATGGAAGGCCGCGTGTTCAAGTCCACAAGCCAGGATCCTCTGACGGTAAGAGGCACTGCATCAGGCTTCTATCTTTTAAGACACAAGTATTTCTCATCCAGGAAAGGGGAGACTCTGACATTCCGCGCAGAGCCTTCCGCCCTGCGTCCGGTCAGCGGAAAGGAAGACGCTTTCTACATCCTGACTTCCCAGATCAAGGACAGGGCATCGGAGAAACTGGACGGGTATGTGACAATAGACGAGATAGTTTCGGATACTCTGGTTTTCATCTTCCCGAAGACTTTCCAGAAGAAAGTTCCCGTTTGCCTGAAGGCAGACCTGAGCTTCAGGCCTCAGTACATGCCGCTGGAAAGAGTTTCCGTAAGGCCTGATTCCATTCTGATTAACGGACAGGAAAGCATTGTGAAGGCAATAGATTCCGTCTTCACGGAAAAGATAACGGCCAGATCGCTGAGAAGAAGCATTCAGGGAGAGGCTGATATCGAGCCGATTGCAGGAGTGCAGATGTCTGAA
The DNA here is from genome assembly GCA_017961175.1 of Bacteroidales bacterium. GTDB lineage: Bacteria > Bacteroidota > Bacteroidia > Bacteroidales > UBA932 > Egerieousia. Next base: position 2,098 of record JAGCXV010000036.1, read on the forward strand.
GACAAGATCGTCTATCACCTTAGCGTAGGGCGCTATGTAGGCCGAACCATGGACCTTCCTGTTGAGGTAAGGGGCCAGGAAGAAGGCTCAAGGATGATCCTCGTTCCGTCTTCCGTTAAGATTACATTCAAGGAGGAATTCGGGCGCAAGCGCACCCTTACTCCCGAGGATTTTGGGGCCTATGTGGATTACAGCCAGGCGGTTTCATCCGCCTCAGGCAAGGCCAAGGTGCTTGTAGACAAGACTCCGGATGGAGTGTTTGACCTCAGGGTGGACCCTACGTTTGTAGACAGGGTGGTAATGCTGCCGGAAAAGGAGAAGGACGCAAACTGATATGGCCAAGGTTCTGGGAGTAACGGGCGGAATCGGTTCCGGCAAGAGTTATGTCTGCCGGGTTTTCAAGTCTCTGGGATGCCAGGTATATGACTCGGACTCAAGGACTAAGGAACTTTATGAAGAGAAGCCTGAGATACTTTCCGGCCTTGTGAAAATCCTCGGAAAGGGAATCCTGAAGAAGGGGAAGCTGGACAAGAAGGCAATGGCCGCAATTATTTTCGGCGACAGGAATCTTCTGGAAAAAGTGAAGGAGTTTGTCTATCCTTTCGTGATGGAAGATTTCCGCCTGTGGAAAAGATGGAAGAGGGGAACGGTGATATTTGAAAGCGCCGTAATACTTGAAAACGAATATGTAAGGAGCTTTATGGACAAGACCCTTGTGGTAACCGCCCCGATGGAGGAGAGGATTATCAGGGTTATGAGACGTGATGGAAGCTCCGAAGAAGATATAAGGGCCAGGCTCAACAGCCAGGTTTCAGATAAGGAAAGAATTCGTCTTGCAGACTTTAAGCTTGAGTCCGTCCAGGGCAAAGACATAGAGACACAGGTAAGGCAGATTTTGGAAAAAATGAATTAACTGTATGGCATTCAAGTGGATACTGGGAGCAGTCGGATGGGTCCTCGGTGGCTATATCGGAGGCATTATAGGCTTCGTTATAGGCTCTGCCATTGACGGTGGCTCCAACCTGAAGATCGGTACGGGATCTGGCACGGGCACCGGCGGTGGCTGGACCGGTGGTGGCTCCGGAGGAGGCTATTCCGGAGGCGGTTACACCGGCGGACGCAGGCCTTACACCCAGGCGGAGCAGCGCAACAGTTTCCTCATAAGCCTCCTGGTTCTTTCCACCGCAGTGATGAAGGCGGACGGCAAGACCCTCAAAAGCGAGCTCAATTACATAAAGGATTTTGTCCGCCAGAATTTTGGAGAGGATGCCATACAGGATGCTTTGACAGTCATAAAGAAACTGCTGCAGAGCAACATAGACATCTATCAGGCCTGCAGCCAGATTAAGCAGTATATGCAGATTTCCCAGCGTCTGCAGCTGTTCCACTATCTGCTGGGAATCGCTCAGGCAGACGGGCAGGTTTCTCCTGAGGAGAGCAGCATGCTCTTTACCATCGGCGGCTATCTCGGGCTCAGCGAAAAGGACATCCGCAGCATTATGGGAATGTTCGAGCCGGAGAAGGATCCTTACAAGATCCTGGAGATTGACTCCAGCGCAACGGACGAGGAAGTCCGCAAGGCCTACCGCCGCATGGCCGTAAAGTACCATCCGGACAAGGTGGAAAGTCTCGGCGCAGATGTCAAGAAGGCTGCGGAAGAGAAATTCAAGAGTGTCCAGAGCGCGTACGAGCAGATAAAGAAAGAAAGGGGAATGAAATAATTCTAAAGATTTAAGATATGAAGACAGATTTAGGAAAAGTACTCACAGTCAGCGGCCAGCAAGGCCTGTTCACCTATGTGGCACAAGCTGCCAGAGGTGCTATACTGGAGTCCATGCTGACAAAGAAAAGATTCGCCGCAGGCGCATCCACCAAGATGAGCGCCCTGAGCGACATTTCCATTTTTACCCAGGATGGAGAGAAGAAGCTCCAGGAAGTTCTGGAAGCGATGAAGACTTTCCTCGGCGACGAGAAAGCTCCTTCCGGAAAGAGCGATCCTGAGGTTCTTAAGGAATTCTTCGGCAAGGTTGTTCCTGATTATGACGGAGAAAGGTTCTATCCTTCACACATGAAGAAAGTTGTGGAGTGGTACAACTGCCTGAAAGAATATGCAAGCCTCGACTTCGAGACCGAAGATGACCAGGCAAAGGCATCCGAGAACGAGGAAAGCGCAAAGACCGCAGCCACAAAGCAGGCTAAGGAAGCCTCCAAGCAGAAAGGCGCAAAGGTAAGCGGCAAGCAGGCTGCTCCTGCAAAGGCAAGCGTTCCGAGAAAGGTTGTATAATCCTTGATGTCAAAGCCTAAACCTCATAAAGTTCAGCTGGTTACCCTGGGCTGTTGCAAGAACAGGGTAGACTCCGAGCATCTTCTGGCAAAACTGTCGGAAGGGCTGGAGATTGTTCCGGAGGAGATTCCGTACGAGGAATCCCGTCCTGATACGGTCATCATCAATACCTGCGGTTTCATCGGTGACGCAAAGAAAGAGTCCATAGACGAGATCCTGACTGCAGTAAAGGCAAAGCAGGACGGTTTTGTGGGCAGGATAGTTGTTTGCGGCTGCCTTAGCGAGCGCTACAGGACGGAACTGGAAGCGGATATTCCGGAAGTGGATGCATTCTTCGGTTCTTTCCAGTGGAAGGAAATCGTAAGGTGGATGAAACTTCCTCAGGAAAAGGACTGGACAAAGCGGCATCTTACCACACCATCCCATTACGCCTACCTGAAGATTGCTGACGGCTGTAACAGGAAGTGCTCATACTGCGCCATCCCGCTGATCAAGGGACCGTTCAAATCCGTTCCGATGGCTACCCTGGAGAGGGAAGCCAAGGCTCTGGCGGCCAAGGGAGTGAGGGAACTCATCCTCATAGCCCAGGACACTACTTTCTACGGAATGGACCTTTACGGAAAGAAGATGCTTGCTCCGCTCATCGAGCGCCTGTCTAAGATAGACGGAATAGAGTGGATCAGGATCCATTATTCCTATCCGACCGGTTTCCCGAAAGACGTGCTAAAAGTAATGGCCGAAAACCCGAAGGTCTGCAAGTATCTGGATATTCCGCTGCAGCATTCTTCTACCAAAATTCTCAAGATGATGCGCCGCGGTGTTGACCGGGAAAGACAGCAGGCACTTCTGGATGACCTTAGAAGCAGGGTTCCTGGCATTGCACTCAGAACCACAATGATAGTGGGTCATCCGGGAGAAGGGGAGCATGAGTTTGAAGATCTTCTGGACTTTGTAAAGAAGAACCGTTTTGAGATGCTGGGGGCCTTCACCTACAGCGAGGAGGAAGGAACCTATGACGCCGCACACTTTGCCGACGACATCCCGCAGGGCGTAAAGAACAGGCGCTATGGCCGTCTTATGAGGCTTCAGAGCCGAATATCCCTGGAAAACAACCAGCGTAGGGTTGGCGGTGTGGAGAAGGTCATCATAGATGATGTAAAGGACGGATTCCTTATCTGCCGCAGCCAGAGGGAAAGTCCTGAAGTTGACGGCAGCATACTTGTTGACCTGAAAGCCTGCAAAGGGTTTGACCCTCTGCGATTAATTGGTAAATTTGCGGCCGTGAGAATAATCTCTGCCACTGAGTACGACCTTATGGGAATGCTGGCCGGCGGATATGAAAAGGAAAACAAATAAAACAAAAACAGAATATTATGAAATTACTCGAAGGAAAGGTTGCCCTGATTACAGGCGCAGCGAGAGGAATCGGCAAGGCAGTTGCCCTCAAGTTTGCCTCTGAAGGAGCAAACATAGCTTTTACAGACCTCGTTATCGACGAACTGGGAGAGCAGACAAAGAAAGAACTTGAAGCCTTTGGCGTAAAGGTTATGGCCATTGCTTCCAACGCCGCTGACTTCCAGCAGGCTCACGATGCCGTTGCACAGGTTGTAAAGGAACTCGGAAGAATAGACGTTCTGGTAAACAACGCCGGTATCACCAAGGACGGACTGATGCTCAAGATGACTGAGGCACAGTGGGATGCAGTCCTGGCAGTTAACCTCAAGAGTGCCTTCAACTTCATCCATGCCGTTACTCCGGTTATGATGAGCCAGAAGGGCGGAAGCATCATCAACATGTCTTCAGTCGTAGGTGTTCACGGCAACGCCAGCCAGTGCAACTACTCTGCATCCAAGGCAGGTATGATCGGCCTTGCAAAGAGCATCGCCCAGGAGATGGGAAGAAGGGGAATCCGCGCAAACGCCGTGGCTCCAGGCTTCATCATCACCGAGATGACAGCCCAGCTTCCAGAGGAAGTCAAGCAGGACTGGTACAAGAAGATTCCTCTCCGCAGGGGCGGTACTCCTGAGGATATTGCAAACGTTTGCCTCTTCCTGGCAAGCGACATGTCTTCATACGTTTCCGGCCAGGTTATCCAGGTCTGCGGCGGAATGATGATGTAATTTATGGCTGTAGGAAAGATTTTTTCAAAACAGAACATATTGGAATACAGCCTTCTGGTGGGTGGATGCTTCATCTTTTCACTGGGGGCTGTGCTCCTTATAGAGCCTTATGGTTTTGCCCCTGGCGGAACATACGGCCTTTCTATGGTGTTCCATCATCTTTGGGGATGGAGAACGGAAGTATCCGCCCTTTGCATGGATATTCCTCTACTGATTCTGGGTACGGTAATCCTTGGAAGCCGCTTTGGAATAAAGACGCTGCTCTGCACGCTTTTCATTCCTGCCTTCATGTGGATTATCCACCAGACATACGGATTTGATTCTCTCATTGAGCCGGAAGTAAGCCGGAAGATTGCTGAGGAAGGTCTTACTGGAGTAGCTGCCATAAGCCTTTACGACCACCAGCTCTTGGCTGCGATTTTCGGAGGCATCCTTTACGGAATAGGCCTGGGAATGATATTCCGCTCAAGAGCCACCAGCGGCGGAAGCGATATCATCTCGATGATAATAAACAAGTACCTCCACATCTCGATGGGAACTGCCGTCACCATTGTGGATGGTCTTATAACTCTCTCTACTGTAATCGCTTTCGGAGACTGGAAACTCCCGATGTACTCCTGGCTGATAATCATTATTGAGAGTATAATCATCGATAAGGTCATCGAAGGGCAGGCGGCAAAGACAATGATGATCATCTCCACCAGGCAGGATGAAATCCGCAAGGTGATTATCGACGATATGCATCGCGGAGCCACCTTGATTCACGCTACCGGAATGTACAAGGGAGAGCAGAAAGACATTATCTATGTCAACCTTACAAGACGGGAGGTGGTAAACCTCAGATACCGCATCGCCGAGATAGATCCAGAGGCGTTCATAAACATCATAAACTCCTCGGAAACTCTCGGAAGAGGATTCAAGTCGATAAGGGAATAGAGATCCTAGTCGAGCTTCATGAGAATGAGCTCATCGATTTCGTTCAGCTTTTTGAAAAGCTCGTTCTCCTCGTTTTTATTGTGAATCCTGACAACAACGTCAACCTTGAAACCGGAAGGGGTCTCGCTGACATTGTAGTTGTTTACCACGTATTTGGTTTCTGCCAGGATTTTCTGTATTTCCTCCAGCTGCTTTTTCTCAGGAATCAGGATTTCGAGCCCGATGCTTCTGAGCCCCAGGCCTTTGAAGAAGAAACGGAGAACTTCCAGTCCAACCAGGATGAGAACGGTGGCGGTTATTCCAACCACATACATTCCGGCTCCTACGGCAAGGCCTACACCTGCCAGGGCCCAGAGTCCTGCCGCCGTCGTAAGTCCTTTTACAATCTGTTTCTGGAGTATGATGGTACCAGCACCAAGGAAACCTATGCCGGATACTACCTGTGCGGCTATCCTGGCAGGGTCCAGCCTCATTGCATTGACCTGTCCTCCATATTTTTGCAACACTGCTTCAAATCCATATTGTGAGATAAGCATGAAAGTGGCACTTCCTAGGCAGATGAGGAAATGGGTCCTGTAACCTGCCGCCTTTGCGCGGTATTCCCTTTCCAGTCCCACCAATGTTCCAAGTATTCCAGCTACAAGCAGTCTGAGAAGATGCTCCCACTGTATATTCGCTAAAAAATCCTGCATATTTATGGAGTCTGTTAACGGTTAAGTCTTTCCAAGGTTTTCTTGTGGTTTTGCAGATACAGGCTGAGCTGCCTTGCCTCGGAGAAATCAAATTTGCTTCTTCCATATGAAAGCCAGCCGATGGCAAGGTCTGTCTGACCCAGCATCTGACAGGCTACAGCAATGTTGAATGCCGCATAAGAGGCTTTTTCCGGATTCTGTTCTTCACTCATCGGTATCCACGCTTTGATTGCCTCTTCCCACTTGAAATCCATGGCGTCTTTGTATGCATTATGCCAGGTGGTTTCTTCCGGATAGTCGATCAGCATCCATTCTTCTTCAATCCACTGATAACTGATGTGTTTTGCCAGAAGAGCCCCGACTGCTGATACGATAAGCGAATCGTTGACAGAAAGGAACGCACTTATGCTCTTTTGGCTTAAATCCTGTTCCAGAGGTATATGGAAGTTGAGGCTGTCGCTGATTCTTTCAGAAAAGATTGTTGTGTCGGCGATGGCGTCATATACCTCCATTTTTGCCTTGACAGGGAGCATTCCCACTATGGACATTCTGGAGATAGCATCAAAGGTCCTGGACACCTCCACGTCTCCCATTTCAATGTCTTTGACAATAACCAGGGTTCCGCTTCCGGTAGCCATCATCAGGCCTTCCATATATTCCTTGTCTGCAGCTCCGGTATATTCTTCTTCAGGGATGGTGAAGGCTCCGACACTGCCCTCTTCCAGAGCGTTGCCTGTCTCGATGTATCTTGCCGCTCCCAGCGCCAGGTTAGCGGAAGATGTACTGTCCGCATCTTTATCCTTGTATGTTGCAACCACTGCAACCGGCTGTTCGTCAACCGCAAGGGTAAACTTCTTCGGCTGGAGCACGTCCACATTGAAAAGCATAGCCTGGGGTGCGCCGCACCCGGCAAGAACCAGCCCCAGAAGGGCTAGCAATCCGTATCGCTGAAAATATTTCATATTCTTGAAATATACTGCAATAATTGCACCAACAGGGGCTTTCTACAAAATGTTCAGGCTCTGTTCGCGTATTTTCTCCAGCTCGTCCTTCATCTTTACCACAAGGGCCTGGATAGCGGCGTCGTTTGCCTTGCTTCCCAGGGTGTTGATTTCCCTTCCCATCTCCTGCACTATGAATCCCAGTTTCTTTCCGGCCAGAGGGTCTGACTGTACGGTATCCATAAAGTATTTGCAGTGTTGGGCAAGCCTTACTTTCTCCTCATTGATGTCCAGTTTCTCCACATAGAAGACGATTTCCTGCTCCAGACGTTCAGGATTTGCCTCGATCCCGGCCTTTTCTATCTTCTGCCTGAGCCTTTCCTTTATTGCCGGCACCCTCTTTACATCCAGGGCCTTGACTTCTTCCAGGCAGGACATGATGTTTGCTACCCTGCTCAGGACATCTTCCAGGAGAGCGGTCCCTTCGGCCATACGGTAGGAGTTCAGTTTGTTGATTGCCTGCATAATGGCCTTGTCTATCTTGGCCCAGTCTTCATCGCTGAGTTCATTGTCTTTTGTCTCTATTACATCCGGAATCCTCAGAACGGAAGACAGGACAATAGCACTTCTAATGCCTGTGACATCCGGTCCGGATGGTGTGTCTTCTGAATCCACTTCCTTAAGCTGTGAAAGAAACTCCTTTACAGCTTCCTTGTTGATTTGCTTTTTCAGGGCGCAACCCTTCATTTCCTGTGTCAGGGAGAAGTCTATGCTGCCCCTTACAAGTTCCTTGGAAAGCAACTTGCGGATTTCCAGTTCCTTGTCTTTTGGCACAATCTGGCTCTTGAAACTGATGTCAGCGCTTTTCCCGTTGAGAGACTTGATCTCCACGGTAATCTTGCTGTGGTCTGCAAGGGTGCACTCTCCCTTGCCGTATCCTGTCATTGATCTTATCATAAGGGCAAATTTAATATAAAATCAGTATATTTGCTATTTGTGAAAACACAATAGAAAATCATTATGGAAGAGAACAAAAACCCTCAGGCAAAGGAAGAAGTCAAGACCCTTAATTTCATTGAGGAAATCATTGAAGATGACCTCAAGAGCGGAAAACACAAGAGCATACTTACCCGTTTTCCTCCTGAGCCTAACGGTTATCTGCATATCGGGCACGCAAAGAGCATCTGCCTGAACTTTGGAGTAGCAAAGAAGTATGGCGGCAAGACCAACCTCCGTTTCGACGATACAAACCCGACCAAGGAAGATGTTGAGTATGTTGATTCCATCAAGAACGATATCCGCTGGCTTGGTTTCCAGTGGGCTGAGGAAAGATATGCTTCTGACTATTTCCAGCAGCTTTATGACTGGGCTGAACTTCTGATACAGAAGGGACTGGCTTATGTGGACGATCAGTCTCTGGAGCAGATCCGCCTCAATAGGGGAACTGTCCAGAAGCCGGGAACTCCATCTCCTTACCGTAACCGCAGCGTAGAGGAAAACCTCTCTCTCTTCCGCGATATGAGGGACGGCAAGTTCAAGGAGGGCGAGAAGGTGCTTCGCGCCAAGATAGACATGGCTCATCCTAACATGCTCTTCCGCGATCCGATAATGTACCGCATCAACTACGCTCCGCACCATCGCACAGGCACCAAGTGGTGCATCTACCCGATGTATGACTTTGCCCACGGCCAGAGCGATTCAATAGAGGGTATCACCCACAGTATCTGTACTTTGGAGTTTGACGTCCATCGTCCTCTCTACGACTGGTTTATCGAGAACCTGGAAATCTTCCCGAGCCATCAGTACGAGTTTGCAAGGCTCAACCTTACCTATACCGTAATGAGCAAGCGCAAGCTTCTGGAGCTTGTCAAGAATAACTATGTCAGAGGATGGGACGATCCTCGTATGCCTACGATCTGCGGCATCAGGAGAAGAGGCTACACCCCTGAGAGCATAAAGATGTTCGCCGAGAAGGTTGGTGTTGCCAAGCGAGACAATATCATAGACCTCTCCCTTATGGAGTGGTGCGTGAGGGAAGACCTCAACGCGCGCAGCAACCGCTATATGGCTGTCCTTGACCCTGTTGAACTGGAACTCGAAGGCTGGCCGGAAGGTCAGGTAGACTGGGTTGAGGCTCCTCTGAACCCTGCTTTCCCGGATGGTCCTAAGAGAAGGATTCCTTTCACCGGCCACGTTTACATCGAGAGGGCAGACTTTATGGAGAATCCTCCGAAGAAGTACTTCCGTCTCCAGCCGGGCGGAGAGGTCAGGCTCAAGTACGGCTACATAATCAAGTGCAAAGACATAATCAAGGATGCAGACGGCAACATCACAAAGATCATCTGCACATACGACCCTACATCCAAGCCAGGCGCAGGCCCATGGCGCACCGTCAAGGGTACCATCCACTGGGTTAGTATCCCTCACGCCAAGAAACTGGAAGTAAGGCTTGTAGACCGCCTCTTCACTGAGCAGTACATGGACCAGATTCCTGAAGGTTCAGACTATAAGGATTTCCTCAATCCTCACTCAATGGACATCGTTACAGCATTCGCCGAGCCAGCCCTCCTGGAGGATAACTCCGGCATCGCTGTCCAGTTTGAGCGTACCGGCTACTTCTTCAAGGATCCGGACAGCACGGAAGACCTCCCTGTCTTCAACCGCACCGTTACCCTGAAAGATACCTTCAAGTTCAAATAGGACTTATTGTTAACAAGATACCACAACGCCGTATGTCATATAAACCTATTATTGCAGTAATCGCCTTGATTTCTGCAGTCTATGCCTGTAAGTCAAACAAGACAGACAACACTACAAATGAGCCTTCCGGCATAACCTTCACGCAGGAAGAACTGATGATTCTGAACCAGTCGGATTCCGTGATGTATCTTACTGTCATCGGCGACAAGTCTGACAGCCTTATTCTCAGGAAAGTTTCCAGGGATTTCACGGAGCAGGAACTCCAGAGTCAGGAGGTAAAGACCCTTGCCAGAAACCTTCTGGCTACAGTCCAGGATCCCAGCCAGGATGGTGTCGGCATTTCAGCCCCTCAGGTCGGCCTGAATCTCAGGATGATAGCAGTAATGCGCTATGACAAAGAGGATAAGCCCATTGAACCATACGCTAACGTTCACATCACATACTTAAGCCAGAACATCAAGTCCGGTCCTGAAGGATGCCTCTCCGTTCCAAACTACAGAGGCATTGTTCCGCGTTCAGACAGCATCATAGTTTCATACTACGACCTTAACTCAAGCTCCCCTAAAACGGACACGATTGGAGGCTACACCGCCATCATATTCCAGCATGAGACAGACCATCTGGAAGGCATTCTTTACATAGACCGCGCAGACTCTGTCTTCTTCAACCAGAAATGGGCAGACGAGCGCAAACAATATGAGCAGAAGGGCGCTTATACCAAGCCTGCCTGGTGGCCTTACAAGTAGGTGGGCTAATAATGTCCGAAAGCAGATAATACCAGTACCGTTAAATCATTCTCATAGATTTTGTACACAAGACGATGCTCTTGTGTAATCCTTCTTGAATACACTGTGCCGTCATATCCCTTTAAGATTTCCACTTGCCCCGTTCCGGTTCGCGGATGTTCCTTTAACTCGACAAGAAGTTTAGACAATTTGCTGACAGCCAAGGGCGCTTTTTTATGTAGTTCTTTCAGATCTTTCTTTGCATCTTCCGAGAAAACAACGGCATACATATCATTCTTCGCTAATCATCCTAGCAAGAAAAGCATCCATTGTTTCACCCTCCTTCATTCTGTGAACCTTTTCCTTTTCATACTCTGCGATGCCACGCTTTATCTTTGCATCAAGCACGTCCTTGTCAATAAGGACATCGTTCTCAGAAACAGGCACTAAACGATAGCTTCCGTGAGTCTTTGAGGTTATTACGACGTCATTTGTCAAAGCCAAGCTGAAATACTTGCGCTGATTAGCCCGGAATTCTCTACTGCTTACGACTACCATATAACATTTTTTTAATGTGCGGCAAATATAAACATTTTGCCATAATGTACCAAAATGGTACACATAAAAGAAGAGAATAATGAATGCTTCACTTACTATTTCGTTTTATTTATTTCTTCAAAACTACCACTCCATCCCCCTGGTTTGCAAACCAAACGGTATAATTTACCCGCCTGAAACCAAGTTTTTGTAGTTTACGTTTTGCATCAACTTCAATCACGGGATTTTTCGTAATTTTGAGTGGAATTAAATGATATGAATCCAGTAGCCATCCGTCTTATCAATCAGCAACTTGCAGCACCTCAGTTCAACGATCCGGCTGAGGTTGTACGCCATTTGTGCGCTATTCAGGCACAGGAGTACCGCATGATGCGGTGGGCTGTGGCTATGCGAACAAAAAAGCCGTCTGCCAAGGCATTCAAGGAGGCGTTTGACAGCGGAAAGATCATCCGACTGCACCTAATGCGTGGAACCTGGCAACTTGTATCAGCGGAAGATTACTGGTGGATGCTGGATTTGTGCGCTCCCAAGGCCATCGCCGTCACCAAAGGCTGGATGGCCAGCAACAATATCTCCATCCCGGGCAAAGAGCAAACAAAAATCAGGGATATTCTTTCCCGTATCGCTGAGGAAAAAGGAAGCGCAACCAAAGAAGACTTCAAACAGGCTCTGAAAGAGAAAGGTATAAATATGGATGACCACAGGCTGTCCTACCATATCCGTATGGCCGAGTTCTCGGGAACTCTATGCAGCGGAGACCTTCTCCCTATGAAAGCAACTTATGCTCTCTCGGCAAACAAGTTAAGGCACAAACCTGAAAA
>JAGCXV010000037.1 GCA_017961175.1 Bacteroidales bacterium
AAGTGCCTTTGCCCAGGTTCTCGGGCAGATCGGAGACAAGGCTCCGGATGTGGATGACGCCGCTTATTTTGCAATGTGCTTTGAAGCCGTGCAGAAACTCGTGAAGGAAAAACTCGTGCTCTCCGGCCACGATATAGGAGCCGGCGGAATGATAACCTCGCTGCTGGAGATGTGCTTTGCAAACCAGGATGGCGGAATGGAAATCTACGGAGCAAGCCTTCCTCTCACGGAATTCTTCTTCAGCGAGAGGCCGGGCGTTGTTCTCCAGATCAGAGACAGCAAACTCAAGGCCGTGGACAAGATCCTGGCCTCCCTGGCAGACGAGAAGCATCCTGAAGGAGTCTATATGATGAGAATCGGACGCTATTCCCGCAAGAGGTCCGTAAACATACTGAATACATACAGAATCAACATAGACAAGATGCGGGATATCTGGTATTCAACGTCTTACCAGATGGAACTCCGCCAGACAAACGCCCTTTGCGCACGCCAGAGAGCCGCCAACTTCGCCAAGCAGCCTCTGGAATTCAAGTTCCCGAAGGGATTCTCAGGCAAGTCTGTATCGGCAGACAGCAAGGGCGCTCCGGTTGCCGCCATCATACGCGAAAAAGGCAGCAACGGAGACCGTGAGATGGCCTGGTGCCTGCATCTTGCGGGATTCCGTGTAAAGGACGTCCACATGACAGACCTGACCAGCGGAAGGGAAACCCTGAAAAACGTGCAGATGATAGTGTTTGTGGGTGGATTCTCCAACGCAGACACCCTTGGAAGCGCCAAGGGCTGGGCCGGAGCCTTCCTCTACAACGAGAAGGCAAACAAGGCCCTCAACGATTTCTACGCAAGGAAAGACACCCTGTCCCTGGGAATCTGCAACGGCTGCCAGCTGATGGCGGAACTCGGGCTCATCACTCCTGAGCAGAGAGAGAAATCGCCGAAACTGCTCCACAACATTTCCCATAAGTTCGAGAGCGGATTCGTGGGAGTGGAGATTCCAAAGAGCAATTCCATCCTGCTCAAACCTCTGGAAGGCTCTCGCCTGGGAATCTGGGTGGCCCACGGAGAAGGACGCTTCGGCTTCCCTGCCGGCAACCTGAAACCTAACGGCAAGATTACTTCGGACGGCAAGACTCCGGATATGGAAGTTGCCCTCCGCTACTGCTACGACAAATACCCGGCAAACCCTAACGGTTCTCCTTTCCGCATTGCGGGAGTCTGCTCTGCAGACGGAAGGCACCTGGCAATGATGCCGCATCCTGAAAGAGGCCTAAGACCTTGGAACTGGGCTTATTACCCTACCGCCCGCAGAGACCGTGACACTGTAACCCCTTGGATTGAGATGTTCACCGCAGGTGTCAAATGGTGCCAGGAAAATCACTGAGAAAATATTCAAATACACATAATATGAAAGAGACAAAGACGGACAGGAGAAAAACAGCTCCTAAAAGTTCAAGAACAAAGACCAAGAAACTAGCCAGCCTGGAACAGGTGATTAAGGTCAAGACACGCAAGCCAAAGATCTTTGTACTGGATACCAATGTGCTTCTCCACGACTGGAGGTGCATCTTCAAGTTCCAGGAGAACGATCTGGTTATTCCACTGGCAGTTATCGAGGAACTGGACAAGTTCAAGAAAGGAGACGGGACAATCAACTACAACGCCCGCGAATTTGTACGCAAGGCAGACGAGATTTCCGAACTCAGACTCTACGATCCCGAGAAAGGCTATCCGCTGGGAGTGGGACTGGGCACGATCAAGGTGTCTTTGAACCGTCCGTTCCCGCCTGATCTGGCAGGCTGCTTCACAAGCGATGTTCCTGACCACAGGATACTTGCTACAGCAATCTGGTACAAGAACCAGTATCCGGACCGCACGGTATGTCTTGTCACCAAGGACGTGAACCTCAGGCTTAAGGCAAAAGCGCTCGGAATGTTCACCCAGGATTACCTGAACGACCACATCAAGGAAGAGAAGTTTACCCAGGACTATGACCGCGTAATCCAGCTGGCAAACGTCTCCCAGAAAGCCATTAACACCCTGATGGACGGCCTTGGAGTAGACTTCAAGGACCTGAAGATAAAGACAAAGCCTGCTTACAACCAGCTCTACAGAATCCCTACCAAGCACACAGATGTCGACACCAACGAGGGAGAGGACGCATACCTCCAGATGGGATGGGACGACCGCGACCCTATCCGCGACAACATCATCCTGGCCCGCTTCGATGCCCGCACAGGCAAGGTTGTCAGGGTGCTTCCACAGACCCAGTACGGAGTATCGCCGAGAAACGAGGAACAGGTGTTCGCTATGGATGCCGTGATGAACAAAGATGTTGAGCTTGTGTCACTTACCGGAACAGCCGGCACAGGAAAGACTCTGATCGCCGTAGCCGGAGCTCTAGCCCAGGCAGACCATTACGAGCAGATTCTGGTGGCAAGGCCTGTCATAACCCTCCAGAACGAAGAGATGGGTTTCCTTCCGGGAGATGTCCAGGAGAAACTCGCCCCTTTCATGCAGCCTCTTTATGACAACATCGCCGTAATCAAGAAGAACTTCGGCCCATCCGCCAAGGAGAACATCAAGATCGAGGAGATGCTCAGGACCAAGAAACTGGAAATCGCCCCTCTCGCATATATCAGGGGCAGAAGCCTTCAGAAGACATATTTCATCATCGATGAGGCACAGAACCTCACCCCTCACGAAGTGAAGACCATCATCACCCGTGCAGGAGAAGGCACCAAGATAGTCTTCACGGGCGATGTCCAGCAGATTGACCAGCCTTACCTTGACAAGTACTCCAACGGCCTTACCCACCTCAGCGACAAGCTCTATGGAGAAAAACTCTTCCAGCACGTCAACCTGATCATGGGAGAAAGAAGCCGCCTGAGCGAACTTGCCGGCAAGAAACTGTAACGCAACATCTATAATACCAGCAGAACATGGACGAGCAAACTGTAACCGCAATTAAGAAGGAAGGCTTTTTCAAACGCCTATGGAAAGGATTCTCAAGCAGCTTCAAAAGGT
>JAGCXV010000038.1 GCA_017961175.1 Bacteroidales bacterium
AAAATAGTTATCTTTGAGGAACTTTAGAACAGGAATGAATTAGTTTCCTCGCGATGAAAAGAATTGTTTTGCTTCTTCTTGTCTTGGTGGCCTCGCTGACGGCCGCTTTCTCCCAGACTGCGGTTGACTTGACTCCGGCACCGGAACACAGCAAAGTCAGGACCTTTGCCAATAAACTGGTCAACTATCTGGAAGAGAGAGAGCTGAGCGGTGTGGACACCAATTATGTGGGAGCTCCCAAATACAAATGGGC
This sequence comes from Bacteroidales bacterium, assembly GCA_017961175.1. Taxonomy (GTDB): domain Bacteria; phylum Bacteroidota; class Bacteroidia; order Bacteroidales; family UBA932; genus Egerieousia. The sequence continues at coordinate 254 of JAGCXV010000038.1, forward strand.
GGTATTTGCAAACACTTATCTCTCCCAGCTTGACTTTGATCTGAGAAGCAACGGCGACGCCAACAAGGTAGACTATGTGGAGGGTATCGGCAAGGTTACTGTCGACATGCGCTCCAAGGTGGAGACCCAGGTTTCCCTCGGCCTGTACTTTATGGGCTACGGCCTGAGCTATTCCCAGGACCTTAACAAGGGTTACAAGAAGAACCTGTCCTTTACGATGTATTCTTCTCCGGTAGGGGGAGAGTTCCGTTACCATACCACAGACAGGATACACGGCAAGCTTGCCGCCAAGGAACTCGGGTTCAATTTCGACATCATGGAAGGTGAAGCCAAGATGGAGAATTTCATCCTCAACGCATATTATGTCTTCAGTCCCAAGAAGTTTTCCTACGCCTCGGCGATGAGTTACTCAAAGATCCAGAAAAAGAGCGCCGGCAGTTTTCTGGGTGGACTGACCTTCAACCAGACCAAGATCACTGCATACGACCCGATTCTGAGGGGTATGATAGGGGGAATCAACAAGATTCATCTCAGACAGTTCTCCTTCGGTGTGGGATATGCCTATAACTGGGTTCCTGTCAAAGGATTGACCGTACATCTATCCGGAATCCCGATGATTCTGATAACTACCAAGTCTGCAACCAAGAATACCGGGGGGGACTGGGACGAAAACCAGAAAGAGACCCAGAAGAAACTGTTCGGCGGCAAGACACATGTTTCTTACATCCATATGGGCAGGGCATCCGTAAGCTATTCGTTCAGCGACAGGGTTATGGCCGGATATTCGGCCTACTATAACTTTTTCAGGGTAGGTAGGCACTCTGAATACTATGCCAGCACAGAGGACTGGAACATGAGATTCTTCGTAGCCGTCAGATTTTAATTGTTATGCGTAAGGTTTTCCTGTCATTTGTTTTCCTTCTTGCCTTAAGCGAAGTTTCTTTTTCGCAGAATATTTTCAGCAAACTCAAGCTTTATATCGACAAGGCTGAGCTGAAGGGGGTGGATACCAGTTATGTATGTGCCCGAAACAGAAAGTGGTCGGTTTATGCCAACTCTTATTTCTCCGTTCTGGACTTTGATATGAGGAGCAATCTGGTGGACATCCAGGAAGAGGAGATCCACGACGGAAGGTCTGTGATAAACATGCGTTCCACCACCGACAAGCAGATCTCTTTGGGCGCATACTATATGGGCTATGGCCTGAGCTATTCTCTGAGTCTGGGGAAGGGATTCAAGAAAGACTTGTCGCTTACAGTGTACTCTTCTCCTGCCGGCGGAGAGTTCAGGTATCACACCACACAGAACATAAAAGGCGATTTTACCACTCCATCCGGAGAAAAAATGGACCTGCTGGGGGGAGAGGCCTCAATTGAAAACATAATCCTGAATGCCTACTATCTGTTCAATCCTTCCAAATTCTCCTATGCGGCCGCAATGAGCGGTTTTATGGTGCAGAAGAAAAGCGCGGGAAGCTTTCTGGCCGGGCTTACCCTCAACCAGACACGCATCCGTTCATACGAGCCGTGGCTTTCCTACACTTTTGGCAGGGTGAACAGGATCAAGATCCAGCAGTTTGCTCTCGGGGCCGGCTATGCCTACAACTGGGTACCGGTTCCAAGGCTGACCTTGCACTTTTCTGAAATACCGATGCTTCTGGTAACTGCGAAATCTGTCGCCAAGATGAAGGCCAGTGAATATGACGACGGGTGGGATTCCATGCAGGAGCAGGGGTACAAGAACCTTTTCGGAAAGAAGTCCCACGTCTCCTTTTGTCATATGTTCAGGACATCTGCCATCTATACTTTCAACGACAGGCTCAGTGCGGGAACCACCCTGTTCTACAATTACTTCAGGGTAGGAAAGCACTCTTCCTACTATGTGAGCACGGAAGACTGGAGCCTGAGGTTCTTTGTGGCAGTCAGATTCTAGCGGTTGCGGCGCTTGAAAGGATTTCTGGTAAGCAGATAGTTGACACCCAGTACCACGTGAGCGTTGGCCTCGTGGATAGGTATGAACTGGTTGTTCATGTTAAAGTAATAGCTGTCCGTACCCAGATATGCGCTGAACTTCTTGGCATAGACATTGACCATTCCTCCAACTTCCCATCCGAAACTTGTATAGGCGCCGGTAAGGGAAAAGCTCAGCCACTTTAGCGGAGATGTGTTCAGGGACATTCTGACCTCATTATAGCGGTTTATATGGCTGTTTCTGGTAGAGCCCAGGATACCTATGGACATCTTGTCGTAGAAAGGCATCTTGAATTCCGCTCCCAGGTTCACGTTAATGCTGAGACTCTGGGTGGAGAAGTTCTTCTTTCCAGGCGAAAACTCGTAGACGCTCTTGAACTTGTTTATGACATTGTTGACAACATTGTATATGCTGCCTGTCTCGGAATCTATGTCGTCTATCTGGATAATGTAGGTTTCTCCGAAATTTACGGCGTTCACCTTATTCCTCCAGACAATGAAACCGAGGTCGATCACGGATGCCGATACATTTATGTAATCGTTGATTTCGTATTTGACTCCCAAGTCAATAGCCCCGCCAACGCCTCCAAGGCCCAATGGACTCCATTTAACTCCATCCCAATCCATTACATCGTAATCATCGCTCAGGGCTCCCTTCTTGATTTTGTTGCGGATTCCGCCACCTGCTCCAGTGATGCTGCCGAAAGACTGGACACTCCAGCTGAGGCCATTAAGCTCGGCGACCATATGATGGACCTTCATATTGATCTTGTTGGTTCCCAAAATGAACTTTGCCCTGGCTCCAAGGGTCAGCTTGTCAAACTTTACTGCGCCGCCACTTGTAAATTCCAGGAAAGTCCTGGTGTATCCAAATACATTAGACAGGTCGTAAACAAAGCTCTCACCGCCTCCTTTCATGAAATCCAACAGGCCGTATGGAATCTTTGCGGAAGTGTTATTGCGCAAACTGATGTCAAAAGTCTGGAAAACATCCCTGTCACCGACTTTTGTCCAATAGCCGACAGATGCCAGGTTGTAGTTTAAATTAACTCCTATCTTATTGGTCTTATGTAGTTTACCCAGGAATTCATCCCTGTCTACGGAAGGGTGCATGAAAGTCGCCAGCTTTCCGTCGCGCGGATAGAAAAATGTGGAAAGACCCACATTGCTGTTGGTTCCCGCATTGACGTTGCTGAGCACTCCGCCAATAAAATTCTTCTTGGTGGTGAAAGCCGGATTAAGGCGGTATGAATAGGAGTAGTTATCTATGAAATAGCCACTCTGGAGATCCTGGGCCGGACACTCGGAACAAACTGCGGTCAGGAATGCAAAAGATGCCAATATGATTTTTATAGAGTTTTTCATCGCGATCCGTTTTATTCTTCTTGGTGTTTTTTCTTGATTTTGAAATTGATTCCTTGCGGAAGCTGGATCTTGACGTCCTTCAAGGCCAGGCCAAGATGCTTGTCCAGGAATATGGAGTGCGTTGGCATAGATTTGACTTTCAGGATAATGTTGAACCCGTCAAACCCGATTCCGGACATGGTTTGCTCTGGTGTTATGGTGAGGATCCCGTATGCAATTCCGTCTCCAATCTCTTCCGTTGCCGCCGGGAGCTCCACCTTGTCCAGGATGGCGGTTACGTTTGGAATCGGATTGCCAAGCGAGTCTATCACGTGGCTGCTCATCTCAAAGTCAAAAGGCAGAGAGTTGCGGAAGGTTATATAGAACTTGATTACCGGAATGCCGAAGTGACCCAGGTCTATCAGTTCCAGACCGTGGAGTTCATAATGCCCGAGTTCAAAATCCTTCAGGACCTTTCCCTGCGGGTCGTAGATGAAATCGTCGTTTTCATCTTTCTGGAAATACTCCCTGGCTTCCTGGGTAAGGAGAGCGTTGATCCTTATGGTAGTGAAGCTGCCAATAGGGACAGCTACCTGTGATCCGGCATTAATCTTATAATCCATGTTCTTGTCCCTAAGGTCGTAATCCTTGTCTACGGAGCAGGATGCCGCCAGACAGAGCAGCAGGACAATTGACGGAAATAAAAGTCTTTTCATACAAATACTGTTAGTGAAGATTAGTATTAGTGTGTTCCAAAAATAAGAAAAAAAGATTTGTTATGGAATTTAACCTATCTTTGCAGGCAAATAAAATAAAAGGACAGTTTATGAGAAAATTGAAATTTGCTGTATTCTTTACAGTTCTGGCTGCAGGTTTTCTGATGTTTCCGACTCAGTCCAAGGCTCAGCAGCAGGAGGAAGGTTTCGACAGGAACCGTGCTTTTGACCTCTATGTAGGTGACATTTACTACACTCCTAAAAATCAAGCCAAGAAGAGTGGTTCCAAGGTTCTGGACGTTATTGCCGCAGTTGTAACGGGAGAGTTCCAGCAGGATCACGACGGATATGCCGATGCGGTAAGGGCGGAGATTGTGAGGGGTCTGAGCCAGGCATTCCGTTTCAAGGTGCACGACAGGCTTTTTATTCCGAGTTCAGACAATTCCGATTATGCCCTGACTATTGACGGAAACATAGCCACAGTGACTTCCACTGCAAAAATCTTCACCGAAGAGCACAAGGACAAAAAAGGCAAGGTGACAAAGACAACTCACGAAGATTACAGGGCCATAATTCTGTTTACCTTGACTCTCAAGGACCTGAACGGCACTGTAATCAACAGCAATACCTTCAGCGTGGAAAGTAACGAGTATTCATCTTCTTACTGGTACTCATCCCGCCAGACAGCTATCCAGAAGGCTCTCTCATATGTTTCCAACTATGTTGCTAGATATTATGATGAGGTATATCCTCTAACTGCAGATATTATAGAAGTAGGGTCAGACCGCAACAACAAACAGAAAGAGGTTTACATAGACCTGGGTTCAGCCCACGGCTTGTACACAGACCTGACTTTCGGAGTTTACCAGCTTACCGAGGTTAACGGCAGGACTTCCAAACACTATCTGGGAAGAATCAGGGTTAAGGAGATCCAGGGCCCGGACGTAAGCTACTGCAAGGTTGTCAGTGGAGGAAAGGACATCAAGAAATGCCTCGACAACGATATCCCACTTCTAATCATTTCAAGACACTAAACCATTGTTACTGATGAAAAAACTGCTTTTGACCGCAGCGGCTCTGATCGTTGCAGCTACCGTTTTTGCCGGTGATTATCTAACAAATACAAACCAGAGTATAAGATTCCTCAGAAATCCTGCCCGTACGGGAGCCATAGGGATAGACGGAGTTTATTTTAATCCTGCCGGAACAGCTTTTCTCGGCGACGGATGGCATATCCAGTTCAACTGGCAGAGCCCTCACCAGACCAGGAACGTATATTCCAATTACGGTCCGCTTTTCGGGGCAAACTACCTGAATCCCGGCATCGCTGAGGCAGACGGAAGTTTCAGCCGCAAGTTCAGGGGCAAGGTTGATGTGCTTATGCAGCCTTCTCTTTTTGCAGTCTACAATATGGGAGACTGGTCTTTCCAGTTAGGTTTCGGAGTGCTCGGCGGTGGCGGAGAGTGCAAGTTCAAAGACGGAATCGGAGCATTTGAAGCCCTTGTAGGCCAGATGGGTATGACCAAGATGGGAGCTCTGTTCGGCGGTTACAGCCTTAACCAGCACGTGGACGGAAGGTCTTTCTACTATGGAGTCAATATGGCTGCAGCCCGTAAGATCGGCGACAAGCTCAGCGTCAGCCTCGGACTGAGGGGAATCATCGCTTCCAACCACTTCAAGGGAGC
>JAGCXV010000039.1 GCA_017961175.1 Bacteroidales bacterium
AGTTTGTCTGCCGTGTAGCCCAGGATTGCCTTGTGGAGCTCCTCGTAGAATTCCTGCACCTTGTTCTGGGACAGGAAGGCCTGAGCCTGGCGCAGCCTCTGGCGGGCAACCTTGTTGGCCTTGCGGTTACGGCTGCGGACAACGTCTTTGCGGAGGGCTATCCTGTCTTTCATCAGCTTGGTGATGAGGAAGAACAGGCCTGCCAGGATTGCGGCAATCACATAATAGATCCAGTTGAACACCAGGAAGTTTTCTCCCTTCATGGAAGGAAGGCCGGTCTTTATGTAACGGATATCCTCTCCAAGATTATTGACGGTTTTCTGGGTCTGCGGGATATACATTCCTCCGGTGTTCTGGGAAGTTCCCTTGCCCACCTTGACGGTAATGGTATCTGTGGTGAGAGTCCTGTACTGCCTCTGGCCAAGGTCAAAGTAAGAGTAATGGATCGGAGGAATCTGATAAACCCCCTCTCCTCTCGGAATGAACGGATATTCAATGGTTTTCTTTCCGGTATACCCCTCTGCCGAGTTGGAAAAATTGTTGGTGCTCTTGGCATCATATCTCTCGAAATCAGGAGGGAAGGAAACCACAGGGTTTTCTATGAGGTTGAGGTTGCCGCTTCCGCTAAGTTCAACGATGAGGGAAGCGGCCTCGTTTGCATTGAGGCTGTCCTTTGTGAGATGGGCGGTCATATTCAGCTTGCCCACTCCACCGCCGAATGTGGAAGGAGCTCCGCTCGGTATCTCGGAAACGTGAACGGTGAGCTTACCGGTGGAAAGACGCTTCTTGACATAGTTGCGGTCCACCATATCGAAGAAATCGTCCAGGATGCTGCGGCCTCTTGGCTGAGAAGTGACCTCAACCTGGACAACCATCTCGGCAGGATCTATTGTAAGGGTTCCACTCTTCTGAGGCATAAGCATATAACGGCGGATGACCGCGCTGTTGTAAATCTGGTTTCCGACCTTCTCCCTTACGAAGTTCAGGTTCTGCGGAGCCTCGGTCTCCTGGCTCCAGAAACCGTTGAACACAGGGAACTTTATATCCTCGAAACCGACAATGTTGCTCCTTGTATAAATCTTAAGCACAGCCGAAACCGGCTCTCCCTTGAAGACCCTTGTCTTGTTCAGCGATAGTCTGAGGAACAGGTCCGCCTTGCCGTAGGTAATGGCTGGATCGCTATCATAATCCTGGCTGTTGTTCTGAGGCTGAGCCGAAGCGGCGGACGGTTGCGCCTGCTGTGTCTGGGTTTGTGAAGAAGCCTGCTGGCTGGAAGAACCTTTTACAATCTCTATCGTAAGAGGCTTGGTGCTATAGGTTGTCCCTTCTATATCTGCGCTTGCTGAAGAAACGGTTACCGCCGCCTGGTCCGAAGCCTCCAGGACATAAGTGTATGTCTGGGTGTAGGAACTTGACCTCTTGCCATTTATAATGGTAGAACTCCACGATGTGGAAGTGGTAGGGCCTGCAATGACATCTGCCCCGGCAAAGGATGGAGGAGAAAAATTGGAAACCTCTCCGTTGGCCACAAACTTCACCAGGAACCTTTCTCCGTCCCCCACTACATTCGGAGCTTCCACCTTGAAGCTATTCTGCGCCCAAATACCGGATGCACACAGCACAAGGCTTAAAATCAACGATAATCTCAATAATCCGTTCTTCATATATGCAAACGCAAATTTACCAATTCTTGTCTTTCTTCTTTTTCTTTGCAGCCGCAGCTTTTGCTTTCTTCACCTTTTCTTGAGTTCCTTTCTCCTTATCCTGGATTGCCTGAAGCATCTGGGCAGCTGCCTGGGAACTCATCTTCTGGTCAGAACCGCCACCCTGAGACTGATCCTGTTTCTGGTCTTGGTTCTGGTCTTGGTTCTGGTCCTGATTCTGATTCTGATCTTTGTTCTGATCCTTGTTCTGGTCCTGATTCTGATCCTTGTTCTGGTCCTGATTCTGGTCCTTGTTCTGGTCCTGATTCTGGTCCTGATTCTGATCTTTGTTCTGGTCCTGGTTCTGGTCCTGGTTCTGATCTTTGTTCTGGTCCTGGTTCTGGTCCTGGTTCTGATCCTGGTTCTGCTGGTTCTGGTTTTGCTGGTTCTGCTGGTTCTGGAGCATCTTCCTTGCGTATGAGTAGCTTGCCTTAGCCGTCATATCCGCAGGATTGCGCAGAAGCGCCTGCCTGTAGGCTTCCATAGCCTTGTCATACTGCTTGGCCTGCAGCATCATATTACCAAGGTTGAAGAAATACTTGGAGGCGGCATCGTCCTTGCCCTGCATCTTAAGCAGAGGATCGTCCTTTGAACCCTGGACGTTTTCCGGCATCACCGGCATCTTGGTGGTTACACCTTTCCAGGAAGGAGAATAAGGAAGCTTGGAAACAGTATCAGCAATCGGGGCGTAAGCCTTCATCGCACCCTCGATGTCATTTTGCTTCCAGAGGGAATTGCCAAGGTTGTAATTGCCTTTTACAGAGAGGGAATCCTTCAACAGGCCCTTACGGTATTCTACCTCGGACTGCTTGAATTTGTCTTTATTGAAATAACGGTTACCCCGCCTTACATCTCTCTTGTCCACCTGAGCGGACATCTGGACGGAAGTAAGGGTAAAAAGTATCAAAACAGCAAATAGTTTCTTTTTCATTTTCCTGTCGCCGATCAAGAATTCAAGTACAAGGAAGAACATGGCGATGCCGAAGAAATACATGAACTGCTCGTTATATTCCTCAAAGGCAAGTTCCTGATATGAAGTCTTTTTCAGTTCCCTGATCTTCTCAACGATATCTCCGAGCCCGAAGTTTGTGTCGGAAGCCCTGACATATATTCCTCCACCTGCCTCGGCGATGTTCTTGAGGGTTTCCTCGTCGAGTTTCGTAACGACTATCTGGCCGTCCCTGTCTTTCATAAGGCCGCCGCCCTCGTCAGGTATCGGCTCGCCCTTTGGAGTTCCAACACCGATGCAATAGACGTTGATGCCGGCCTTGTGGGCGTATTCGGCAGCGGCTACCGCGTCATCCTCGTGGTTTTCTCCATCGCTGATTACTATGATGGCCTTGTTGCCCTCTTCCTGCATACCTTCCATTGAGAAGCTTTGAGCGCAGGTCATTATGGCATTGCCTATTGCGGTTCCCTGAACCGGAATGGAGTTGGTGTTTATTCCGGAAAGGAACATCTTGGCGGAGACATAGTCCGCAGTAATTGGAACCTGGACAAAACTTTCCCCGGCAAAAATCACCAGTCCAACACGGTCGCTGTGAAGCTTGTCCATAAGGCGGGACAAATCCATCTTGGCCCTTTCCAGACGGTTAGGAGAATAGTCCTTGGCCTTCATGGAATTGGACACGTCCAGAGCCACCATAATCTCGCTTCCGGTGTTGCTGCTTTCGCGGAGCTTGGCCCCTATCTGTGGACGGGCAAGTCCGATCATCAGAAACAGCCAGGCAAGGCTGAAGCAGGTAAGGCGGAGCCAGCCCTTGGCGCTGGAACGCTCGGGCATCAGGGATGATACCATTTCAGGATTTCCAAAACGCTTCAGCCTGCGTGCCCTTCCCCTACGGTAAAGGGCGTAGAATAAATAGAAAAATGGTATCGCGAGTATGAAAAGAAGAAATACCGGTCTAGCAAACTGTAACATAATCCCTCCTTTTCTAATCAGGCAAATGCCTTGTAAACAATCTCATTACAACTTCAAGAATCACAGCCAGCAAAGCTATCAGGGCAAACCTCATGAACAGCTCCTTGTACTGCGGATAAGTATCAACGATGGTTCTAGATTTTTCCATCTTGTTGATCTCAGCATAGATTTCAGCCAGCTTGGTATTGTCCGTAGCGCGGAAATACTTGCCTCCGGTATCTGCTGCAATCTGCTTCATCAGCGGCTCGTCTATATCCACCTTCACCATCTGGATTCCGTAATCAGTTGGATAAGGAGCCTCTCCCATTGCACCGATACCAATTGTATAAATCCTTACCCCGTAGGTCTTTGCTATCTCGGTGGCCATCTGCGGGGAAATCTCTCCGCAGTTGTTGACTCCATCCGTAAGCAGGATCACAACCCTGCTTTTTGCGTCAGACTCCTTCAGGCGGGCAACGGCGGTGGCGATTCCGTTTCCGATAGCCGTTCCGTCATCTATAAGTCCGCAGCTGATGTCTTTCATCATATTGATAAGAGTCTGGCGGTCAGTGGTTAGAGGGCACTGCGTGTAACTCTCTCCCGCAAAGACCACAACACCCATACGGTCTGCCGGCCTCTGGGCCACGAACTCCATTGCAATCTGCTTGGCGGCATTGATCCTGTCCGGCTTGAAGTCCATTGCCAGCATACTGGTGGAAACGTCTATGCCGAGCACTATGTCTATTCCCTCGGTGGAAACCTTTTCAAGCTCAGATGCGGAACGTGGACGGGCAATTGCAAGCACCAGGGCGGTAATGGCAATGCACCTCAGGATGAACGGAACATGCCGCATCATCCTCTTGAAAAAGCCCTGGTTGTCAAGTTTCCACGGCGTTATGTCTGAAACCGTAAGATATGGGTGCCTGCCCTTTATCTCCCGCCAAATATATATCAGTATGGCGAGGGGAACCAGCGCAAGCAGCCACAGTAGTTTTGGATATTCAAAGAACATTATTTGTCCTCCCCAGTTTTCTTTTCGCCCTCCATCTCAGACAACTGCTGCATGTAGGCGAAGTTTACAAAGTTCACGGCTGCCGGTATAGCCTTTTCGTTTTCCTCTGCACCCGGACTATGCTTGGCAAACTTCACAAGGTCCGAAGTGGAGAACATGGTTCCCAGGTCGCCGAGGATCTTCTCATCTATCTTCTTGTCTTTCAAAGACTCCATTATCTCAGTGGAAGTCTGCTCCATAGCCCTTACGCTGTAGCGCTTCTCGATATATTCCCTGACAGCATCAGTAACACCGGTGTAGAAAAGTTTCTCCTTGCCGCTCTGCCAGAGCTTTTCCGTGCGGATTTTCTCCAGTTTCTTAAGCGCCACGATATGAGGCGGGTCAGATTCAATGCTGCGGCCGAAAAAGTCCTTGTTTTTCTTCTTCATCGCGATGTATCTGATTATGCCCCAAATCAAGAGAGCGATTCCAAGCCCGAGAAGAATCCACGG
>JAGCXV010000040.1 GCA_017961175.1 Bacteroidales bacterium
CCTCTTGATGGCGGTTGCCAGCGCAGGTGCCCTTCCGTGAGCGGCTTCCTGCCAGTCTATATCGATATACTTGTATGCGAATACGGCACATCCCACAGGAGAAACTCCCACGGTCTTTTCTTCCATGCCCATATCTGCAATCACCTCGGCGACAAGTTTGTGTACGACACCGTGGCTGCAGCCAGGGCAGTAATGCATAGGCGTATCGTTCAGAAGTTCAGGTTTCTTGTAAACCAGATTCTCGGGTTGAATTATCTCTTTAATATCCATAGCAATACCTCCTACATCATTTTCTTGAGTTCGTTGACAACCTCATCCGGAGCAGGAATGATTCCGCCCAGACGGCCGTAATGGTTAACAGGAATCCTGCCGTTAACTGCAAGGCGGATATCCTCTACCATCTGGCCGGCGTTGATTTCCAGGGAAAGGATACCCTTTACCTTCTTGGAAAGAGCCTCGATTTCCTTGTAAGGGAATGGCCAGAGAGTGATCGGACGCAGCAGGCCGACCTTGATGCCTTCCTTTCTGGCATCCTCGATAGCCTTCTTTGCGATTCTGGCGGCAGAACCGAATGCGCAGATGGCATACTCGGCATCCTCCAGCATAAACTCCTCGAATCTGACTTCCTTCTCCTGAATCTCAGCGTATTTCTTCTGGATGCGGATGTTGATTTCCTCCATCTTGGCAGGATCCAGCTCCAGGGAAGTGATTACGTTAGGCTTTCTTGTCTTAGGTCTTCCGGTAGCAGCCCAAGGGCACTCCTTAAGGATCTGCTCCTCGGTCCTTCTCGGTTTGAAAGGAGGAAGGACAACCTTCTCCATCATCTGGCCGATAACACCGTCTGAAAGAATCATTGCAGGGTTTCTGTACTTGAATGCAAGTTCAAATGCAAGATCCACAAAATCAGCAGTCTCCTGAACTGAAGAAGGAGCAAGTACTATCAGGTGATAGTCTCCGTGTCCACCGCCCTTGCAGCTCTGGAAATAGTCTGCCTGGCTCGGCTGGATGGTTCCCAGACCAGGGCCGCCGCGGCTGACGTTAACTACAAGGCAAGGTATCTCGCAACCTGCCATATAGGACAGGCCTTCCTGCATAAGGCTGACTCCAGGGCTTGAAGAAGATGTCATAACCTTCTTTCCGCATCCGGCGCCGCCGTAAACCATATTGATAGAAGAAGTCTCACTCTCAGCCTGGAGAACTACCATTCCGGTGGTTTCCCAAGGTTTCTGCTCGGCAAGGGTCTCGAGCACTTCGCTCTGAGGGGTGATAGGATACCCGAAGTATCCGTCACATCCGCAACGGATTGCCGCATGGGCAATGGCCTCGTTGCCTTTCATCAAAGTAATTTCCTGATCTGCCATAATTTATTCCTCCTTTTTACGGTAGACGGTTATACATCCGTCAGGACAAACTACAGCACAAGAAGTACAACCGGTGCAAGTGTCTTCCTTGACGGTAACAGCAAAGTTGTACCCCTTACGGTTCACGCTCTTGTCGGAAAGGGCGAGAACCTGGAATGGACACGCAACCACACACAAGCCGCATCCCTTGCAGCGCTCGGTGTTGATTACGGTCGCACCTTTCATCTTAGCCATAGTGTTATAATTGGTATTGGTTTGAATTTCTATTGGTTATACATATCCTTGTTGAAGAAGTCCAGGATGTCGTTAGCCATCTCGTAAGCCTGCCTGGCCGGAGAGTTGGGGTTGATATCCATCGCCTCTAGGTAATTGTTGATCGCCCCCTGCCAATCCCCTTTCTTCCGGTAAGCGTTGCCCAGGATGTAATAGGCAAAATCAAGGTCTTCGGTCTGGGAAGAAATATAATTCTTCGCCTCGGCGATGGCCCTGTCTGCCCCTTCGTCGCGGAGGATAACCTCCAGATCCTGAGCTGTCATTCTGTTTCTTCCCTCAGGATTAGCAATCAACAAACATTATCCATCCGAATGGATCGTCAATAAGACCCTTCTGGATTCCTATCATCTTCTCATACAGGGCGCGTGACTTAGGACCGCACTCGTCGCCGAACTTGTAGATATGGCTAGGAGTCTCATCCTCAAGGCGTACCTTGTCGTCTATCCTGGACAGAGGAGTGATGACAACTGCCGTTCCGCAAGAGTTGGCCTCGTCCATCTCAGAGAGTTCGGTTACAGGTATCGGCCTCATTTCCACCTTCATTCCAAGGCTTTCAGCCAAGGTTCTCAAGCTAGCGTTAGTAATGGAAGGAAGCACGCTCTTACTGTCCGGAGTAATATATGTATTGCCCTTTATTGCAAAGAAATTGGAAGAACCGAACTCCTCAATGTACTGATGAGTCAAGGCATCGGTGAACAGAAGTTCCCTGTAACCCTGCTTGTGAGCCAGGTTGTAAGGGTGGAGGCTCTGAGCGTAGTTTGCTCCAACCTTGTAGCTTCCGCTGCCGTTAGGCGCTGCCCTGTCGTGGTTCCTGCTGATAACTGCAGTGCCCGGAACCAGGATCTTGTCTCCTGAGTATGTTCCTACAGGAGAGGCCATTACCATGAAGGTAGACTCTGATGAAGAACGGATACCAAGCTGCGGGTTAGTACCGATAAGGAGCGGTCTCAGATATAAGGAAGCGGTTGTCTCAAATGGAGGGATATACTCTGCATTTGCCTTTACAACCATAACGCACATATCAATGAACTGCTCAATGGAAGGACATGCAAGATCCAGATAGCCGGCGCTACGGACCATTCTCTTTGCATTTTCCTCAGGACGGAAAAGACGGACCTTGCCGTCTGCTCCCCTGAATGCCTTCATTCCCTCGAAACAGCCGGATGCATAATGAAACGCTCCTGCATAAGGACTTACCGGAATATCTGCATCCGGTATCAGTTTAGCCGGAGACCATTTGCCATCCTTGAATGTGCTGTAAGCAATGTAATCTGTCTTTGTGTAAGAGAAAGATAACTTTCCCCAATCAATATTCTTCATATTCGTTTATTAATGTTTGCCAATAGTTTTTTTATGTATGACAAATATAACAAATTTTCAACCCGACACAAAAAAAATGAAAAAAATTATAAGCAAAAATGCCGGAAACAAGATTTTTTTCCATCAATAACACCATCCCCTCTTTTTAAGTATATTTGCCACGTCAAATCAAAGTCCTATGTTTCAGAGAATAATCAAGGCGTGTGTCAAAGTGGTCCAGAAATATCTCCCGGACCCGTTCATTTTTGCAATAATCCTGACCCTTATCGCGGTCGCCATAACCATCCCGGTTTGCCACCAGACCCCTGTGGAAGTTATCGAGCACTGGGGCAACGGAGTGTGGAGCCTTCTGGCCTTCGCGATGCAGATGGCCCTGGTACTGGTTTGCGGCTCTACGCTGGCCTCTGCGCCACTGGTAAAGAGAGGTATCAGCTCCCTGGCTTCCCTGCCGAAGTCCCCTGCCGCAGCAATAGCCCTGGTTACAGGCATATCCGCCATAGCCTGCTGGCTTAACTGGGGTTTCGGACTTATTGTGGGAGTGATATTCGCCAAGGAAATCGCCCGCAAACTCCGCGGAGTGGACTACCGCCTTCTGATAGCCTCTGCCTACAGCGGCTTTGTTGTCTGGCACGCCGGCCTTTCCGGATCCATACCTCTTACTATGGCCACTCCGGGAGCCGGACTCAAGGAAATAACAAGAGGCGCGGTTGAGAATCCTATACCTGTTTCAAATACCATTCTGGACCCTCACAATCTGGTTATGGTGGCACTTATCATTGCCGCACTGGTATTGGTTAATTCTCTGATGCACCCTAAAGCGGAGAATGTAATCTCGATAGATCCTGCCCTTCTGCAGGAGGATGCTCCTGTTCAGAAGGAAAAGCCATCTTCACCTGCCGAGCATCTTGAAAACAGCAGAATTCTCAGCTGGATAATATCTCTAATGGGATTTTCCTTCCTTATAATCAAGCTGGTAAAGGGCGGCAGCATAGACCTTAACTGTGTGATTATGCTCTTTCTGTTTGCGGGAATCATACTTCACGGAACTCCTCTGGCATACGTTAGGGCATTCGGAAAGAGCGCAACCGGAGCAGCCGGCATCATTCTCCAGTTCCCGTTCTACGCAGGTATCATGGGAATCATAATGGGAGTTGGAGAAAGCGGAATCTGCCTCGGAACTGAGGTCAGCAACGCCTGCATTTCAATTTCCAACCATACCACCTACCCGCTTCTTACATTCCTCTGCGCAGCGATATTGAATATGTTCGTTCCTTCCGGAGGCGGACACTGGGCTATCCAGGCCCCTATTATGTTTACCGCCGGTTCCCAGCTGAATGTGGATCCGGGCCTTACCGGAATGGCAATCGCATGGGGAGACGCCTGGACCAACCTTATCCAGCCGTTCTGGGCCCTGCCTGCACTGGCCATCGCCAAGCTTAACGCCAGGGACATAATGGGATTCTGCCTGATAGACCTTGTTGTATCTGGAGCAATGATTTGCGCAGGCCTTCTGATCTGGGCCTAGCCTGCAATCTGGTTGCCGGTGAAAAGTTCATAGTATTTGCCTTTGAGGGCTAGAAGCTCGTTGTGCTTTCCCCTTTCGATTATCCTTCCGTGATCCATTACCATAATGTAATCGGCATTTAGGATGGTGGAAAGCCTGTGGGCTATAACGAATGTGGTGCGGCCTTTCATAAGTTCATCCATTCCCTTCTGGATGAGCTTTTCCGTACGGGTATCGATTGAAGATGTAGCCTCGTCCAGAATCAGCACAGGCGGAGCAGCCACAGCGGCTCTGGCGATTGCCAGCAGCTGCCTTTCTCCCTGTGAAAGGTTGCCGCCGTCTCCTGAGATTACAGTATCGTAGCCGAACGGAAGACGGTGTATGAAACTGTGGGCGCAAACCAGTCTGGCAGCCTCTATGCATTCAGCATCGGTAGCGTCAAGCCTTCCGTAGCGGATATTGTCAATTATTCGTCCTGAGAACAGATGGGTTTCCTGAAGCACGATTCCAAGACTCTTTCTCAGCGAGTCTTTTTCTATATCCTTGATATCCAGACCATCGTATGTAATCTTCCCGTCCTGGATCTCATAGAAGCGGTTGATGAGGTTGGTGATAGTGGTCTTGCCTGCTCCTGTTCCTCCGACAAAGGCAATCTTCTGTCCCGGATAAGCCGTCAGGTTGATGTCATAGAGCACCTGCTTTCCTTCCACATAGCTGAAATCCACATCGCTGAGGCTGACCTCTCCCTTGAGCGGAATAGACTCTCCTTCCTGGGTTTTCCAGCACCACTGGCATTCACCGGTCTTCTCCAGGGTAACCTTTCCGTCATTTTCCTCCTCTTTCTGGTCCATCAGATCGTAAACCCTGTCGCTTCCGGCACTGGCCATAACTATGCTGTTGATCTCGTTGCTTATCTGGGTTACAGGCCTTGTGAAGTTCTTGTGAAGGGTAAGGAAAGCTACCAGGGTACCAATGGTAAGGACAGAGCCGTTAAGGCCGCAGAAATACCATCCGGTAAGTGCCGAAAGGGCGATTGCCGCTCCAGCCGTGGCGATGAACACATAGCCCAGGTTGCCGAGGTTTCCGTTTACAGGCATCACGATGTTGCCTATCTTGTTGGCGTTGTAGACACTCTGCCTCAGCTGCTCATTGAGTTCAGAGAACTGCTCTATTGCCTTGTCTTCGTGGCAGTAAACCTTCACCACCCTCTGGCCGGAAACCATCTCCTCGATGAAGCCGTTCACCTTGCCCAGCATCTCCTGCCTCTTCTTGAAATATTTCTTGGAAAGGCCGCCAAGTTTCCTGGTCACATAGTACATCAGGAACGCCATCACTACGGAGATTGCGCTAAGCGGAAGACTGAGCACGATCATGCTCACGAAAGTGGAAATAATCGTTACCAGAGACTGGAAGAGACGCGGAATAGTCTGCCCTATTACCTGGCGGAGAGTATCCACATCATTGGTATAGACGCTCATGATGTCTCCGTGGCTGCGGGAGTCGAAATAGCTAAGAGACAGTTTCTCCATATGCTCGAACAGGTTATGCCTCAGAGTCTTTAGCGTTCCCTGGCTGATATAAACCGTCATTATGCTATGCAGATACGAGGCACCCATTCCGATGATGAGAACCGCGGCCAGTTTGACCAGAGCTATCGCCAGAGGAGAATAGTCAGGACTGGCCTGCCCTATCATCGGCACCACATAGTCATCCAGCAAGGTCTTGGTAAACAGCGTGGAGGCCAGAGTGGCAAGTGTGGATACCAGGATGCAGAGCAAGACAATGGCGATCTTCCATTTGTTATGCTTGAGAATCAGGCCAAATAGCCGCGTAACGGTGGAAAGCTTGAGCTTACCATCGGCCGGTACGAATCCCCTCTCTTTCATATGTGGGCTACCCATTCTCATCAAAGTCTCCTTCTCCTCCGGATGTCTGCATAGAGTAGATATCCCGATATATATCGTTATTCTTAAGCAAGTTATCGTGAGAGTCAAATCCCTTCACGCGGCCATCGTCCATCACGATTATCTTGTCTGCGTGCTGGATACTGAGTATCCTGTGGGATATGATTATCTTGGTTGTGCCCGGAATCTTCTGGGCAAAGGTGTCCCTTATCTTACCGTCCGTAGCGGTATCTACCGCCGATGTTGAATCGTCCAGAATCAGCACTTTCGGCGATTTCAGAAGGGCCCTGGCAATGCAAAGCCTCTGTTTCTGGCCGCCGGAGAAATTGGCTCCTCCCTGATCCACCCGGGTATGATATCCCTCCGGAAGTGCAGAGATGAACTCGTCCGCACAGGCGGCGATGCAGGCCTGGCGGCATTCTTCTTCCGTGGCGTCTTCCTTCCCCCACCTGAGGTTATCCAGAACCGTTCCGCTGAAAAGCGTATTGTTCTGAAGCACAACTGCAACCTCGTTTCTCAGAGGCTTGAGAGCATAGTTTCTCACATCCACTCCGCCTACCTTTATAGAGCCTTTGCTGACATCATAAAGACGGCTGATAAGTGAACCCAATGTACTTTTTCCGCTACCGGTTCCTCCTATTATCCCGATAGTCTGGCCGGCCTCTATCGAAAGGGTTATGTCTTCCAGTGCATATCCGCCGCCTTCCTTGTAGGAGAAGCATACGTGGTCGAATTCTATGCTTCCGTCCTTGAC